>JAQCLD010000122.1 GCA_027592785.1 Acidobacteriota bacterium
GAGCAGGCAACTCATGGGGAACTTCCTACTTTGCGCGATTAGGGGATCTTTCTACTTTGCGTTGACACGTCTGCTAGTCGTGCTAGTCGTGATTGTCAAGGCTCGATAGAAATGTCCCCATCGTCTGCTAGTCGTGATGCTAGTCGTGACCGGGACTACAATGAGCGGCATGCGCGAGTTGCTCCACCTCGTAGAAGAACCTCGGGCTTGCTCGTACCTGCCGGAACAATCCGCTTCCCTGGAGTATCGGATTGTCCAGAATGTGACCGCGAAGGAGTACGAACGGCTGCTGGAGCGCGGCTATCGCCGATTTGGGCGTCAGTTGTTTCGACCGCAATGTCTGGCTTGCAGCCGGTGCGTCAGCGTGCGTTTCTGCGCCTCCGAGTTCACGCCCAATGCCGGTCTGCGCCGGGTGCTGAAGAGGAATCGTCATATTGAGGTACGGCACGGGCGAGCGACGATGAGTCCCCGCCACTTGGAGCTATACGGGCGATATCACGATTTCATGGCGGAGAATCGCGGCTGGACGCTGGATGCGATTTCGGGCGCGGACTACTACGAGTCGTTTTTGGCCGGCGGCGACCAGTTCGGGTCTGAGTGGCTGTACTACGACGGCGGCGAACTGGTTGGAGTTGCGCTGATGGATGAAACTCCTAACGCGATATCGCTGGTGTATTTTTTCTACGAGCCAGCATGGCGGGCGTTTAGCCCGGGGACGTTTTCAATTCTGGTGCAGCTCAACTATGCCCGTGAGCGGGGCAAAGCTTACGCCTATCCGGGGTACTGGATTGCCGAGAATAGCTCGATGGCTTACAAGGATCGGTTTAGGCCGTTCGAGATCCTCGCAGGCCGCCCGACCGATGCTGAAGCAGCCCAATGGACTCCGCATCAGGCGCTTTAGCGGAGGTTGAAGTCTCTGCCGAGGTCGCTGTTGAGCTTCTCGGTAAAGGCTAGGTCGACTTCCGCCAGCGGGACGACGAATTGCTTGTCCTCTAACGTCCGGAAGCGGAAAGTGTCGTCGCGTTCTTCGAAACTGTCGGCGGCGTAGATCAAACCGCCCCGCAGGGCAATCAACCAATACTCGGCGGGCGGGCTCCGCCGATTCTCGCCCGGATAGTGGTCGAGGATCCGCGTGGTGACCTCGCCGTTGGCCGTCTTACCCACGTCGAAGACGCGTGAGTGAACCTTTTGTGGCTCTTGCGGAGGCACTGTGATCACGTTGGCGCTGCTGGATGTCGCCGATTCGCCGTCTTGCGCCACCGCGGCTGGTCCGGATCCGGAGTCGACATAAACGCCGCCGTATCCGTAGCCATATACGGGCACGTAGCCTCGACTGCCATATACGCGGCTTGAGCGGTGTCTGCGGCCGCCCTGGGCGGGTGGCTTCACTTGCATGGCTGCGCCGGGCGTCGCAGGCAGTGCGGAGGCTCCCGGCGAGCGCGGCGTGCCTGGAGTCAAGATGGAGCCGGGCTGGCCGCCGCTGGGGCTGCCGGGGTGAAGAATATTTGGGTTGCTGGTGCGGATGCCGCCGGCGCCCACACGCGCATCCGAGCCGGAATGCGCTGCCGGACCGCCGCCGACTCTGCCCTGGGCGACGAGTGATGCGGCCAGTGCCATCGTGGAGAATCCGACGAGCCAAACGCGTCTCATGGGCCTCATTGTAGGCCCGATCGTGCGTTTGCGGGAGCCATCCGGCTACAGTTATCGGTTATGCCTGAGAAGTTCGACTTGGTGGGTGTGGGGCTGAACGCCACGGACACCTTGCTGATTGTGCCCCGTTTCCCGGCCTACGGCGGTAAGGAGCCTTTCGAAGAGGAGATGATTAGCGTCGGGGGGCAGGTCTCTAGTGCGGTCGTAACGGGACAGCGGTTGGGTCTGAGAACAAAGTATGTTGGCACGGTCGGTAACGACCAACGCGGTGAGATTCAACTCGCTAGCCTGCGCCAGGAGGGCGTCAACGTCGATGACGTTCAAGTGAGAGCGGGATTGCCCACGCAGTCGGCCTACATCATCATTGACCGGCAGACGGGTGAGCGCACAGTGCTGTGGAGACGTGACGACGGACTCGCGATGCGTCCCGAAGAAGTACAGCCGAGTTGGATAGAAGGAGCGGGGCTCTTACACATCGACGGGCACGACACGCCTGCGGTCGGCAAGGCGGCGCGTTTAGCTAGGGAGCGGGGCATCCCAGTAACCGTCGACGTGGACACGATCTACGACGGGTTCGACAAGGTGTTGCCCAATGTCGACTACTTGATCGGAAGCTCGAATTTTCCCGAGCAGTGGACACGGGAGCGTGACCCGTTCGAGGCATTGACGCGCATCCAGAAGGAGTTCGGCATGAAGGTTGCGGCGATGACGCTGGGATCGCACGGCGCTCTGGCGCGCTTCGACGGGCGGTTCTATTACTCGCCGGCGTTTGTGGTTGACTGCGTCGATACTACCGGTGCGGGCGACGTTTTCCACGGGGCGTTTTGCTACGGCGTACTCAAGGAGTGGCCGTTGCATCAGGTTCTGGAGTTCTCGAACGCTATGGCAGCCTTGAACTGTCAGGCGCTGGGCGCGCGCGGCGGAATCGGAAAATTGGCGGAAGCGGAGCGAATGCTGGCCCAGGGGCAGCGGCGGGCGGACAGTGAGGTTCAGCTGCGGGCGAACGCCAAGCTGTAATTCGAAGGGTGTCTGAAATGGTCGACTGGGACTGCAATTGACACCATTCCCGCGGTCGTGGTCTCATTTCAGACGCTATGGATCGTCGTAAATTTCTCACTACAGGCACGGCTGCGGCCGGTGCCGCTGCCCTGGCGGGATGCCAGCCCAACATGGAGACTGCCCCGGCGGGACCGACCGCGGCTGAGAAGCCGGTGCGGCTTTACGTCGGCACACAAAGGCCGTCGAGCGACGAGTGGCTGTCGCTGTCGAAGCGCCACGGCGTGAATCACGTCTGCGCTTCGTTGCCGCGGCCGCCATACCCGGAGCGTGGGTTCTACACGGTGGATGAGCTGACGGAGATTCGTGAGCGCTGCGAGTCGCACGGCATTGTGGCCGACATGCTAACTGCCCCGTTTTTGCCGTCGAGTCATATCGACCGCGAGCAGCGTGGAGATGTGATGTTAGGCAATGAGCCTGGGCGTCAGCGTGACATCGACGATTTCAATAAGACGATTGAGAATTGCAAAGCGGCGGGGATCCCGTCGATCAAGTACAACATGTCGCTGTTGGGCGTTGTACGCACCGAGCGCACGCCTGGCCGCGGCGGGTCGAGCTATTCGACGTGGAAGCTGGCCGAGTCCACGCCGGAGCCGGCGTTGACGCGTGCGGGCGTGGTGGATTCCGATACCGCTTGGGAGCGCATTACACACTTCGTTGAGAACGTGGTTCCGGTCGCAGATTCGAACGGAATTCGAATCGCTTGCCATCCGCATGACCCAGGCATGCCGCCGGAGGGCTACCAGGGCGTGGACCGAGTGCTGGGAACTGCTGAAGGGTTATACCGCTTTGCGGAGCTTTCGGATAGCCCGTATCACGGATTCAATTTATGCCTGGGGACCACGGCGGAGATGCTGCAGGACCCGGCCAAAGAAATCCATGACGTGATCCGCAGGCTTGGCGGGATGAAGAAGATATTCAACATCCACTTCCGCAACATCATCGGCAAACGCGACAACTTCATCGAGGTTTACCCAGACGAAGGCGACATGGTGATGCCGGAGGTGTTGCGGACTCTTTACGAGGTAGACTACCCGTACATGCTGATGCCGGATCACATGCCACAGCACCCGGATGACCCAGGTGGAAGGCAGGGGTTCGCCTCCGCGTTCGGATACATCAAGGGGCTGATTCAGTCATTGAAGTACGAAATTGGCCAGGACATTCGCACCGATGGGGCGAACCCGATCCCGGTGCAGTCGGTCTAACGAATCGAAATCGTCGTTCCTGGTTGGCTGGCGACGCCCCCGGCCAGGACTCTTAGCGCGACAGCGTCTCCCGTCGGTGAAGTTGGCGGGATTCTTACGTTCACCTGGATGAGGCCGACGAAGCCCGGGGCGGCCCCGGCGAATTCGACGATGGTCAGCTGCCCGTTGATTGTTGCAGTCACGCCCTCGACGACAGGGCTTAGCGGCGGCGGCAATCGCGCAGGACGTCCCGTGGCGACAACTGGTGCGACGGCCCCGGCGCCAGTTAGGTAGATCGTCACAATTGTGTCGCGGTCGGCAGGGCTGGCAGGTGAGTTCAGTGAGCCGTCTTGATTCAAGGCGACCGCCCGGTTTGATTCCGAGTGGACGAAGACGCCGGGCGCTGCGGCTGCGACGGGCAAGATGCGGCTGGAGCTTGTCACGTCATCGCGCAGGACTCGGACGGTGACGAAGCTGCCTGGCTGCAGGTCTATAGGGGCCTGGGCGTTGATCTGCTCGGGGCTCACGTAGAAGAGCGGCGCAGGGCGATCGTCGACCAGCACGGAAACCCCGCGCAGGATTTCGATGAGTCCGCCCGAGAGCGGATCAAAGAAAGCGAAGCCCTCGGCGGGGGCCAGCTCGTCTCCAAAGATGGAAAAAATGCCGCCGGGAGAGAGTGAGACGGCCTCGAAGCTAGCGGCGTTGACGACGCCGTTTGACGAAAACGATGGGACCGGCGTGGGGTCGGTAATCTCCAATGCGCCAGTGAACAGCGACAGTTGATCGCCCAGCCGTAGCCGCGCTGACAGACTGCCGATTGGAGCAGTCGGGGATACGGTGATGTGGAAGCGCAGGAGTGGGTAAATTCTACCCCCGAACAGTTCGACTTCGTCTTGCTCAAGAGGGCCTTCGACGGTGACGCCTGTTCCCAGAAATGAGATGGCTGGGAGCGAGATGGATGGGTCATCCAGGCCATCGCCGTAGATCTCGAAGATGTACTGCCCACTTGGCCGGGCGACGAAGCCGTAGTCGCTTTCGACGCTCCCGCCCTCTAGGGCGCCTCCGGCGCCCACGATATTGAGCGTGTCCGAGCTGGATTTAAGAGTCAGCGTCGCCGTCGTTTCGCCGAACGCGGGGACGTTGAACACGGTCGGAAAATCAGGGCCGCCGGCAACTGTTGTGGCAATGGAGTCGAGGACTCCGAACTGGCTGAATTGGCTGGGCAGTGCAGGCTCGTTGGCCGGTTCGGCATAGAGGACGTAGCTGCCGGAAGGTACGCTACCGATCGTGGCCCGGCCGGATGAATCGCTGAGTCCGGTGAGCAATACGTTGCGCGACCGATCAATTGCGGTGACGAGGGCGCCGCGAGCGGGCTGCTTGTTCGAGAACTCAACGTCGATTGCCAGCGAACCGTATTTTGGGATTCCCGTCGACGGATAGACTGCGCGGGCGTAGGAGGTGTCGTCGTCGGTTAGAGTCCGAAGATCGGCTGAACCCCGGGCCGTCGTGGCAAACATTGTGGAAGACGTCGAGCCCGCGTGGCCCATGCCGATGGCGTGCCCAAGTTCATGGACCAGGGTTCCCTCGATGTCGAAGGTGTCGGGTTGAAGCGTGGTCGAGAACTCGAAGAGCGGATTAAAGATGATGTCGGTATCGGTGAGTTCTCCCGTGGAATCCGAGATTAGTCTGGTCACGGCGACTGCGCCGCCGGTAATCGAGCGATTTGAGGCTGTGTCGGCAAAGGTAATTACGCTTTGACCGTCTGTTAGGCCCGACGCGGTAGCCACGGAGGCTGGAGAGTCGAAGTGCAGGGTGCTGTCGGATACGGCGTTCCAGCGATCGAGAGCGCCTAAGATCGCCGCGGTGGGCGAGCTGTCGGTGGCGATGACGGTATCTCCGTTGAGGTTTTCCAAGCCTGCTTGAGTCTGAGAATTGACGAAAAACTTAACGTGACTTGGGTCGTCGACGAAGTAGGGGGTGTTGGGACCCCTACCGCTGTGGACGTAGGCCTGGGCACAGATCGCGGCGGTAATCGCCAGCGCCACTGCGCCATTCGCACTCCACCGGATTTGCATCGCCGGAAGCTGTGACAGGATACATCTGGCACGGCGGGCAACTCGACTGAGGGACAGGTACTCGTTTTCGCGGTGCGGGTTTGATGCGAAACGGCTGAATCTAGAGGCCGCGAAAACGTGAGCCAGGCCCTGGCGACGGCGTATGCCGGCTTCAGGAGTTCGTGCGATTCCAAACAGTGATTCTTTCACGGCTTCCCGTCTCAGCATATCTGTCCAGGGGCACGGTAAGATCTAAGATTCATCGAAAGGAGCCCCGTAGCCCGTGTCTAATCCGCTCAAGCATCGCAGCCATATCATCACCGAAGGCCGAGATCGCGCGCCGGCGCGTTCGTACTATCACTCGATTGGATTCGGCGATGCGGAACTCGCGAAGCCGATCGTCGGCATCGCCAACACCTGGATTGAAGCGATGTCGTGCAACTACCACTTGCGCGACCTGGCGGAGCGCGTGAAGCAGGGCGTGCGCGACGCCGGCGGAACTCCAATGGAGTTCAATACCATCGCCATCTCAGACGGCATCACCATGGGCACGGAAGGCATGAAGGCCTCTCTGGTGAGCCGTGAAGTGATCGCGGATTCAATCGAACTGACGGCCGAAGGCTATATGTTCGATGCGCTGGTCGCCATAGTTGCCTGTGATAAGACGATTCCCGGAGCTGCGATGGCGCTGGCGCGCGTCGATGTCCCTTCGCTGTTGCTCTACGGCGGCTCGATCATGCCGGGCAAGTACAAAGGTGTGGACGTGACCATCCAGGACGTGTTCGAAGGCGTGGGCAAGCACGCAGCCGGGCAGATCACGGACCAAGAGTTGAAGGACCTGGAACTGGCGGCCTGCCCTGGACCGGGCGCCTGCGGGGGGCAATACACGGCCAACACGATGGCGACGGTCATGGAGATAATGGGCATCTCGCCCGAGGGCGCCGCGAGCGTGCCTGCGATGGCGGCGGACAAGGGCGACGTGTCGTACGAAGCCGGCCGGACGGTAATGGAGACTCTAAGGCGAGGCATCAAGCCGAGCGATATCTTCACCCGCAAAGCCTTCGAAAACGCGATCTCCAGCGTGGCGGCCACCGGCGGCTCAACGAATGCGGTTTTGCATTTGATGGCGCTTGCCGTCGACGCGGGAGTCGACCTCGAATTGGAAGATTTTGACCGCATCAGCCGTAAGACCCCATTGCTGGTGGACCTCAAGCCTGGCGGCAAGTACGTCGCTGCCGACGTATGGAAGGCCGGCGGTATTCAATTCATCACGAAGCGTCTCATTGAGGGCGGCTACGTCGATGGTACGGCGATGACCGTGACCGGCCAAACGCTTGCTGAGTCCGTCGAAAAAGCGCAGGAGACGCCAGGCCAGCAAGTCATTCATCGGCTCGACGATCCGCTCAAGCCGACCGGCGGTTTGGTGATTTTGAGAGGGAACTTGGCGCCGGAGGGCGCGGTCATCAAGGTTGCCGGCGGTAACTATCTTGTCCACAAAGGACCGGCGCGGGTTTTCGAGAGAGAAGAAGACGCCATGCACGCCGTCACAAACGGCGATATCAAACCCGGCGACGTCGTGGTGATTCGTTACGAAGGTCCGGCGGGTGGCCCGGGAATGCGCGAAATGCTGGGCGTGACGGCGGCGGTTGTCGGAGCAGGTTTGGGCGAAAGCGTGGCGTTGCTGACGGATGGTCGCTTTTCGGGCGCGAGTCGCGGCCTGATGGTGGGCCATGTCGCTCCCGAGGCGTTCCTGGGCGGACCGATCGCGGCCGTTCAGGAAGGCGATATCATCCTGGTCGATTGCGGTCAACGCAAGCTTGAGGTGGAACTCTCGGATGCGGAGTTGGCGGATCGACTGAGCAAGGTCAAGCGTCCAGAGCCGCGCTACAAGACGGGCGTGTTCGCGAAGTATGCGGCGTCAGTATCGTCGGCTGCGCGGGGAGCGGTCACAGTCCCCAAGTGGTAACTTCGACGGTTACTACTTCGTAGCTTGAGAGAACTCGGAGTCGGAGAACTCAGAGATGTTGGCCTTCATCCGCTTGCGGTTAGCCTGTTTGCGATCTTCGACTGGGCAATAGAATGGCGCGACCAACAAGATTGGAATCGCCGCGACGTCGATCATGATCCAGGAGACGCGATCGAGCAGCGAGACGATCACCGGGTTGTAGAAAAAGGTGAGCCCGCCCATAAGCCAGATCCAAGCCTGCCGCTTGGATTGATATGCCAGGAATGTCGCGTAGGCGGCAGCCAAGAAAGGCACAACCCGCAGGAAGCTGTAAATGGAGCCGAAGAGCGAGGAAAAGCCCAACAAGAGAAGGATGGCCCCGAGCCAGCAAACGCCCACCAGCGGGAGGGACAATGCGTACTGAGTGAACTCCGCGTCGAGGACTTTGCCGCCGGTCGCAGCAGCGGGGGCCGCCGTTCTCTTGACTGTCGTCGAGCAGGAACCGCAGCGAAAGAAACCTTTCCGCCCACCTTTGACATCGGGTAGCCGGTTGACGCGACCGCAGTGGGGACAGCTGACTAATTCGGCCATTTAGAGACTCTCAGCTGAAGCTATCACGACCGTTGAACGGTGGGTCGTAGGAGCTTTGCCCTAGGCCGCGATCTCAAGAGGACGGGCCTGCACTAGGACAATCTCTAGCCAGCGCTTCGTGCACGCTGCGCCATCTGAGACTGGCTATCGACACGAGGCTCATCCGGTAGGGGAATCACTCGAGCGTAGCCGCCATGAGATTGCATGACTCGCGCCTTTTGGTTGTCGGCAAGCGAGGTGTTGAGGACTTCATCGCGTACATAGCGGATGAGATCGGGCCGCAGAATGGGAAACACGGTTTCCACCCGATAGGTGAGGTTTCGGCGCATCATATCAGCGCTGCCGAGATAGAGCTCGTCCTTGCCGGCATTGCGGAAGTAGTACGCGCGACTGTGCTCGAGGAATCGTCCGACCACGGATATTACGCGGATGTTTTCGCTGACGCCGGGAACGCCAGGCCGCAAGCAACAGACTCCGCGGACGAGCAGATCGCACTTCACGCCAGCCTGGGATGCACGGTAAAGAAGCTGCATCATCGCTTTGTCGGCCAGGCCGTTGGTCTTGAATATCAAATGGCCCTCTCCACCGCTTTCCTGAATGGATATTTCGCGTTCGATCATTTGCTGCAAACGCTCGCGCAGTCCGACAGGGGCGACCAGCAATTTGCGGTAGTGATGTTCGGAGGCGTAGCCGGTGAGGTAGTTGAAGAGCCGAGTGACGTCGGAGGCCAGTTCCGGATCGCAGGTGAGGAAGCCGAGATCGGTATAGAGATTCGCGGTGACGGAATTGTAGTTGCCGGTGGAGAGATGCACATAACGGCGCACTTGCTCGCCTTCTTGGCGCACTACGAGCAAGACTTTGGAATGAATCTTGAGCCCTACAAGGCCATATACGACATGGACGCCCTCCTCTTCCAACGCGCGGGCCCAACTAATGTTGCTTTCTTCGTCGAAGCGCGCCTTCAACTCAACTAGGACGGCGACTTGCTTGCCGTTCTGCATGGCCTCCAGTAGGGCTTCAACGACCGGCGAATTCTTGCCGACGCGATAGAGCGTCATCTTAATGGCCAGCACTTGCGGATCGCGGGCTGCCTGGCGCAAGAAGTCGATTAGGGGCTGGAAAGAGTCGTAGGGGTGATGAAGAAGAATATCCTCACGAGCGACGACAGCGAAGACGTTCTCGTCATGATCCGAGCCGTCGAAGGCCGCCGGAAACTTCGGAAGCAGCGGCGAATCTTTGAGATCCGGGCGATCAATTCCGTACAAAGACATGAGCCGGTTGAGGGCCAAGGGGCCGTTGAGGCGGTAGACGCCGTTGGAATGGATCTCCAAATTGTTCTTGAGGATCGTGAGAATCTTTTCGGGCATGTCGTCATGCACGGTCAGTCTCACGACGCTGCCGAAGCGGCGTTGGCGGACACCCTCGGCGATCACTTCAAGAAGATCGTCGGCCTCCAACTCTTGGATAGCGATATCGGCGTCCCGTGTGACGTGGAAGGGATGCGCCTCAACGAGGCGAGTTCCGGGGAACAGGAGTTCCAGGTTCGCGATGATCAATTCCTCTAGCCAGATGTAGGAGGTCGTTTTCGAAGTCTTAGGGTCTACGCGCACGAACTGCGGCAAGGTATCGGGAACCTTGACCCGAGCAAACCGCTCCGATTGGTCTGGGTGGCGGATGACCACGGCAAGGTTAAGACTGAGGTTGGAAATGTGCGGAAATGGCCGCGAGGGGTCGAACGCCAAAGGCGTTAGGACCGGAAAGACATGCTCTGCGAAGTAGGCATCGGCCCCGTCTCTCTGAGTCTTGGCTAGGGATCGGTAGGGGAGGATGCGAACGCCAGCTTCATCGAGCCCGGGAATCAGGTCGTCTCGGAGGCAGGTGCGGGATTCCTCTAATAGGCTCTCTATCTCGATCCGGATCGCGCGCAACTGGTCGGCGGGCGGCATGTCGCTGCTAGATACTTCCCAGACACCAGCGGCGACCTGATCGAGCAGGCCGGCGACGCGTACCATGAAGAATTCATTGAGGTTAGAGCTGACGATGGCGATGAACTTGAGCCGTTCCAGCAGGGGTAGACGGGGGTCCTGAGCTTCCTCCAGAACACGCTTTTGGAACTCCAACAGGCTGAGTTCGCGGTTGACGTATAGACCTGGATCGTCGAGCGAGATGGCCTCAGCAACCTCCTGCAATTTTTGGGGATCGGGTGAAGCAGCCATCCGTACAAGACTATCGCATCGCCCTAAGTTGCTGGTCTGGTCCCAAATCCGTCGGTAAGGATTAGGGCGAGGGCGCGGTAGGGGTGAGCGAAGGTGTCGGGAGGGCCGGCGGCGCTTACTGGGGGGCCGGGGGCCGCATCGAGCGGTCTGGTGGGCGACGCTGACCGATCGCACACACAGCG
>JAQCLD010000123.1 GCA_027592785.1 Acidobacteriota bacterium
CACCGGCGGGCAAGCTCTGCTACCGTCAACGCGTCGCGATGGCCAAAATGGAAATCCCGGCTCTATAGCGGTGTATATCTTTTGACGATAGAGAAGCATACTCCTGCCACTGGCGCCCGGGAGCGAGCGAGAAGTTACAGTCGTGACCTGATTCTGCTGAAGTCCTTTGTTAGCTGGAGATGTAGAACCGCAGCTCGCGCCAATGCGCGCCGTCGGCTACGGTTCGTAACGTGCCTCGTTAAGTCAGGTGGGTTATATTAAGGCGCTGAACCGGTGTCGCGCATGCGCATCGCAGCGGAGTTATCGGTGGATCTTGGGTATCTGCCGAAGGAAAGTGTGCCTAGCCGCCAGGGAAGCCGGGCTGGCTCGGCCAGAGAGTTTTGGGTGGCTGACCGGAGTGGTCAGCCGGGGATGACTGTTGCGGAAGCGCAAACAGCATGAAGAGTATGGTGGTATGAATAAAAAATTTACGCTTTATACCAATGATGTACGGCATCGCTATTGCCGCCTTGTTGCTGTCGACCGTCGCCGCATTGGCGCAGGTCACGACAGCTAATCTCAGCGGCACGGTGCAAGATGCATCCGGGGCCGTGATTCCCGGCGCAGCGGTCACTTTGACCAACGACGCCGCGGGTTTGAGCTACGACACGGAGACGGGCCCAGCTGGCGGCTTCGCCTTCAGCGTGCTGCCCACTGGCACCTATACAATGTCCATCCAGTCAGCCGGCTTCAAAGCCTACCGCGCGACTGGTATTCGCCTGGTGGCTTCGGCCAACGTGCGCCAGGTCCACTCCTTGGAGATTGGTCAGGTAACCGAGACCGTGGAGGTCGAGGGAGCTCCTCCGCTGGTCGCCACCGAAGCGTCCGAGCAAACCGAGAGTATCGATAACGCGAAGGTCTCGGAGCTGCCTCTGGGCCGCCGCAATGTCACCAGCCTGCTTAAGCTATCGAGCGGCATCGATACCGGCAGCGGCGGCGTTCGCATCAACGGCTTGGGCAAGAGCGGCGCCGGCGTAACCGTCAACGGCACCGACGCCAACTCGAACCCGTCCGAAGGCCGCGCTCTAGAGAACTATGGCGGCCGCAACTACATGGACATCATGAGCATCGAGGGCGTGGAGGAAGTCCAGGTCATGCGCGGCGTCATGAAGGCCGAGAACGGCGGCGTCGTCACCGGCACTGTCAATCTGATCAGCAAGCGCGGCACCAACGAATGGCACGGAAGCGGCATCTGGAACTATCGTTCCGAGAAGTTCAACGCGCGCAACCCGTTCCAAACGAACATTGGCAGCAACGGCCAGTTGCTGGACAAGAACCGCGAGGTCTTCAATCAGTTCGGCGGCTCGCTCGGCGGACCGATCATCAAGAACCGGCTGTTCATCTTCGGTACCTACGAAGGCTACCGCGGATATCGCAGTGCCTTCGTGACCGGAACTGTTCCCACCGATTCGTTCCGTCAGACGATTCTACAGGCGCTGCCGTTCCCGGAAACGAGAACACTGATGGATACGATTCCCTCGCCCGCCAGGTTATTCGACGACGACCGCGGTCGGGCCGAGAAGGTCGGATCGGAAGAAAGAACCGATAACACGGTGAACCTTCGTGCCGACTACCGGCCGACCGACAACGGCAACTTATCGTTCAGCTACACGCGCGGCCGCCCGTTCGGGCTCGATCCGCGTTACAACCTGAACGGCACGAACGATCGCGAGTATATTTACGTTCAGGATCGTTACAACGCGCAATACACGCATACCGGCAGCAACTGGGTGTCGGAGTCCCGCTGGGGCTACAACTTCGCCGATATGGATCGCCTGGACAACTTCTTTGGCGACCAGTTCATCTCCCCGTTGGGCGAGACGGTTGAATGGCAGGGACGCATTCCGAGGCTGCGGGTCACCGATAACGGCGGTGCCGCCTTCACCATGGGCAGTGCTGAGGTCTTTGCGATGAAAGGCGCTACCTCGACCTATGACCAGAAATTCAGCATCATCCGGGGCAACCATACGTTCAAGTTCGGCGGTCGTTTGCTATGGACCACCGGCGCTCGCACCAACCCGGAGAACCCGAGCTATGACTTCAACAGCGTCGCGGACTTGATGGCCAATCGCATCAATGGCGCGTCGATCACGTTCGGCTCCAACGGTCCGCACACATCGCGGATGTATGAATGGGGCGGATTCGTGCAAGACGACTGGCGGGTCAGCAACAAGCTCATGTTGAACTTGGGCATTCGTTACGACGCCTATTCCAACGCCACGGTCGAGGCGACGGGCAGCGTCGCGGTGACGAACAAGAACCTGGAACTGCCGGCAGGCGCGGATTTTACGAATTTCGCGTTCGGAGCACGTCGTCCCACGGATAATCCCACGGACGGTGACAGCTGGGTCAATCTTGGACCGCGAGTCGGCTTCGCCTACTCCATGAACCAAAAGACAGTCATCCGCGGCGGCGTCGGCGTTATGTTTGCCGCCCAAGTCCCGGCCTTGTTGCGCCAGAGCACAGCTGGACCGGACATCCCGTTCCGCATCAACTACAGCGCCGCTGAGTCTGCGGACCTGGGGGTCAAGTACCCCTTAATTAACGAACAGATCCTCCCGATCGCCCTGCAAGGCGTTCAAGCGAAGGGTACGGAGCTTGTCTTTTCGCTCATTACTCCCGATCTGCAGAACCCCTACACGATCAACTATCAGTTGAACATCCAGCGGCAGTTTCGCTCGGACCTGATGTGGGAGATCGGCTATGTCGGCACGCGCGGCGTCAAATGGCCGATGCACCGGCGCTTCAATCTGCCCGACCGGCTGACCGGACAACGCCCGAATCCGCTAGTCATTCCGGGCGGACCTTACTTCGTCGACATGGGCGAGAGTGTGATGAACCACTCCTTGCAAACATCGCTGCGCAAGAGGTTCTCGAACAACTTCTCGGGTGACCTGCACTACACGTGGGGCAAGACGTTTGCCTATCAGGGCGGAGATGTGGGCGTTTACTACGGCACCGACGCCGTCGCCAACATCCAAGACTTCTTCAACGTCTCCATCGAAAAAGGCAACCCGGGCTACGATGCAACGCATCGTGTCGTGGCAGATTTAATCTACGAGCTGCCACAGTTCGCCAACATGGCCGCGCCGGTGAAGGCTGTGCTCGGCGGATGGCAAGTGAGCACCATCTACACCGGGACAACCGGGAATCCCATTTCCATCAGGCAAGGCTGCTCCAATCAGTGGGCCTGCCGCGGAGACTTTATCGGCGGAAACTTGCTAGCTGCTGATGGCGCCACGTTCGGTAGCCCCCGAGTGGGCGGTCACCAGGATGTGCAATATATCAACCCGGCGGCCTTCGCCAAGGTCGAAGAGGTCGGCGGTGTCGCCATTCGGCCAGGCAACGTGGCTAACGGCCTCGTACGGGGTCCCGGCTTGTTCAACGTGGACTTTTCACTATCCAAGAAATTTGCGGTCACTGAAGGCGTCAGCCTGCAGATTCGGGCCGACGCGTTTAACTTCCTCAACCACGTCAACTTGACGTCCCTCAACGGCAACGTCGAGAACTCCGACTTCGGAACTCTCGATTCGGCTCGGGATATGCGTAACATGCAAGTGGGCGCACGCATCACTTTCTAACACTTAACCAATCTCAACGCCAACAGGGGGCGGGGCCGTTATGGTCCCGCCCCCGCTTTCGTTGTCACCGCCCAGAGCGCTCGGTGTTACGAACCGTACCGAACAGTGCCAATTGGGCATAAGTCGTTAGCTGTTGCAGGGTTGGACGGGTATACTGCTAATCGGAAGAACAGGATCGGACGGAATCCCCGAGAAATGAAGAGAATCCCTTTACTAACTGTCTTGCTGCTCGCCTCGTCGGCCTCATTCCTGGGCGCTGACCAGGTCGCAGACGTTGTCGGACAGTACTGCGTGGCGTGCCACAACGAGAACGTGGCGACCCGTGGGCTATCTTTTGCCGAGCTTGATCTCGCCGATCCCACCAAGCACCCCCAGGCTTGGGAGGGTGTCGTTAAAAAACTGACCTATCGGCACATGCCTCCGCTTGGCATGCCCCGGCCGGATGAGAACACCTACAAGGCGGTGGTGGCATCGATCGCCGGGTCTCTGGACGCGGCATTGGCGGCGAACCCGAATCCTGGCCGTACGGCAACATTCCGACGCCTGAACCGCACTGAGTATCGCAACGCGATTCGCGATCTACTGAATCTTGACGTGGACGTCTCCGCGATGTTGCCTCGAGACGAAAGCAGCAACGGCTTTGACAACATCACGGTAGGCGAGTTATCGCCGATGCTGCTCGAGGGTTACCTCAACGCCGCACACAAGATCAGTCGTCTCGCGGTCGGCGGGCCCCTGCGCGACGTAGGCGGCGAGCTGATCATGGTGTCGCCCGAACTAACCCAGGAGCAACATGCTCCCGGTCTGCCCTTCGGTTCGCGCGGCGGTACGGCTGTTACTCACAACTTCCCGCTAGACGGCCAATACGATATCCGCATGGCGCTCTCGCGCAATCGCGACGAACAGGTTGAGGGTTTGGGCAGCGATTTTGAGGCCGAACTCGCCTTAGACGGCAAGAGGATTGGCCTGTTTCCGATCGCCCCACCCGACTCGCGTGACCACAGTCAAGTCGACAAACATCTGTTTGTCCGAGTCCCCGTAACCGCTGGGCCGCACGAGATCAGTGCCACCTTCTTAAAAAAGAGTGCCGCCCTGGTGGAGACCGAGCGGCAGCCTTATTTGGCGCGATTCAACATGGATCGCCATCCCCGGGCGCAGCCGGCGGTCTACTCGATCGGTATCACCGGACCCTACGAAGCGGCTGGGCCTGGCGACACGCCCAGCCGGGAGAGAGTTTTCAGCTGCCAACCGGCGCAGGCATCCGAAGAAAGCGCTTGCGCGAAGCGAGTGCTCTCGCAGCTTGCGCGACGCGCCTACCGGCGGCCAGTCGAGTCTGCCGATACAGACAAATTGATGGGCTTCTACGAGCAAGGTCAGCGGGAGCGTGGCTTCGAGGGCGGGATCGAGATGGCTCTTAGAGCACTGCTCGTCAGTCCTGAGTTCCTGTTCCGCATTGAGCGCGACCCGGCTGGCGTAGCGCCGAAGTCGTCCTACCCGGTCACCGATCTGGCGCTCGCATCACGCCTATCGTTTTTCTTGTGGAGCAGCATTCCGGACGATGAATTGCTCGAAGCTGCCGAACGCGGTGAGCTCCACAAAACGGAGGTTCTCGAAAAACAGGTTCGCAGGATGTTGGCCGACTCACGATCCCAGGCGCTCATCGACAGCTTCGCCGGTCAGTGGCTGTATCTCAGGAATCTGGATTCGGTGAGCCCGGACCGCAGAATTTATCCTGACTTTGATGACAATCTACGCCAGGCGTTCCGCCGCGAGACCGAGTTGTTATTCGAGACGATCGTTCGCGAAGACCGTCCGCTAGTGGAGTTGATCGGTGCGGATTACACCTTCCTCAACGAGCGTCTCGCGAAGCACTACGGCATTCCGCACGTCTACGGCAGTCAATTCCGACGCGTGCAGCTGCCGGCAGACAGCCATCGCGGCGGACTGCTGACGCAGGGCAGCGTTCTGGCTGTGACGTCCTACGCTAATCGGACTTCACCGGTCGTTCGCGGCAAGTGGATCTTGACCAACATCATGGGGACGCCTCCGCCTCCGCCTCCGCCGAACGTGCCGCCCCTGAAGGAGAAGAGCCCGTCAGGCAAGAAATTGTCGGGAAGGGAACTACTGGCCGAGCACCGTTCCAATCCTCTGTGCGCAAGCTGTCACAACACCTTGGACCCGATTGGCTTCTCTCTTGAGAACTACGATGCGATCGGGCGCTGGCGCGGCAGGGACGATGGCGTACCGGTTGATGCCTCAGGGGTATTGCCGGACGGCAGGCCGTTCGACGGTCCCGAGGGTTTCCGCCAGGCCTTGTTGGCTCGGCCTGAGTTATTTGTTTCCACCGCGAGCGAGAAAATGTTGACCTACGCTCTGGGGCGTGGACTGGATCACTACGATATGCCGGCGATCCGCGAGATCGTCAGCCACGCATCCGAAGACGACTATCGTTTTTCGGCGATTGTGTTGGGTATCGTGGAAAGTACGCCGTTTAAGATGAGGATGTCTCAATGATTATCACCAAGAAATCACTCTCTCGCCGCACCATCCTGCGCGGGACCGGCGCCGCGGTGGCCCTGCCGCTGCTGGACGCCATGCTCCCATCGATGACGGCGCTGGCGAAGACGCCTGCAGCTGCCCCGCCTCGGATGAGCTACGTCTACATTCCGATGGGATCCAATATCGCTGCCTGGAAACCGGCTGGCGGGTCCGGTCCGCTCCAAAGATTGTCGCCGACCCTGGGGTCGCTGGAGCCCTTCAAGGATCGACTCACGGTCGTCTCGAATCTCGAGAACAAGAACGCCTACTCGGCCGGCAATCACGCCACCGCCAACGCAGGATTTCTGAGCACGGCCAAAGCGAAGATGACCGAGGGCGCTGACTACGAGTTGGCGACTACCGCAGACCAGATCGCCGCGAGCCGGATCGGCAAAGACACCGTTCTGCCTTCGCTTGAGCTGGCCATGGATCTGCTGACGACGGTCGGCGACTGCGACAACGGCTTTGCCTGCGTCTATCAGAACAATCTGTCGTGGTCCTCGCCGACAACGCCCTTGCCTACGATCGCCCATCCTCGCGTCGCTTTCGAGCGTCTGTTTGGAGAGGGCGGCAGCGCCGAAGAGCGACGCGTCGAACTGCGCAAGAACGCCAGCATTCTTGATTGGGTCGCCGAAGACATGGCCCGGCTGAACCGTGAACTCGGGGCGGGCGACAAGCAGAAAGTCGATCAGTACCTCGAATCGTTGCGTGAGGTCGAACGCCGCATTCAACGCGCCGAACAACAAACCCAAGAGTCTTCGCTGCCGGATCTCGACCGGCCCGTTGGCGTGCCGGCGTCCTATGAAGAGCACGCTAAGCTGATGATTGACTTGCAGACGTTAGCCCTGCAGGGCGACATCACGCGCGTCATCACCTTCCAGCTAGCCCGTGAGACGAGCAACCGGACCTATCCCGAGATCGGCGTGCCCGATCCTCATCATCCGACGTCGCACCACTCGAATGATCCATTGAAATTGGCCAAGCTAGCCAAGATCAACGCATTTCACATTTCGCTGTTCGCCTACTACTTGGAGCGGCTGCGGGCCACACCCGAGGGCGAAGGAACGCTGCTCGACAATTCGCTCTTGCTGTGCGGCAGCGGCATGGGCAACCCGGACGTGCACGATCACACCAACTTGCCGATCGTAGTGGCTGGCGGAGCCGGCGGACGGTTAAAGGGCGGCCAACACGTCGTGTTCGACACGCCGATGCCCCTGGCCAATCTGCATCTCACGCTACTCGACAAACTTGGAATACCTCTCGATTCGTTTGGCGACAGCACCGGTCGCATTGCAGAGCTCTCGCTGTGAAGAGGCCGACGATGACAAGAATTCGCTTAAAGACCGGGATCGTGTTGATGGCCTGCGCTGCCGCTACGGCGATGGCCGCGGGAAACCAGAGCAACATTCTCGATGCCGCCAGGGCAAAGGACGGCGCCAAAGTACGCGCGCTCCTCGTCGCCGGGGGCGATCCCAAAGCGACCGCCGCGGACGGAAGCACAGCGCTGCATTGGGCCGCGGAGTGGGACGATCTCGAAACGGCCGCGGCTCTGCTCAAGGCTGGCGCTGACGCGAATGCCAAGAATCGCTACGGCGCGGCTCCGATCACGCTGGCGGCGACCAATGGTAGTGCGCCGATGCTTGAGTTGCTGATCAACGCCGGCGCCGATCCGAACACTGCTGTCGGCGAGGGCGAGACCACCTTAATGACTGCTGCCAGAACAGGCCGCCGAGAGGCTGTTGAGGTTTTGTTGCTGCACGGAGCGGAAGTTAACGCCAAGGAAGGCTGGCATGGACAGACCGCCTTGATGTGGGCCGCCGCCGAAGGGCATACCGGCGCTGTCGAGGCTCTCACCGCTGCGGGTGCGGAGTTGGGCATACGTTCCGACGGCGGATTCACGGCCTATTTGTTCGCCGTGAGACAAGGCCAGGCCGGAGTTGTCCGGACCCTGCTGACTGCCGGCGTAGACGTGAATGAGCCCTTGCTCGTTCGGCAACGCCGCGGACAGTATCAGACGGGTGGCGACGACAAAACTAGTGAACGCCAGTTGGGCTCCAGCGCCCTCGACATGGCTGTCGGTAACGGACATTATGACCTTGCTGCCATGCTGCTCGAACGAGGGGCCGATCCAAACCAAGCTGGTCCCGGCTGGGCCCCGCTGCACACGATCAGTTGGGTTCGCAACCCCGGCGTCGGGAGCAATGATCCCGCCCCGGAGGGTTCAGGCACGATGGGTAGCCTTGAACTGGTCCGCAAGCTCGTCGAGCACGGCGCCGACGTCAACGTCCGAATGACCAAGCGTTCCAGAGCTGGCAGACATTCCTTGAATACCGTTGGCGCGACGCCGTTCCTTGCGGCCTGCAGAACCGCCGATGTGGAGTTGATGCATCTGCTCGCCGAGCTGGGTGCGGATCCGGCGATCCCCACCGAAGAGGGCTCAACGCCCCTGATGGTGGCGGCTGGACTCGGAACTCGCGCTCCGGACGAAGACGCCGGAACGCCGGAAACGGTCGTCGAGGCCGTGAAATTCGTCATAGCCCTAGGCGGCGATCCCAACGCCGTCAATAGTAACGGCGATACCGCGATGCACGGGGCTGCCTACAAGCACGTCGCCGGAGCCGTTCCCCTGCTCGTAGCAGCCGGGGCCGACGTCAACATTTGGAACACTAAGAATCATCTGGATTGGACGCCGTTGCGAATCGCTACCGGCGTGCATCGCGGCATGAACCTACGAGCTTCTCCTGAGACCGCGGCGGCAATCCGCAAAGTGATGGAAGAGGCTAACGTGTCGACTTACGTGGAGCCGGAGGGCGTCATCAGTGGTGAGACGCGCTAAGGCAACCCGCGGACTTCGCAACATCACAATCTGGTTTGCCTGTTGGGCGGCTTCCCTGGCGATCCTGCCGTCGGCATCAGGCGCCGACTTCCGAAAAACGGCGGACATTCCTTTCGCCGTAGTGAACGGACTGGAGTTGCGCCTCGACCTTTATCTGCCAAGTGGAGTGAATCGGCCGCCGTTGATCGTCTACGTTCATGGCGGCGCCTGGCGCGCTGACAGTAAAGAGAGCATGCCCCTTGCCAGCCTGGTGAGTCACGGTTTTGCCGTGGCCAGTGTCGACTATCGGCTCAGCCCGGTTGCTCAGTTCCCGGCCCAGATTCACGACATCAAGGCGGCCATTCGCTTCCTGCGGGCGAAACAGTCGGACTACGGTTATGATGCTCGTGCGATCACAATTTCAGGATCCTCCGCTGGAGGCCACCTAGCAGGGCTCGTCGGCGTAACGAACGGCAACAAGCAGTTGGAAGGCGAGCTCGGCGATTACCGGGAGCAGTCCTCCGACGTGCAGGCGATCGTGGATTACTACGGGGCTAGTAATTTTTTTACGATTCTCAAGCAGTCGACGCCTCATGGCATCGGTGTCCGCGTACCCGCTCTACAGCTCTTGCTCGGCGCCCAGCCTGAAGACACGCCTGAGCTTGCTAAGCTGGCCAGCCCGCTCTTCCATGTCGACCGCTCTGACCCGCCGCTGTTGCTGTTGCACGGCGACCAGGATCCTCAAATGCCCATCAATCAATCGCACGAACTTTACGGCGCCTACAAAACGCAGAACCTCCCTGTTCGGTTTGAAGTCCTCCACGGCGCTGGGCACGGCGGCAGTCGCTTCTACGACGAGTACAGCACCGGCATAGTCGTTGCCTTTCTAGACGAGTTCGTTCGTTCCGGCTCAGCGAGCCATTGATCTGTCCCCTCATCAAATGGTGCGTGCGTCGTCGAATCGGGCTTGGTAATCTAGAGGCGACTGATCGAGGCACTCGATCAGCAGTGAACCCCAGTCGACAGGCCGCGCATGAGCGGCTGATTCTCACGGGCTTGGGCGCGTAGCTCAGTTGGTTAGAGCGCCTGCTTCACACCCAACCAAACCCGTCCGACATTCCCCGACAGTCACGTCAAGCGAGAGACATAAGTCTCCTGTTTTCAGTAAAACTGCTTGACTCTCCCGGCGTTCACGGACACACTCAGACGAAACGGACCCTCTGACGTACGGACACAGTGCGGACACAGAGGCCCTCTGAGGTGCTCCAAGCCGTGCGATTAACTGAACAAACTATCCGCAAATTCCCGACCCCGGAGAAGGGCAACAAGGTTCACTATGACGAGGAGATCAAGGGCCTCGGATTGCGCGTCACGGCAGCCAATGCGCGGGCCTTCATCCTTAACTACCGCATCGCCGGGAGGGAGCGTCGCTACACCCTTGGCTTGTGGCCCGAGTGGAGCGCCACGGCGGCCCGCGAGAGGGCCAAGGAGCTACGCCGGGACATCGACCGAGGAGAGGACCCGCTTGCCGAGAGGGAGCAACTGCGCACAGACCCGACCTTTGGCGAGGTCGTCGAAGAATATCTCCGCATCGAGGCGTCAAAGCAGAAGCGAAGCAAGGAGTACGCCCGAATGCTGGAGCGCGAGGCTCTCCCGCAGTGGCGCAACCTGAGAGCGGCAGACATCAAACGCCGCGACGTGATCGCGCTGGTAGAGAAGAAAGCCGAGACGGCCCCGATCTCAGCCAACCGGCTCTTGGAGTTGATTCGGCGCGTCTACAACTTCGCCATTCGCCGGGACATCGTCGAGGCCAATCCGTGCGCTCTAGTTCAAAAGCCGGGGCAAGAGCAC
>JAQCLD010000019.1 GCA_027592785.1 Acidobacteriota bacterium
ACACCTTCGCTCACCCCTACCGCGCCCTCGCCCTAATCCTTACCGACGGATTTGGGCCGGGTGCAGTTGCGGACGAGCTTCGGGCTCAGTAGAGTCGTTTGGAGGTCTCAAGTATTGCCGAAGTCGAACACGGGGAGGCCGGAACGGTCCCGGCAGCGCACCGTCTTGACGACCTTGTGCGTCCTGAGCTTCGCGGCATGGCTCCTCAATAGCCAGGCGGTCACCCTGAGCAGCGAAGTAGTTCGCAGGATCATCGTGCGTCTCTCGAGCATGTAATGTTGCTGACCTTCTTCTGTCTCGGGTCGGCGGGTCTGACAGGGTGGCTTGTGACTCGTAGTCTGCTGGGCGATGCGGAACTGCGTTACCGGATCGTGGCGGGTCTGGTATTGGCTGAGTCGGCGCTGCTGGTCTCCATTCATCTCGCGGCTGCGCTTCAACTATTTGGTGGGACGGAGCGGATGGCTTTTTGGCATGTCGCCGCGACGCTGGCATTGCTGCTCGCAGGTGCGGCGGCGCTGTACGTGCGTCGGCCCAAGGAGCCGAGCCGGCAGACGGCTCCAGCCGGAGAGGCGATCCCGGCGTACCTTTGGATCAGCGGCGTCATCATTTGCGGGGCCTATCTGGTCGGCGCAGTGAATGCTTTTCGGTCGTACATCGTCGATTGGGACGCGGTTTCTTATCACCTGCTGCTGCCGCATCACTTGGTGCTCGACGGTTCGTTTGCCATATCACCGGCTACGAACTGGAGATTCGGCATGCCGGCGAACGGCGAAACGGCTATGTACGTTTTCTTCGCCGGCGGGCTAGATCGATGGGCCTTCTTGGTCCAGTGGCCCCCGTTGGTCTGCTTACTTGTGTCGGTTTACGCTTTGGCGTTGAGTGTGAGCAAGAGCCGCCAAGCTGGCCTCTGTTGCGTTGCCGTGGCGGCGACCTTGCCGATCGTGTTTAACCAAACATTCAACGGCTACATCGACCTATTCGCGGCCTCGTTCATGATGGCGGCTTTGGCCTTGTCTGAGACTGCTCTGCGGCGGTCAGCCGGTCCTGAGCCGTACAGAGGATTGTTTTGGGTCACGGGCCTCGCATGCGGCATTGCTGTCGGATCAAAAGTGCTGTATGTGGCATTCGTCGGACCGTTGGTCCTGGTCGTCGCGGCGGGTCTGATGTGGAGGCTCGAGCGACGTGTGGCCGGTGGCCTGGCTGTGTTGTGCGCCCTACTCGCGGGCGTCCTGCTGACATCGTCGTTTTGGTACTTGCGCGGATGGCTGCTGGCAGGGAACCCAGTGTTTCCGATGAGGGTCGCGATTGGAGACTGGGTGATATTTCCGGGAATAGCGGCAAGCTCAATCAATTCACCAGACTGGGCAATTGGCAGATGGGTGAATACGCAAGCGGAGTGGTTGACTTGGATATGGCGTGAGTACCGCGCGAAGCCGAGCATGACCACTTACAGCATCGACACGGGTGTTGGTGGGCTATTCGCGGCCTTCGTGCCGGTCGGTGCGGCTTTTTTCCTGTGGACTGCGAGCCGACCGTGGGCGGATCGGCGCATGTGGAGTTGGACTGGCGGCGTCCTCTACTGCGGGCTGGTGTGGTGGTTCCCGCTGCATCAGACGCTACGATTCGGATTGATCTTTATGGTGATGCTGGTGCTGATGGCAGCGCCGCTGTTTGCCGTGTTGAGCGAGAAGCGCAATCTGGCGTTTTGGGCGCTCTTCTGTCTTGGAACAACCATCACTTCCGCGATCTTGGCTCTAGAACCTGCGGCCTTCATTGCTGCTCGATATCTGGCGGACGTGGATACCCGGGCCGAGGTCTATCGCTATCCAACGTATGTCGACGACCTGCCGGCGGGGTCGACCGTATTGAACCTGGTCGCGCCGAATAATTTCGCCATGACCGGAACACGCCTGTCGAATCGGGTTGTGGGCTTTTTCGAAGGGCGGAGAACCCTAACCTCGGAAGTCCTTCAGACTCGGGGAATTGACTATATCGTGGGCCTCGACAAGGACGTAGCGAGCGTCGAAGGGTTGGCGGGAGTTCAACTTGTGCATAGCGAATTGCTTCACGACCCGATCGGGCTTACGGACACGCCGTGGCGCATTTGGAAGGTCGACCGAGCGGACGGCGTAGCGCCTAGCGACGATGGACTTTGACGTGATCGCGGGTGACGGCTGCGGGGGTAATCGTCCCCAGCATGGTCATGTCGCTTGCTAGTTCCGTTTGCAGAAGCTCGACGAGTGTTTGGACGCCGTCAGCGCCGTAGGCTGCAAGGGCCCAGAGAGCAGGTCGGGCGATGAGCACGGCGGCGGCGCCGAGCGCGAGGGCTTTGAGGACGTCGGCTCCGCGTCGGATGCCGCCGTCAATCAGCACTGGAATCCTGCCGTTGAGAGCTTCGCTGATCGCTGGAAGCATGGCGATGGGATCGGCGATTCCGGGCAGAAACTTTCCGCCGTGGTTAGAAACGATGACGCCGTTGACGCCTTTGTCTGCGGCGGTCTGGGCTTCTTCGGGACTCATGACGCCTTTCAACAGGAACGGCGCATCGGTTGCTTGGCGAATGCGGTCGACGTAGTCCCAATCCGCGACGAGGGAGGAATCGGACGCAGGCGATCCGACGGTTAGGCAGACGGCCTTGCAGCCGGCAGCCTTGGCTTTGCGAATACGCCCGATGAGAGCGGGGACATCGGCTTCGGGGTAGACCTGGTACCACAGGCTCGAGGTCGCTTTGGCGGCGATCTCTTCAATTGGGTGATCGGAACGGTCGGAGGCGATCAGGGCAGCCTTGCCTGCTGAGGCGCCTTCGGCCATGGCCAATTCGCCCTCGGGGTGGAATCGCTTCTGATGCGAGGCGGGCCCGACGAGGATGGGCGTGAAGTGGGCGTCGCCAAAAAGATCGGTCGTGAGATCCAGTTTGCTGGTGTCGACCATCCGCTGGCGGAAGGTGATGCGATCCCAGGCGGCATGATCTCCGTCGGCGATGGCGGCGAAGGTCTCTTCGTTGAGTCGGCGCTGAGCCATGGGCTCGAATTCGAACGTGTTGGCTAAGTTGTCGGCGGGGGCGATGCGACCGGGCTCTTCGCCGATGAGCTCAGGCACGGGGACGTCTTGGGATTTCAGCAGCGGCGAGGCGGCTAACAGCGAAGCAAAACCGGCGAGGGCCTGACGTCGGTTGAAGGGAGCGTGGCTCATGCGAAGTCCGTCCTTACCAGGGAACTGTCGATCGAGGCGAGATTGGGGCGACCTGTTTGAGCCATGGCCAGCACCAACTCGCCTTGGAGGATCTCCAGAACTTTCTGGACGCCGTCCGCGCCGAAGCTCGCCAGCCCATAGCGAGGCGCTCTCCCGAAGCATACGGCGGAGGCGCCGAGGGCCAAGGCCTTGAGGACATCGGAGCCGCGGCGGAAGCCGCTGTCGACGATGACGGGGATGCGTCCTGCCACGGCGTCGACGATTTCGGGAAGGACTTCGAGACTGGAGGGCGAGTGGTCGAGGGCGCGCCCGCCGTGATTGGACACCACGATGCCTTCGACGCCGTGCTCGACGCAGAGCCGAGCGTCCTCGGCGGTGAGCACGCCTTTCGCCAACATGGGCACTTGGATCATCGGTCGCAGGTCGTGGAAGAGCTTCCAGTCGTACCAGGAGCGGAAGCCAGCGATGCGGTAGGGGCTGCCGGCGCCTCGAGTCGCCCGCCGGGCTCGAGTGGCGCTGTTGAGCAGATGGCGATCGTGCAGCCGTCTCTCGTAGTAGGCGGCTTGCTGGTCAACGGTGACGACGATCGCTTGGCAACCCGCTTGCTGGGCAGTCTCGAGTAAGGGACGATTCGCTTCAGGCTGCTGGCGGGGATAGAGCTGGTACCAGAGAGGACCGCTGGCAGACTCGGCGATTTTGTCGACCGGTAAGCTAGCGTTGGCGCTGATGATCATGGGTGTATCGGAGGCATTGGTGCACCCGACATGGGTTGCCGCCTCGCCCTCGGGGAACAGAGCAACGTGCGCGGCGGTGGGAGCGACCATGATCGGGAAGGCCATTTTCGTACCGCAGACTTCGGTGGAGGTATCGATGGCGGTCACGCCCGCGAGGCCGCGGGGGACGAGTTGGACCCAGTCGAAGGCGGCGCGATTGCGGCGCAGGGTGAACTCGCCGCCGGAGCCGTAGGCGGTGTAGTTGAACACCCCACGCGGCAGCTTGGCGTAGGCGATGGGTTCGAAATCGAATGAGCTCGTGAGTTCTGCCAGACCGGGGGAGCGGCTGTGATCGCGGAACACGTCCTGCTGACCGTGCAGCAGGGTGGACCCAGCAAGGAAGCCGGCGAGGCCCTTGAAGGCATGGCGGCGCGTCAGACCATTTCCCCAGTGGTGAATTAACTTATCCATCGAACCCTCCGACTGTGGCAACGATTGTAACTCTGGGTCGGGAAGCTGGTTGCGGTTTCTGGCTTGCCTTGAGTGATGATCGGCACGAACTGCTGAGCGACAACGCTGCTAGTGGGTGTCGTGGCAGGTGTCGCAGCCGTTGGGGGCGTCGTGACGCTCGTGGCATTTCATGCAGGCGTACATGCCTAGGGAGGTTTCTTGGAACAAGACGTCTCGTTCGGCGACAGGCCCATGACATTCCGAACAATCAATGCCGGCTTCGCGATTGTGTATCTCGTGGGAGAAGTAGACGAATTCCTTGACCTGGTAGACGCGGTTCCAGTCAATGGGTTTGTCGTTGTCGGCCGCGGCGGCGAGGTTTTGGATGTGGGAGCTGTCGGTCTTGATGGCGATGTGGCAGGCCATGCACTGGGTCTCTGAGGGGAAGCCGGCGTAGTCGCCGGGGGCCTCGATGGCGTGACACTCCAGGCACTTGAGTCCTAGGCCGACATGAGTCTTGTGGCTGAAGGCCACTGGTTGCTCGACGGGCGCTCCCGGTTGGAAATTCTCGGCCGGTTCTGGTGGCCGTGTGCCGACTTGGGCGGCGAGCGACGCCACAGTCAAGACGGCGATGGCCAGGAAGATTCTGAATCGTTGGTCGTGCATCGTTAGGCGGGCAGTGCGTAAGCGGTAAAGCCAGCTTTCGGGCCGGAGCCTTTGGCTTTGGAGTTGGGACTCGTGGCGATGACGACGAATTGGCGGCCATCGGCTTCGTAGGTCGCGGGAGTGGCCGTGCCGATTCCGCCTAGGGAATGCTTCCACAGCACGGCGCCATTCTCTTGGTCGAAAGCGCGGAAGGTGCAGTCCAACGAGGCGGCAGCGAAGAGCAGGCCGCCTTGGGTGGCGATATTACCGCCACGGTTGTAGGAGCCGGTGGCAGGCAGGCCTTTGGCACTGAGTTCGTCGTACTCGCCGAGCGGAGTCTGCCAGAGGATCTTGTTGTTGTTGAGATCGATGGCCGACATGCGTCCCCAGGGAGGCTTGATGGCGGGGTAGTTCTCTTGGTCTTCTGGCCGTAGATAGCCGGTGTGTTCGAAGGGGTGGTCGGAACCTTCGGCGGCGCGGACGAGTTTGAGGCTCCAGGGGATCTCGTTGTGATTGACGAAGAGGATGCCCTTGTCGGCGCGCCAGCTGGCGCCGCCCCATAACCCGCCGCCGTGGTAGCCGGGGAATACGACGACTTCTTTGTCTAGCGCGGGCGGCGTGAACTGCGGAGACAGCGCAACGCCTTCTAGCCGTTGGTTGACCAGATAGTTGTACGATTCGTCGGACAGATGCGCTACGTCGTCGTGGCCGAAGTATTGCCGCGAGAAAGCGGGCGGGTTAGTGACGAATGGTTGCGTAGGCCAGGCTTCTTCACCGGGTACGGTTGAAGCCGCCACCGGACGCTCTTCGATGGGGTAGAGCGGCTCGCCGGTTTCGCGGTCGAGCAGGTAAACCCAGCCCGTCTTGCCGACTTGGGCGACGGCGTCGCGCGGGACGCCGTTGTGCATCACGGTGACCAGATTCGGGGCGCAGGGCAGGTCGTAATCGAACAGGTCGTGATGGACCGTCTGGTAGTGCCAGATGCGTTTGCCGGTGCGGGCGTCGAGGCAGATGACGCAGTTGGCGAACAGATTGGAACCCTTGCGGTCGCCGCCCCAGAAGTCGAAGGTGGGCGATCCGGTGGCGACGAAGACCCAGCCGCGCTGGTGGTCGACGCTCATGCCGCCCCAGCAGTTGGCCCCGCCGGAGGTCTTCCAGGACTGGGGTGACCAGGTGTCGAAGCCGAACTCGCCAGGCTGCGGAATGGTGTGGAAGATCCAGCGGCGCTGGCCGGTACGGCAGTCGTAGGCGCGAATGTGGCCGGGAGCGGACTTCACGGGACCTTCGCCGGGGCGCGACGTGATGATCAGCAGGTCTTCGAAGACGACGCCGGGAGTGGTCGAGACGATCGACTCGGTTGCGCTGAGTTCGCGGTCGAGGCCGTTTGCTAGTTCGATGGCGCCGTTGGAGCCAAAGCTGTCGATGAGTTTGCCGGTCTTGGCGTTGATGGCCAGGATGTGTTCGCGGACGGGGGCGAAGATGCGTTCGTCGCTGCCGTCTTTCCAGTAGGTCACGCCGCGAGAGTTGCCCGCCGCGCCGCGCCTAGGTCCTGTGTCGACGCCGTCATTGGACCAGATGAGCTTGCCGGTGTGGGCTTCGATGGCGTGCGCGTTTAGCCCGTGGGCGGTGACGTACATGACCCCGTCCACAACGATGGGCGTGCATTGAATTGTGCCCTGGGGGCGGACGCGAGGCGGGAGCGTTTCCAGTTCCCAGGAGACTTCGAGGTGTTCGACGTTGGCGGCGGTGATCTGGTCGAGGGGTGCGTAGCGGCTGGACGCGGCGTCGGCGGCGTAGCTGCGCCATTCCCAGGGTTGCTTGGTTTGGGCGCGGATGTGGGCCGCGGGGAGGAGAGCGGCGGCTCCGAGGAGAAAGTTTCGACGATTCATGCTTGGCGACAACAATATAACCCTTTCGCTTGCGAGCCACAGCCAAGGGGCCGGTATAATCCGAGCGATGCTACTTCGTGCCGCCTCTCTCCTCATTTTTGCCGCGAGCGTTGCCGCCCAGGCCGCCGACCCTCAGGTTGTGCGGCTGTGGCCTGATCGGCCTGTTGATGCCGGCACCGAACAGGTCGTTGAACGTGGCAAGGACGGGGTTGTGGATCTCGGGATCAGCGAGGTCATCGATCCGACGCTGACGGTCTATCTGCCGGAGCACGGGACTGCGCCGGGTCCGGCGATCTTGATCTGCCCGGGCGGCGGCTATGGCCACTTGGCGATCGACAAGGAAGGGCATGATGTGGGCCGTTGGCTGGCGTCGATCGGAGTGGTCGGGGTCGTCTTGAAATACCGGCTACCTTTTCGCGATGGCCAAAGACTTTCAGCAGAAGAGCGAAAAGTCGCCTATGCCGATCGCACGGGCGGCGTACGCTACATGGCAGTTGCGGTAGAGGACGCTGAGCGTTCGATGAAGATCATTCGCGAACGGGCCTCGGAATGGCATGTGCGGCCCGATGCGGTTGGATTGATGGGCTTTTCCGCCGGGGGACACCTTGCGGTGATGATGGCGACCAGCGGCGACGCTGCGGTGCGACCTGACTTTGTCATGCCGATTTACCCAGCGACGCCGAGGGAGATTGATTTTTTGGGGCCGGCGCCGCAAGCTTTCATCGCGCATGCCAATGACGATAAGACGGTCAGTCCGGATAACAGCATTCGCTATTACCAGGCGACGCGCGATGCGGGCGTATCCGCGGAACTCCACATTTTCGAGAGCGGTGGACACGGTTTTGGCCTGGATAAGGCCCCGGGTCCAGTGGCGGACTGGCCGAACAGGCTGAACGCCTGGATGAGGGCAAGAGGCTATTTGGCGAAGTAGATCTTCGGTTCCCGCGGTTCTTGGTTTCGTACCCCGTGATACGCGTAGTACGATGAGATGGGCAACTCTGCCAAATGAAGCACTTTCTTGAATGGGCCAGGCCGGGCAGTCCCGAGCTGGAACTAGCGAATCGGCTGGATCCGGAGCGGATACCTCGGCACATCGCCGTCATCATGGATGGCAACGGGCGTTGGGCTCAGAAGCGCTTCCTGCCGCGAGCGGCCGGGCACCGTGCCGGCGTTGAAGCTGTGCGGGCGTCGATTGAAGGGTGCCGACGGTTGGGAGTAGAAGCGCTCACTTTGTATGCGTTCTCGGTTGAGAACTGGAAGCGCCCGAAGGATGAGGTCAATACCCTGTGGGGCCTTCTGCGACGTTACCTACGGCAGGAACTCGACAGCCTAATCAGCAACGGCGTGCAGTTGCGGGTCATCGGGCGCATCGATGAGCTTCCTCTGGATGTGCAGGACGAGTTGGACGACGCCATCGCCAAGACCGCGGGAAATCACGGACTAATCTTGAACGTTGCGCTGAACTACGGCGGGCGGTCCGAGATTGTCGACGCGGTGAATGCGGCGATCGCTAGCGCCAAGGCGTCGGCTGGCGAAGTGCGTTTGGATGAGGATGCGTTCGAAAAGTATTTGTACACAGCTGGGCTGCCAGATCCGGACTTGCTGATCAGAACTTCTGGAGAAGTCCGAGTCAGTAATTTCTTGCTATGGCAGATCGCCTACACCGAGATTTGGGTCACCCAAAAGTTTTGGCCTGACTTCCGCGAAATCGACTTGCTCGAAGCGATCCTGGACTTCCAAGGCCGTGAACGCCGTTTCGGCGGGCTGTCTCAACGGGGCAGCGACGAACCGGCATTGGTCGGCGTCGCGGATGCCTCGCGGCCTGCGGTGCAGCCCGACTTTCCGGAATGAAAAGGGTTCTAACGGCCCTCGTCCTGATTCCGGTCGCGCTCGGCCTGATCTTCCTGGCGCCACCTCTGTTTGTGAGGGCGGCGCTGGCGGCGGTCGGGCTCCTGTGTCTGCGTGAATTTTACGGGCTAGTGCGACAGCGTGGCGCGCAACCTTACGCTGTCGCGGGAATGGCGGCCGGAGCGCTGCTGGTTCTGCTGCCCGCCTTGTTAAACCAGTCATTTCTCATCGTGCTGTTGCTCGTCATGCTGGGCCTGGCGACGCTCGATACGCGGGCGGTGGAAGAAACCTACGGATCTTCGGCAGCGACTTTTTTTGGGGTTGTCTACACCTGTGGGCCATTGGCGATCGCCGGACATTTGCACGCGCTGAGTCCCCACTGGATTTTTCTGCCGCTGCTTGTCAGTTGGGTCGGCGACAGCGCGGCTTACTATGTGGGGCGGGCGATCGGGAAGCACAAGTTGGCGCCGCGGCTAAGTCCCGGTAAAACATGGGAAGGCACAATTGGTTCGGCGGTGCTGGGGACAGTCGCCGGAGCCGTCTATTTGCAAGCGATGATGCCGGGGATGCTGGCGGTTTGGGCGACGATCGCCTTGCCGCTGGCAACGAACGTGGCAGGGCAGATCGGAGATCTGGCGGAGTCAGCCTTGAAGAGGGGCTCGGGAACGAAGGACAGCGGCCATATCCTGCCAGGTCATGGCGGAGCGCTGGACCGGATGGATGGCACTTTGTTCGCCTTTCCTGCGGTCTATATCTTCTTGCTGATTCTAGGCGGGGGACCCACGTAAGCCGCTGTTTTTGGTTATACTAGGGACGTTCCGGTTGGATGAACGTCGCTGCGGCCTTCAAGCTGAGAGCGGCGGGTTTGTCTGTTTGACCGTAAACGGTCGTAGCGGTAGCGTCGAGGGATTTGCTGCCGAGCCGGGATAGGAGTGTTTTCCGACATGTCGACGTATTTCCCGCGTGCCTCAGAGGTGCGCAACGACTGGTACGTGCTTGACGCCGCCGACCTGGTTTTGGGTCGCGTGGCGACGCGCGCCGCCATGGTCTTGATGGGCAAGCACAAGCCCGACTACACGCCGTTCCTGAAGACGGGAGATCACGTCGTGGTGATCAATGCCGAGAAGGTGATCCTGACCGGGAAGAAGGAAGACGCCAAGTTGTACCGGCGTCACTCCGGCTATCCAGGCGGGTTGACGGAGACGACGGCGAGAGAGATGCGGGCGACGCATCCGGAACGGATGATCGAATTCGCCGTGTATCGGATGTTGCCAAAAAATAAGGTTGGCAACCAGCTGGAATCGCGGCTGAAGGTTTACGCGGGGCCGACGCACCCGCATGAGGCACAGGACCCGAAGGTTCTTACCCTCCAAGACAAAGTTGGTTAATCGAACAGACCCATGGAAACTTCGCGAGTTCAATATCTAGGAACGGGCCGCCGCAAGTCGGCGATCGCCCGCGTATGGCTGCGGCCCGGCTCCGGCAAGTTCGAAATCAACAAACGAGAGCTGGCCGAATACTTTCCGTTGCGAGAGCAGCAAGCTTGCGTGAACCAGCCGTTACAGGGGACGGAGACTGTCGGCAAGTTCGACATCTACGTGTTGGCGCATGGCGGCGGAGTGAGCGGTCAATCTGAGGCTGTCCGTCTGGGCATCGCCCGCGCTCTACTGACGTTCAACATTGAGTTGCGTCCGGCTTTGAAGAAAGACGGCTACTTAACTCGTGACCCGCGCAAACACGAGCGGAAAAAGTACGGTCGTCCCGGCGCCCGCAAACGGTTCCAGTTCTCGAAGCGCTAAATTTCGCGGTTGCCGGACTGGCAGCCGGTCTATCCACGGACGTCGCCAAATCCCGCTTGGACAGGCGACGTTTCGTTTGTGTTCCGTGCGCTACTGCGCAGGGGGCGAGTAACAAGGCAAGGAGGACCCATGCCGCAAGTAACAATGAAAGAATTGCTCGAATCAGGCGTTCACTTCGGGCACCAGACCAGGCGCTGGAATCCGCAGATGAAGGAATACATCTTCGGCGAACGCAACGGCATCCACATCGTCGACTTACAGAAGACGTTAAAGATGTTCAAAGAAGCGCTGCGCTTCATCGGCGAAGCCGCCCACGAGGGCAAGAGTGTGCTGTTTGTCGGCACCAAACGCCAGGCGCAGGAGGCGGTCAAGGAAGAGGCCGAACGCTGCAACCAGTACTACGTGAACCACCGCTGGCTGGGCGGGCTGCTGACCAACTGGACTACCGCACAGAAGTCGATTGAGCGATTGAAGGAGCTGGATCGTTGGGCGAATGACGAACAGTACGCGGGCCGCTCCAAGAAGGAAGTCTCGCGGTTGGAACGTGAGCGGAAACATCTCACGCAGAACCTGGTGGGATTAAAGGACATTCCTGGATTGCCGGATGTCATCTTCATCGTCGACTCCAGGAAAGAAGAAATTGCGGTTGCCGAAGCGAACAGGCTGAACATTCCTGTGGTGGCGATCGTCGACACGAACTGCGACCCGAGTCCGGTGAACTACGTGATCCCCGGCAACGATGACGCTTTACGAGCCATCAAGCTATTCGCCAGCAAGGTTGCGGACGCGATTATCGAGGCGTCAACCCTGGCGACCGAGGGCGCTTTCGTCTCCGGCGGAGTGCCGGTCGTCGATGCCGCGGACGGCGAGTATGCCGTGGTGACAGAGGACGGCATGATCGTGACGGAGAAGGGCGTAGTAAATCCCGAAAACGTGCCTTCGCAGTTCTAGGTCAACGAATTGAATTGGTTATAAGCGCGTAGCTTCAGCGGGCGGATTTGCGTTCGCCCGCTGACTGCGCCGGATTTACTGGCGAGAGGCGGAAGGGCAGGAAGGTAGACCATGGCGGACATCTCTGCAAAGTTAGTCAAAGAGCTTCGAGACCGCACCGCAGCGGGCTTCATGGAGTGCAAGAAGGCGCTCGCTGAGGCGGACGGTGACGTCGATAAAGCTGAAGTCGTGCTGCGCAAGCAAGGCATCGCGATAGCACAGAAGAAAGCAGACCGCGAAGCCAACGAAGGACTCATCGAATCCTACATTCATGCGGGCGGCAAGCTGGGCGTCTTGGTCGAAGTGAACTGCGAGTCAGACTTTGTGGCTCGTACCGACGCCTTCATCCAGTTGGCAAAAGACATCGCCATGCATGTCGCGGCTACGGACCCACGTTTCGTGCGCCGCGAGGAAGTCGATGAGGCCGCGGTTGCACAGGAGAGAGAAGTTCAACGTGCGCGCGCGCTCTCTGAAGGCAAGCCGGAACAGATCGTCGACAAGATCGTCGAAGGCCGCATGAGCAAGTTTTACGAAGAGGTTGTCCTGCTGGAGCAGCCCTTCGTCAAGGACCCGTCCGTCTCTGTGCAAGAGCTGATCACCGCCGCGATCGCGAAGCTCGGCGAGAACATCACCGTTGGGCGGATTGCGCGTTTTAAGATCTGCTAGTGATAACCTTGTGTCCGCGGCAATAGGCTTGCGGTGAAACGAGTATGTTTCGGGAAGCCGCGGGCCTTAGGTTCACGGCTTTTCATTTATGGCTGGATACAAGCGCATTCTCCTCAAGATCAGCGGCGAGGCCTTGGGCGGCTCGGCTGGATTCGGGATCGATCCGACACGATCGCGCGAGATCGTCGGAGAGATTGTTGACGTGGCCAACAGCGGGGTCCAGATCGGGCTGGTGGTCGGCGGCGGCAATTTCTTTCGGGGCGTCAACGCGGGCGATTCGGGCATTGACCGCACGACCCTGGACTCCATGGGAATGTTGGCGACGGTGATCAACGCATTGGCCGTCGCGGACCTGATTGGTGCGGCTGGAAGCGAAGCCCTGGTGCATAGCGCCGTGGGAATGGAACCGCTGGCATCGCGCTACAACAAACGCAAAGCAGTAGCAGCGCTGAAGGCGGGCACGGTAGTCGTTTTTGCGGCCGGCACCGGGAATCCTTACTTTTCCACCGACACTGCCGCAGGGCTTCGAGCGATCGAAACAGGCGCTGAAGTCATGCTGAAGGCCACTAAGGTGGACGGCGTGTACGACAAGGACCCCATGCGTCATGAAGACGCGCAGCGATATGAGAAGATATCGTACTCGGAGGTTCTCAAACAGGGTCTGGGCGTGATGGATCTGACGGCCGTCTCGCTTTGCCAGGAGAACAAAATGCCGGTAGTGGTCTTCAATCTCAATGAGCCCGGCGCGCTGCGTCGTGCGGTGCAGAAGGAAGCGGTCGGGACTCTTGTTTCGTGAGGTGGTTTAGGCATGTCAAGCATACACGGCGATACCGTTGCAGAGATTGAGAACATAGCGCAGGAGAAGATGGCTAAGACCATCGAAGACTTGCATCGGGAGATGGCCTCGATTCGCACAGGACGAGCTTCGGTACACGTGCTCGATTCCGTAAAGGCCGATTATTACGGAACGCCCACGCCGATCAGTCAAATGGCGACTATTAGTACTCCGGAGCCCAGCCTGATTACGGTGCAACCCTGGGATGCGACGCAGATTGCGGTGATTGAGAAGGCCATCATGGCCGCTGGCCTAGGCCTGAATCCAGGTAACGACGGCAAGTTGATTCGCCTTCCGGTACCGCCGCTGACGGAAGAGCGGCGCAAGGAGTTCGTCAAACAACTCCATCACGTGACCGAGATGCACCGCGTCGGGGTGCGCAAACTGCGCCGTGATGCGAATGAAGCACTGAAGAAACTCGAAAAGGACAAGGTCATTTCCGAGGACCAAAGCCGCGACGCGCATGACGTGGTGCAGAAGCTCACGGACGAGACGATTAAGAGTCTCGACGAGGCATCAGGGGCCAAAGAGAAAGACATCATGGAGATCGGCTAGGGTCTGCGCTTAGCTTTGCTTCGCGGTAGCGATCTTGTTGCGCAACTCCAGCCATTCCGTCGCGGCTTGATCGAGAGAGGGCATCGTGGCGATGCCTAGCGCTTCCGTCCTGGCGTTGGAGAGGCTTGCGTATTGAGGCCTTTTCGCTGGGGTGGGGTAATCGACGTGTCCGATTGGCGTGATGAGGTCTGGCGATAGGCCAGCGGTAGTGGCGATCTTGCGAGCCCATTCATACCAAGAGATGGTTTCGCCGCCGCCGAGGTGGTAGAGGCCCGGGGCCGCCTTCTCAAGCAGATCGATCGACCGGGACGCCAGGGCTGGTGCGTACGTTGGCGTGCTGAAGTAATCGTTGACGATGCGCAGCGGTTCGTCGGCGGAGGTTCGCTTGTAAATCAGCTCGGGGAAGTTGCCGTGGCGGGTGATGACGCCCCCAGGGCCGAAAACTCCGGCCACTCGAACGATGTAAGCGTTGTCGCAATAGGAGCGAGCGAAGTGTTCTCCGGCGAGCTTCGAAATGCCGTATGCGGAGGGCGCCGCGGGCAGATCTTCTTCCACGTAGGGCTGTTCACTGCGCCCGTCAAACACGTGGTCGGTGGAGTAGTGCAACAACGTTGAGCCAAAGCGCTGGCAGACCTGAGCGAGCCCGCGCACGGCAAAGCCGTTGACAGCCATCGCCTTTTCGGGCTCGCTTTCGGCCTGGTCGACCAGGTTGTAGGCGGCGCAGTTGATCGTCCAGCGAGGCCTTGAGCGCTCCATGAGGGCCTCGAACTCGGATTCGACCGTGATATTCAGGTCCCGGCGCGCGAGCGCCAGAACTTCGTAGCCGCGACCCTCCAGTTCGCGAACCATTTCCATGCCGAGCTGTCCGCCGGCTCCGAGTACGAATGCGTCCAACGAGGTTCTCCTGATCTAGTCCTATGAACAGCGAGTTTAGCAACGCGGCCCGCATGCGGCGAGTGCTACGGGCTCGGGCAAGTTCTTGATATCCTCAGGGTTTGGCCAAGAGGCTCGAAAGAGAAGAAGAGACAGATGGCAAAGATCGTAACTTTCGGTGAAATTATGCTGCGGCTCGCTCCGCCGGCGTTCGAGCGTCCGCTTCAGTCGCCGCAGTTTGTGGCGACGTTCGGCGGCGGCGAGGCGAACGTCGCTGTATCGACTTCGAACTACGGCATCGCGTCGTCGTTCGTAACCGCTCTTCCGGCGAATCACGACATCGTGGATGCTTGTTTGCGGGAGCTGCGCGGCTTCGGGGTTGACGTCAGCAAGGTGCTACGCACGAAGGGCGGGCGGCTAGGCGTTTACTTCCTGGAGACCGGTGCGAATCAGCGCGCTTCAAAGGTCATCTACGACCGTGCGGATTCGTCAATCGCACTGGCCAAGCCTGGCGACTTCGACTGGGACGCGATTTTCGATGGAGCGACGTGGTTCCACATCACGGGCATTACGCCGGCGATTAGCCAGGGAGCCGCGGACCTGTCGATGGAAGCGGTGCAGAAGGCCAAGGCGAAGGGCCTCACGGTGTCGTGCGATTACAACTTCCGTAAGAAGCTTTGGAAGTACGGCAAGACCGCCCCAGAAGTGATGCGTGAACTGGTCCAGTTCGTTGACGTTGGCATCGCCAACGAAGAGGATTGTCAGGAGTCGTTGGGCGTCTCGGTAGATGTCGACGTCCATTCCGGAGAATTGGATACGACGAAATACGAAGCTCTGGCCGAGAAGATGCTTAAAGAGTTTCCGAGTTTGAAGATGCAGGCGATCACGTTACGCGAATCAGTGAGCGCTTCTCATAACGGCTGGTCGGCGTGTCTACATGACGGCAAGAAGTTCTATTTGTCGAAGAAGTACCAGATTACGAATATCGTCGATCGTGTCGGTGGAGGCGATTCCTTCTCCGGCGGTCTTTTGGGCGGTTTGCATCTTTATCCGGAAGATCCGCAGTCAGCCTTGGAGTTCGCTGTGGCCGCATCGTGCTTGAAGCACTCGATCACAGGCGACTACAACCGGGTCTCGAAAGCGGATGTCGAAGGACTCATGAAAGGCGGCGGTTCCGGCCGCGTGCAGCGCTAGCGGCCTGGCGTTGGCAGCAGAGTATCCCGGGAGGACGGTTATGGCTTCGACTTCGAACGATGTCTCCACGGTAACGCGTGGCCAGCTAACGGAGGCGGGCCGACCGAGTGATGTGTACGGCGTAGAGAACTGGGGATCCGGCTACTTCTTCGTGTCGGAGGACGGTAATCTGGCCGTGTCTCCTTTACGCGTTCCCCAGCAGAGCGCGGATCTTTTCGCCATTGTTCAGCAACTTGTCGAAGAGCGCGTACCAACTCCATTCCTTTTGAGGTTTCCTCAGATTCTCGACGATCGGCTAGCGCTGATTCATCGGGCATTCCGCACGGCGATCAAGGAGTTTGAATACCCGGAGCGACACCTTGGACTTTATCCGATCAAGGTCAATCAGAAAGTCGAGGTCGTGAAACGCCTGGTCGAATCGGGTCGGCGCTACGACTACGGTCTTGAGGTCGGCAGCAAGGGCGAGTTGTTGGTGGCTTTGGGGATGCCGCTCAGCGATCAGGCGCTGATCGTCTGCAACGGAATGAAGGACTCGTTGTTTCTCCGGCTAGCTTTGTTGGCCGAGAAACTGGGCAAAAGTGTCCTGATCGTCGTGGAAGACCCGTTGGAGATGATCGAGGCGTTGGATCTCGCCGAGAAGCTGGGTGTGACCGCCAAACTGGGCGTTCGCGTGAAACTCTACTCGCGCGGCAGCGGCAAGTGGGAAGAATCGGGCGGCGAGTTCGCCAAGTTCGGTATGAGCGCCCTCATGCTGGTTCGTACCCTGGAGATGTTGGAGGAGCGCGGCCAGGTGTCGGCGCTGAAGATGCTGCACTTCCACATCGGATCGCAAATCACGGACATTCGTCGTGCGAAGAGGGCTTTCAAGGAAGCAGCCCGGACCTACTCGAAAGTTCGTCAAATGGGCTTTGATGTGGATCACCTAAACGTGGGCGGCGGTTTGGGCGTCGACTACGATGGTTCGAAAACGTCGTCGGAGTTCTCGGTGAACTACACCATTCAGGAGTTCGCCAACGACGTCGTCTACACGATTAAGGATGTCTGCGAAAGCGAAGGCGTGCCTTGCCCGAAGATCGTCAATGAGGCGGGCCGAGCGATGGTTGCGCACCATGCCATGCTCGTGACGGACGTGAAGAAGGTGATTCGTCCGGGAATGGAGTCGAAATACGACCTGGACGCGATGACTTCCGAAGCGCAGCCGGTCGTGGAGTTGACGGATATCGCCAGGGAAATCAACGCCAAGAATTTCCGCGAGTACTATCACGACGCACTGCAGGATCGGGAAGACCTCAACAAGCTGTACGAGCTCGGCTACCTGAATCTTGTCGATCGAGCCAAGGGCGAATGGTTGTTCTGGTACATCTGCAGGCAGGCCGTGAAGCACTCGAAGACAGCCAAGCAGCGCGGTGAAGAGTTTGAAGATTTGGATCGGCTGCTGGCGTCGAAGTATGTTTGCAATTTTTCGATGTTCCAGTCGTTGCCCGATTTCTGGGCCTTCGATCAATTGTTTCCTATCATGCCGATCCATCGTTTGGCTGAAGTTCCGGCCGAACGGGGCATTTTGTGTGACATCACTTGCGACTCGGACGGCGCGGTCGACAAGTTCGTCGATATACGGGACGTTAAGGAATCTCTGGAGCTGCACCGGATGCGCGAGGGTGAACCTTACTACCTGGGTATCCTATTGATTGGCGCTTATCAAGAAACGCTGGGCGACGTGCACAATCTCTTCGGCGAGGTGGCGGAGGTGAGTGTGACTGTCGGTAAAGACGGCGCAGTCTCAACGGAGGATCTACAGAGGGGCGACTCCGTACGCGAGGTGCTCGCCTACATGGGACACGAGACGGTCGAGTTACGAGACGCTTTAGATTTGGTGCTGGCCACACGCCGGGAGAGCGGACTGATCAGCACGGACGATGAGCGCGAAGTGATGTCGACGGCGTCACTCGTGCTCGACGACTACACTTACTTGACGTAGGTTAGGCGAGAAGCTCGCGGACGACGCGGGCCGGCTCGACGCCGGTCAGCTTCTGATCCAGTCCCTGGTACTGGAAAGTCAGGCGTTCGTGATCGATGCCGAACAAATGCAAGATCGTGGCCTGGAAGTCCCTTACATGTACTGGATCGCGGACGATGTTGTAGGAAAATTCGTCTGTTTCGCCGTGAACGACGCCGCCCTTGATGCCGCCGCCGGCCATCCACAACGAGAAGCAGCGCGGATGGTGATCGCGGCCATAGGTCTCGGCGGTCATCTTGCCTTGACAGTAGATGGTCCTGCCGAACTCGCCGCCGCAGATCACGAGAGTGTCTTCTAACATGCCGCGCTGTTTGAGGTCTTGGACGAGTGCGGCTACCCCTTGGTCGGTATCCTTGCACTGGCTTGGCAGCACTTCAGGCAAATCGCCGTGCACGTCCCAGCCGCGCTGGTAGATTTGTACGAATCGGACGTCTCGTTCGAGTAGACGGCGCGCGGTGAGGCAGCTATTGGCCATCGTCGCGGGCTTGCGAGCGTCTTCGCCGTAGAGTTTATAAACGCTTTCAGGCTCACCGGAGAGATCCGTCAATTCAGGGACGGAGGATTGCATGCGGAATGCCATCTCGTACTGCTCGATGCGAGCCAGCGTTTCAGGATCCGCGATGCGTTCATGCTCGATCTGATTCAACTCGGAGACGGCGTCCAACATGCGGCGGCGCACCGAGGCCGGCACGCCGTCGGGATTATTGATGTAGAGTACCGGATCCGCGCCGGAGCGCAGGGCAACGCCAGAGTATTTGGCAGAGAGGAAGCCAGCGCTCCAAAGACGCGCAGATATGGCCTGCACGTTGGCTTTGGGGTGCGAGTGCGTCGCGTTCATCACGACGAACGTGGGCAGGTCGCGATTCATCGAGCCGAGGCCGTAGGCGATCCAAGCGCCGGCGCAGGGCTTGCCCGCGATCTGGCTGCCGGATTGGAAGAAGGTGATGGCCGGTTCGTGGTTGATCGCCTCGGTGTGCATCGTGCGGATGACCGCGATGTCATCTGCGAGCTTGCCGATGTTCGGCAGCAGCTCGGAGATCCAAGTGCCGCTTTGGCCGTGCTGCGAAAAGCTGAAACGGGACGGTGCGATGGGGAACCTCGTCTGGCCCGAGGTCATGGTCGTAAGCCGTTGGCCCTGCCGAATCGAATCGGGAAGTTCCTTGTCTTCCCACTCCTTCATTCCGGGCTTGTAGTCGTAAAGCTCAAGTTGGGGAGGAGCGCCGACGAGATGCACGTAGACAGCCCGCTTGGCCTTCGGCGCGAAGTGCGGCAACCCGGGTAGCCCGCCCGTGGTCGAATCCGCGGCAGCCAACGTTTCTCCCAGCATGGTCCCGAGGGCGGCAGCGCCTAGGTTGCGGGCTCCGCGAGCGAAAAACTGGCGGCGAGTTTCGATGTCGAGTGCAGTCTTGGTGAAATCCATCGAGATACTCCCTACTTGTTCAGCGTTTCGTCGAGGTTCAATAATTGGTTAGCGAGCATGGTCAGCGCCGCCAACTCTGGGTGTTGCCCCGAACCTTGTAGCTGAGACTCGCCCACCGACAACAGGCTGTCAGCATCGGCTGGGCTGGCTTGGTAGTGGCTTAGATAGTCCTGATAGGCCGCGCCGGCGATGCCTCGCTGGCGGGCGTCGAATGGCCGTGCAAGAACTCGCATGGTCATAAAGTCAAGCCGCGAATCGAAGTCGCTGGCAGCGGCTACCGCACCCTCAGCCAAATGGCGAGCCGCCTCTACATAAGCTGGCCCATTCATCGTCAGAAGCGCCTGCAACGGCGTGTTGGTCCGCTCTCGCCGAACCGTGCACTGTTCGCGGGTGGGCGCGTTGAAGATTTCCATAGCTGGCGGAGGCGCCGATCTCTTCCCGAACGTATACATACTCCGCCGATAGAGCGCCTGACCGTGGTCTTGTGAATAGATCCCCGTGTTGCTTTGGTTCATCGCCACGGTCTCCCAAATGCGCTCCGGCTGGTACGGCTTCACGCTGGGGCCGCCGACCTGATCAATCAACATCCCGCTTGAGGCAAGAGCGTAGTCACGCACAACTTCGGCATCCATCCGGAAACGAGGGCCTCGAGAGAGCAAGACATTCAGCGGATCCTTCTCCAGTTTCTCCGGCGTCGCGGCGGCTGATTGGCGGTAAGTCGAAGACGTGACCATCAGGCGAAATAACTCTTTGATGTTCCAGCCGTTCTGGCGAAACTCCACGGCCAACCAATCCAACAACTCCGGGTTGGAGGGCGGCTGTCCTTGCGATCCAAAGTCTTCGGCGGTGGGCACAATGCCGACGCCGAAGATCTCCTGCCAAAAGCGATTGACCGTCACCCGCGCCGTCAGCGGATTGGAGTCGTCCACCAGCCACTGCGCCAGACCAAGACGGTTGCGGGGCAGGGACTCCGCCATCGGCGACAGCGCCGACAGCGTTGCGGCCTCGACACGCTCGCCCGGTTGGTCGTACATGCCGCGAATCAGAACATGCGCAAAAGGCATCGAGTCCGTTTTCTCTTCCATGACATGTGTCACGGCCGAGCGGCGGCGCACGTCTCGCTGTTGTCCGATGACCGCCGCGAGGCGCGCAGATTGTTCGCGATAACTTGCCGACTCGCGCAGCAGATAGTCCTTGCGCAGGGCCTCCTTCTCCGCGTCGGCGAGATCGCCAATCGATTTGTTCTTGGCCGTCTTCAGCTCGGGCCAAACGGCGAGAAGTTGAACCTCCTGCTCGGAGGCGACACGATTGAGGACTTGTAAATCGGAAACGCCGAGTCCATCCGAGTGAGACTTATCCATCGCGCCGATCCACAATGGCGCTTCGTTGCCGACAGGTCCCGTCAAGCTCGGGAGTGCGTTCGCGATGGTTTCGGCTGGCACGGGTTCGCTGTTTAAGTAGAGCTGGATTCCCGAGCGTGTGAGCGAACCATCGTAGGTGACGGCAACGTGATTCCACTCGCCTCGGCGAAATGCCGCCGGTTTCGCCGCGCGCAGTCCGAGTTTGTCGTTGCCTTCGCCGCTGATCACGAAGGACGGTCGCTGGTCGCTAATCGACAGGGCCCAGCCGCGGTTCTTATTGGCAGGGTCAGTGCGGCTAATCAATGGGCCGCCGTATTTCTCTTCTGGCAAGTAAAACGACAGGCTCAGCGTAAACGGATTGTCGGCCGTTATTGACGGTGCGTCCGCCAGCTCGATGAGGCCTTCCTCGCCGACCCAGGCAGCGGGACGTCCATGGCGCGCTAGTTCCACCGTGGAGGAGACACTCGTCGCCAAGTTCCTAGCGTGCGCGAAATCGACAGAGAGCACAGCTGACTCATCCAAACGGTTGGCGTTCGTCTGCCTATAGGCGCCGTTGTTGAGCCAATTCTCGAAGCCTGCTTGGGCGGTGTGCTCAGCAGCTTCTAGCTCCGCGCGGACGGACTGTTCTTCTTCGCCAAGCTGCGACCACAGGGCATCGTCCTCTTTGCTGCGGACGTTGATTACTGGGCCCGGATCGAAGACATTGCCGTCGAGCGTCTTCTGCGTCGTGTTGCGGAAGAACGCCGCTAGCGAGTAGAAGTCGGTCTGCTTGATGGGGTCGAACTTGTGGTCGTGACAGGTGGCACAACCGACTGTGAGCCCGAGCCAGACGGCGCTAGTCGTATCGACGCGATCCTTGGCGTAGATCGCGGTGACTTCGTCTTCGATCACGCCGCCTTCGTTGGTGGTGACGTTGCAGCGGTGGAAGCCGGTGGCGATCAACTGGTCGCGGGTTGGGTTGGGCAGCAGGTCGCCGGCGAGTTGCTCGATGGTGAACTGGTCGAAGCCGAGGTTGCGATTGAAGGCGTTGATGACCCAATCGCGATAGGGCCACATCTCCCGGTAGTTGTCGATATGCAGGCCATGGGTATCAGCGTAGCGGGCGGCGTCGAGCCAGTAGCGTCCGCGATGCTCGCCCCAGGCGGGCTTGGCCATGTAGTAGTCGATACGCTTCTCGTAGGCCAGCGGGTCCGAGTCGTTGACGAATGACTTGACCTCTTCCGGTGTTGGAGGGAGGCCGGTGAGATCCAAGGCAAGGCGGCGAATCAAGGTGCGGCGATCGGCTTCGGGGGCTGGCTTGAGCCCGGCTCGGTCCAAAGCGGACAGAACAAAGGCATCGATCGGGTTGCGCGCCCACGACGCATCGCTGACTTGCGGCGGCGCGGGCCGCGTCGGGTTCGTGAGGACCCAGGACTCTTCCCACGGGGCGCCAGAAGCGATCCATTGGCGGATGAGTTCAACCTGCTCGACGGTCAGCTCTTTTCCGGAGTAAGCGGGAGGCATGCGCCGGGCGGAGTCGGCGGCTGAAATTCGCTGGTAGACCAGACTCGCACCCGGATCGCCGGGAGTGATCAGCGCGCCGTTGGCCGACTGCGAGAAGGCATGCTCTTTCTCGTCCAAACGAACGTCGGCGAGGCGCGAGGCGCTGTCTGGGCCGTGGCAGGCGAAACACTTATTGGACAGCAGCGGCCGGATGTCCCGCAGGAAGTTGACGGACTGCGCGCTGAGCAGGGCAGTGCAGAAAATAAGGCCGATGAAGAGTCTTGTCAGCATGGGATTGCCGCCATAATTATCGGCCTTTCTCAGTCGTTTGTCATGTTTCGCACGCCAGGCGGGGATCCGCCGCAGCGGTTCGGGCGACTCGTCGCTGGAGCCGGGCGATGCGTTTGTCTGTCTGCTCGCCGGGATCGAGTTTGGCAGCCTGATTGGCGGCGTCGAGCGCCTGCGGCAGGTCCTTCTCGCAGCGCTCATAGTGCTTGGCCAGTTCGGTGAGCGCCTTGGCCTGATAGGGATTGCGGCAGGCGGCGAGATCGAGCAGCAGGTCGCGCTTCTGCTCGTGGCAGCCCCGTTTGCGTTCGATCAGCGCTGATTCCCAGAGAGCGGCGAACAGTTCGGAGTCGGCCATGTCGGCCTGTAGGGCCTTGCGATAGAGGGCTGCTGCTGCTGCGTGATCGCCCGAGCGCCGCAGCCAGCGAGCCAACCCAAGCAAGTCGGCGCCGTGATGCAAGGCAGCGTCCTCCGGCGCTGCGAACGACGGCAGGACGACCTCGGTGAGGCAAGCGAGCGAGAGGATGTCCATGGCGTTGTGGTGGAACATCGGCACGAGCTTGAAGGCTTGGCGTGTGCGTAGGTACTCGAAGTAGTAGTGCGGGATAAGTTCGCCGGGCAGATCGCCTTGGCGTTCCATGCCGAGGATTTCGCATTCGAGATGGATGAGGCGGCAGCTTTCGAGGCGTAGCTTCCACAACGAACGCGAGCCGTGCAGCAAGTCGAGATGGTGCATGCGCTGGAGCGGGTTGGGCTGCCGCCGCAGCAGGAAACGCGTCTCCAGCAGGGGCGCGTCGTAGCTCTTGCCGTTGTAGGTGACCAATACTTCGTAGTCGGCAAGAAACTCGGACAACGCGCGAAGCATGGGGGCCTCTTCGTCGTAGTCGCGCATGAAGAACAGCCGCACGCGAAAGCCCTCAGGCTCGATCGTTCCAACCCCGATGAGGAAGGCGCAGGTTCCCGTTCCGCCTGCCAAGCCGGTCGTTTCGGTGTCGAGGAAAGCCCAGCGGCTGGGGTCGCAGGCGGGGATGTCGCCCTTGGAGATGCCTTCAAGCCAGTGTCCCGGCATAGCCGCCAGGCGCGAAATCTCAAACGAGCCGTGCAGCTTGTGATTGGGGTAGAAGCGCTCGGCGAGGAAGTAAGAGCCGAGTTTATTCTCGATGACCTTGCCATCGAGGTACTGCTCGACGTCGTAGTGGTCGACGCGCGGCTGGGCGAACAGCTCCGAGTAAGTGAAGTCTTCGAATGTCGGCGTGCGCGGGGCAGGCGAAGGCTCCATGCGTCCGCCCTCGACACGCTCTATGCGCCGGCGCAGGCGATCGATGTCGGCTGTAGTGATGGGGGTCATTCCGACGGCCTCGGATCGAAGCGAGGTACGAACTTTCCGTCGATGTCGGTAAATCCATACTCCTGGGCAAGGTCGGCGACATACAAGATTTGGCCTGTCTTAGCCATAACGGCTGCATCGCCGGCCAGCGACGTGACCGCGCGGCCGATATACTCGGTCGATTCGCTGCGGTCGAAGCCGAACATCTTCTTCTGCGCTTCGGTCTTCAGGTGCATGAGGACGCGTTCGGTCCTCATGAAACCGGGGTTGAGCACGACGACGGCGATGTTCTTCTGCTTGCCGTCCGCGCTCATGCCCACGGCCATGCGGTTGATCGCTTCGTGGGCGAGATCCCAGTGAATCTGGCCGCCATAGTCGCCGCCGCCTTCGGAGACGTGAACGATCAGCCCGGGGCCGGCCATTAGGCGAGCCGCCCACTGACTATTGAGGAGGTAAGCATAGACGCCCGCCTGCATCATCAACTGCCAGCCTTCGTCGGGCTGTTCCCAGAATGGCTTGCTCCAGCCGAGTTGCGGGTGGATTTCGTTGCCGCCCCAAACGGCGTTGACGAGCAGATCGAGCCGGCTCTGTTCTTTATCGACGCGCTCAAAGAGCGCCGCGACTTGCTCGCGGTCGGTGTGGTCGACCTGAACGGCGATGCCTACGCCGCCGCGCGCGGTCACCTCTTCCGCCGTATCGTCAATGGTTCCTGGAGCGCCGTCGGATGGGGGCTTGCCAGTGCGAGTTGTGCGGCCCGTGGCGTAGACGGTCGCGCCGCACTCGCCAAGTGCAAGGGCTATGCCCCGGCCCGCGCCGCAAGAAGCGCCTGCCACGATGGCGACTCGGGTGTTAAGTGTCAAACCGCCTCCTGCGCCGTCGTCAACGTGCCCTCGGCGGTTCTTGCAGCCAGCGCAGCGGTCCCCGCGGCCAGCCGCAAGGCCACGGTCTTGGCCTTGTCGCCTGCTTCGCCTGGAGGGCCGACGCAGCCGGGGCAGCCAGCCTCGCAAGGGCAGGCCTCGATCAACTCGCGGGCCTTCTGCAGCAATTGCTCGCGCATGCGGTAGAGCGGTTCGCTTTGGCCGATGCCGCCGGGGTAATTGTCATAAAGGAACAGGTCCGGCTCGAACAGGCCGCGTTCGTCTGGCGTATCGCCAGTAACGGCGACGCCCAGGTCTCGCGGGTCGCACATCAGCAACAGCGCGCCGACGGTCCGCAGGACGTTGCCGAGGCCAACGACGCCGTTCTGCCGCTCGGTCGGCGAAGTGTCCTCGAAGCTCTCGAGGTAAGCGCTGGGGAAACGCAGCCAGAACGAAGTTGTGTGCATCTCCTGTTCGGGCATTTGCAAGTCGCCGGCGCCGACGTTTTCGTTGGTGTAGAACTTGAGTTTCTTGAAGCCGATGATTTGGCGGTTGAGCCTTACCTCACCGTGGTTGGCGATCAGTGCCCCCAGCGTGCGGTCATCGAAACTTTCCAGAATCTTGACCTGCGTGTAGTCGATGGCATCGGTGTAGTAGTCGCACTCGACGCTCTTCACATAGGCTTTGCGTTCGGCGTAGTCGAACTTTTCAACATGGAACAGCCGCCCCTGGTGGAGGTAAATCGCTTTCTCATGCAGGGTCGTCAGCGCTGCGGTGAAAGCGACCTCGCCGATGACCTTCGCTTCTCCCGTGATGTCGATGACGACGAAGTTGTCGCTGGAGATACTGCGCAGATTGATCGCGTCCGCCGGATAGGACTCGGACGTCCAGTGCCAAGCATTGCCGGCGTGGTGGACGACGCCGACGTCCTTGAGGAAGTTAAGCAGTTCGGCCGTCTCGTGGGTTCCGTAGGGCTCGCCGTCGGTGAACGGCAACTCGAATACGGCGCACTTGAGGTGGTCGACAAGGATCTCGAGATTGTCAGCGTTGATGCAGGCGCGCTCGGGCGTCGCCTCGAAGAAGTAGTCGGGCCGTTCGATGATGTATTGATCCACGGGGGCCGAAGAGGCGACGAGAACGGTCACAGACGCGGATTGACGCCGCCCTGCGCGGCCGGCCCGTTGCCAGGTCGAGGCGATCGATCCGGGGTAGCCCGCCAGCACGCAGGCGTCCAGCGAGCCGATGTCGACGCCCAACTCCAAAGCGCTGGTAGAGACGACGCCTAGGATCTCTCCCTCCCGCAACTGGCGTTCGATCTCGCGGCGCTCGCGGGGCAAGTAGCCTCCGCGATAGCCGCGGATGCGTTCGACGCGGTCTGTCGACGTCTCATATTGGTCCTTGAGGTAGCGGACCAGAATCTCGGTCGCGAGCCGATTATTGGCGAAGACCAGTGTCTGGCGTCCCCGATCGAGAAACACCTGGGCCATGCGCCGAGCTTCATTGATGTAGCTTCGACGGATGCCGAGCTGACGGTTGACGACAGGCGGGTTGTAGCAGACGAAGTATTTCTCGCCCGAGGGCGCGCCGTTGCGGTCGACCTGCGCGAACTTCAACTCCGTAAGACCTTCTGCCAACTCGCGAGGGTTGGCGATCGTCGCCGAACAGCAGATGAACTGCGGGTTCGAGCCGTAGAACGCGCAGATGCGTCTCAGCCTGCGGAAGACATTAGCCAGGTGGCTGCCGAAGACGCCGCGGTAGGTGTGCAGCTCATCGACCACGATGTACTGCAGCTTTTCGAAGAAGCGGGCCCACTTGGTGTGATGCGGCAACACGCCAGCATGCAGCATGTCGGGATTGGTGAGTACGACATTGGCGCGGCGGCGAATGGCCCGTCTGGCGTCGCCGGGCGTGTCGCCATCGTAGGTGAAGGCGCGGATGTCCGAGCCCATGGAATCGACCATCTCGTTAAACGCCGATAGTTGGTCTTCGCTGAGCGCTTTTGTCGGGAAAAGATAGAGCGCGCAAGCATCGGGATCACTCAGCAGGGCGTTCAGAACCGGCAGGTTGTAGCAGAGTGTCTTGCCTGACGCAGTGGGCGTGACAATGACGACGTTGTTGCCGTCTTGGATTTGCCGGAACGCTTCGCCCTGATGCGAGTAGAGTTGCTCAACACCGCGCTTGCGCAGCGCGTTTCCTAGGCGGTCGTCGACCGTCGCGGGCAAATCGACGAACTCCGCTTCACGCGCCGGTTGCCGGCGGATTGCCGTGATCGGAGAGTCCGGCGTGGCATGCATCGCCTCGAATGTCTCGACGACGCGTTCCAGGGACGAGTCCGTTCGCGCCAGGGGGTTCCGCGCTGGCGCGAGGGCCTTCTCAGGATTGGATTCTCCGAAGTCCAACGCCAAGTTCACAAGCAATCTCCTGGGCGAACAAAAAGACAATTCTCTGTTTGTTCGCCTAGTCAGGATAACCGACACGGCCACTCGAATCAAGAAGTTCCACGGATGCTGGCGGCTATCCCCGAGCCGTCCAGCTTTCTGGCTGTTTGGCGACCGTCTGCATGCTGCCGGCGCGGTAGAGCGGACCCGATCCATGTAGACCAGTGTTCTGGGCCTCGCTGATGGAGTTGATATACTTTCTCGGTCGAGGCGCAACGACCCTCGTCGTGATGCGCTCTGCGACTTAAGGGGCTGGGATACATGAAATTCGGAGTGAATACTTTTATTTGGTCGGCGCAATACGACGAGCGTGTCGAAGGTCTTCTTCCGAGCATTAAGGAACATGGTTTTGACGGCGTTGAAGTTCCTCTGTTCCGGCCGACGGAGTTCGCGGCCGCTGACATTCGCAAGGCCACCGCTGCTAACGGCCTTGAATGCACGATCTGTTCGGTGTTGGTGCAAGGCTTGAGCCTGATCAGCGACGACAAACAGGTACGGACCACTACCCGCCAGCACCTCAAGGACGCGATCGCTGCCTCGGCTGAAGCGGGCGCGAAGACCATTGCGGGTCCTTTGTATTCTCCTGTGGGCTATTTGCCTGGGCGTCGGCGCACCGCGGACGAATGGAACTGGGCTGTCGAGGCTTACCAGGAAGTCGGTCCGGTGCTGGCCGAGCATGGCGTCACGCTGGCCATCGAACCTCTAAATCGCTTCGAGACCTACTTTCTGAATACGGCTGCGGACGCCAAGGCGCTTTGCGATCAAGTAGACCATCCGAATGTGGGCGTCCTGTTCGATACCTTCCACGCGAATATCGAAGAGAAGGACATTAGTGCGGGTTATCGCACGGTCGGCAAACAACTCAAGCACGTGCACACCTGCGAGAATGATCGCGGCATTCCAGGAAGCGGCCATGTGGAGTGGGACTCGGTTTTTAAGGCGCTGCGCGACTTGAAGTACGACGGCTGGCTGACGATTGAGAGCTTCGGCTTCGCCCTCGGCGACCTCAGCTCCGCCGCGGCCATCTGGCGTGATATCGAGCGCACCCCGGAGTCGATCGCGTTCGAAGGAATTCGATTCTTGAAACAGAACATGGGAACGGCGGCGTAGGCGAAGAATCGGAAGAAGTAGCCGGTAGGAGACTCAAATGCTCAGCAGAAATAGATTCGTACGTGTTGCTTTCCTGGCGACCTCTGCCGCTGGCTTGCTGGCCACAGCGTTGCTAGTCGAGACGGCAGCGCAGGCGCCTCCCGGCGCCGGTCGGGCCAGCGGCCTCTACCCCACTTATGAGCCTGATGACGATACGGCGGGATTTGTGCCGATCTTCGACGGCAAAACGCTCAACGGTTGGGACGGAGACACAACCTTCTGGCGGGCCGAAGAGGGCGTCATCGTTGGCGAAACCACTCCCGAAAAAGTCGTCAAGGTAAACAATTTCTTGATCTGGCGCGGTGGCAAGGTCAAGGACTTCGAACTCAAACTGGAATTCAGGCTGAGCGGTACGAACAGCGGCATCCAGTACCGCAGCGTGGAGCTCCCCGACGTTGGCAAATGGGTCCTCAAGGGGTATCAGGCCGACATGGATATTGGCAACGGTTTCTCGGGCAACCTGCATGAAGAGCGCGGCCGCAAGCCGGGCCACGTCGTGCTCGCTCGCCGAGGTCAGTTGACGCGCATCACCGACGGTCCTCACTACAAAGAGCTGGCGACTATGGGCGATTCGACTCTGCTGCGAGGTGTCGTGAATGTAGGCGGCTGGAACCGCTACCACATCATCGCCCGCGGACCGATCATGCTGCAGATCCTGAATGGTCATCTCATAAGCGGCACGATTGACGAAGATTCGGTGAATGCCGTGCCCGAAGGCTTGCTCGGTTTTCAGATGCATACCGGACCGCCCTTCAAGATCGAGTACAAAAACATCCTGTACCGGAAGTCGTAGGTTCTGACGCCTAATGGTTAGGATCGCAATCGGGAGCGGGTTGGATATGACGAAGAAAACCTTGTTCGGCGCTGCTTGTGCTTTGTTCGCGTTCACCTGCGTCGCCGCGGCAGAGGACGGCGTAGCAACCGTCGACAAACGGCACGCCGTATTCCAAAAGGTCTGCACGACTTGTCACGCTATGGACAATGTGGGCGGCCGGCGCACCAGGGCCCAGTGGGAAGACCTGCTATACAAAATGATCGACCTGGGCGCCAAAGGCTCCGAAAAGGAGTTTCAGACAATCCTGGAATACCTGTCGAGCGAGTACGGCCGCGTGAACGTCAATCGCGGGTCTACGAGCGAGCTTTCAGCCGTCCTTGGTTTGACCGCTCAGCAGGCCGGTGCTGTCGTGAGCCACCGTCGCGAGCACGGTAAATACGAAGACTTTAGTGCGTTCGCGAAAACCCCGGGGCTCGATACGACAAGGCTTGAGAAACTGCGGGATGCGCTTAGTTACTAGGCGGCAGCGAAATCGTTGCTGATCACGAGAGGAGACGCGATGTCTATTACGACACGATTGTGTTTGAGGTTTGGAGTCGGCGTCTTGGCCGCTACGCTCAGCTTATCTGCCCAATTTAGGGTCGGTCCTCTTGAGCAGCATAAGGTGGATGATGCCGCCGCTGACCGCGGTCGCGCCGTGTGGGCCGCCGAGTGCATCAATTGCCATGGCACCTACGGGCGAGGCGGAGACGACGGCGACGGCGTTTCCGTTGTTCGTTCTGAGATGATGGCCCGCGATCGCTACGGCAATCTCCTTGGAGCATTCTTCAAAGCGGGGCACTCGACTCAAAGCGGTAAGCCGAGTTCTTCCTTCACTGAAGAACAAGTGGCGGACGTCGCGCACTTCATCCATCAGCGCATCTTCGAGACGCTACGCAGTTCGCCCACATTCGATGTTCAGGATGTCTTGACTGGAAACCCTGCGGCTGGTCGCGCATTCTTCAACGGCGCGGGGCAATGCACTCAGTGTCACAACGTCGAAGACGACCTAGCGGGCATCGGAGGCAGGATGGAACCAGTCGCGTTGCAACAGCGGTTTTTATTTCCTGCGTCGAGGGGACGTCGAGGTTTTAGCTTTACTGGGCCGAGCGGCCCCAAAACGATGGTGGTTGTCACTCAGCCCACAGGCGAATCCGTCGCTGGCGAGTTGGAACGAATCGACAATTTTTACGTTTCGATGCGTGACGACAACGGCGAGTATCGTACCTTCAAGCGCTCCAAAGGCGTGACGGTGATTCAAGACAATCCCTATCAGGCCCACATCGATCAGCTCGACACGATCAGCGATACGCAGATCCATGACGTCGTTGCCTACATGGAGACATTGAAATGAAGGGACCCATCGCTGTTGCCGCACTGCTGACTTTCGCTGGCCTGCTGGGGGCGCAAACCCCCAATCCGACAGCGCTTTTTGAGCACCCGGCGGACTCCTGGCCCAGCTATCACGGCGACTACTCCGGTCGCCGTTACAGTGAGCTCAAGAAGATCAATGCCGACAACGTCAAACAGCTGAGTCTCGGCTGGGTCTACCGCATTCCGACAACGGGGCGCGGCAGCATCAAGGCCACGCCGCTGTTGCTCAATGGCATCTTGTATTTCTCAGCGCCAGACAACGTTTGGGCCGTTGACGCGCGCACGGGTCGCGAATTGTGGCATCACGAGTGGGAGTCGACCGGCGGCATGCATATCGGCAGCCGCGGCGTTGCGGTCTATGGCAACACCGTCTATTACGAAACGCCGGATTGCAATCTCGTTGCTCTTGACGTCAGCGACGGCAGTGAGCGGTGGCATACCCCGATCTGCGATCTCGACCAGTTCTACTTTGGCTCGGTCGCTCCGACGATCGTGAACAATCAGGTGATTATCGGCGTCAGCGGAGACGACCTCGATCGCCCCGGCTACGTACAGTCGCATGACCCGGAAACCGGGGCCGTGAACTGGCGCTGGTACGTCACGCCCCAGGATGCCGGAGACCTCGGCGCGGATAGTTGGCCGAATATCGATGTCGCCAAGAATGGCGGCGGTATGACCTGGCAACCGATAACGTTCGATCCCAATCTCAACTTGATCTACTTCGGCACTGGCAATCCGCAACCGGTCGTTGCACACGCCAACCGCGAGGGAAACAACCTGTTCACCGAGTCGATCGTTGCGCTCGATGCGAATACCGGCAAGATGAAGTGGTATTTCCAGGCATCGCCGCACGATACCCACGACTGGGACGCTACCGAAGCGGCCGTGCTTTTCGACGGAGAGTTCAACGGCCAACCGCGCAAGCTGCTAGCTCAAGCGAGCCGCAACGGCTACTTCTTCGTTCTCGATCGCGAGACAGGCGAGAATCTGGTCTCCAAGCCTTTCATCAACGTGAACTGGTCGCTAGGCGTCAGCGAACGAGGCGAGCCGATTCCGGATCCAGCTAAGTACCCACAAGTGGATGGTGCGCTGGTGACTCCGAATCAGGGAGGCGCAACCAACTGGGAGCCGCCGGCGTTCAATCCAGACACCGGCTTGTTCTACACCGATGCGAGCCAGGCCTACAGTGTTTGGTACATCTACGACACCAGTGCCAACCCGCAAGGGTGGGGCGGCACCGACCGCGGCGGTTATTCGAAGTCGAGCATCAAGGCGATCGACTACAAGACCGGCGAGATACGCTGGACTCACGACTGGGAGGGTGCTACCAGGACGGGGCTCCTCACGACTGCCGGGAATCTCCTGTTCGCCGGCGACAACGAGCAAAACTTTGTCGCACTCAACGCCACCACAGGCGAGACGCTGTGGCATGCGGGCCTAGGGGCTCGCGTCAGCAACGGGGCGATTACATACGAACTCGACGGCGACCAGTACCTAACCGTCGGAGCAGGGGACACCCTGTTCTCGTTCGTGATGTGGAGCGAATAAGTCGGCTAACCGCCGCGAATACCGCGGTAGAAGCGATACAGATTCGGCGGGAGGAACATGGCTCGCCGGACGGTGAGAGAGCCGTCCGCAGTTGCGAATGAGGGAGTCCCTCGCTCGCAGAGTTGCGTGACTTCCCACCATAGGTTGCCGAATCGCACTTCCAGCAATCCGAAACAAGTGAGTCGACGCATAATCTCGGCGGAGGTGAGCAGGCTCGGCTCCGCGATCCGGCATATCCGTTTTCGGTCTTGGCGGGAGTAATAGCTGCCGCCGACCTGAGCCCTACCGGGCACCTTGAAGGCAATGGCATCCAAGACCCGAGGGGCGTCGGCAGCGGCCGCGACACACTTGGAGAGGTCGACAGCTCGCGGGTTGGCGTAATCGGGCACGGCGAAGGCCCCATCGACAACGACCGCGCCCTCATCGATGCCGGCTGTCATGTGGTGGAAGCTGTAGCCAGTCTCCGGCTCACGATTGTAAAGCGACCACGGCGTTGCATTCAGTCCGCGGTAATCCGGCAGCAGGCCATTATGAAAGTTGATGGCGGTAGAGAAGATGCCGAGCAGTTCGGGGCCCCACACTTGCAGGCAGCCGAGCGAGAGAGCGGCGTCCGGTCGCCATCGATGCCGCAATTATTCATGGAATGATCGGTTGTTCAGATCGCGAGCAGCGGGCGTCAGCACAGGTAATTCGTCGTTCTTGGCGACCCGCTCCCATACGCCAAGGCCTGGACCCAAGCGTTCTTCGCCTTTGTTGAAAACCTCTCTTGCCGCCTGCTGGAGACCACTCCGCAGTCTATTTCGGGGTCTTGCCCGATCCTCTCGTCCCGCATCGCATAGACCCACCAACTCGATTTGCGGATGCGCCCTCGCCTCGGCTACGAACCGGGCCAGAAGGACACGAGTCATCAGCAGGGCCGGATCACCCACAATTAGCAGTCGCGTCACCGGATCTCTATTCTAGTCATCCGCTGATTCGGATGTGCCTCGACCGCCGGCAACAGGAGGCGCGTAGTCGCGGTTGTCGCGCCTCCAGGGCTTCTTGAACCGCAAGAGATTCGCGACCGTCCGGTTTGGCGAGAACACCATGCGCAGTACGCGCATCGCGCGCGGGTTGACCCGCCGCTCCAGGCGGGCAACGACAAACTGGTCCAACGCATCTTCGACGAGCATGATTCCGAAGCCGCCAGTCGGCGTCATGACGAGATCGACGTAGCCCATGCTCCCGGGAGTCTTGCCGACGTTGCCGATCGACGCCTCGCTATAGGGGCCAAGTTCGAACTGCGTGCTGTAGGCCGCGGACCAACCCATCGCCTTAAGCCGGCTCTTCCAATAAACGGAGCCGTCCGTAATCTTGACGCGTTTGCCGATTGGGTCGTTCTGTACTTGGATAAAGCCAGTCACCGCGCCCTGCATGGGATGCCCCACGTAGTTCGTAAAGCCCGAATCGCCGTCCTGCCAACCCCGCAGGCCCTTGACGGATTCGAAGTAATCCGCAAAGAAGGGCCCGCTTAGCTGGTCGAACGTCTTCTGTTGGGTCAGGCGAACGCCGTGCTGGATCGTCAGGAACCGCATGGATTCCTGAGTTGCGCCGCCCCAGTCGAACCCTTTTTCTTCTTGTAGGGTGGGGGCTTGCCAAATAGGTGCCGCGTTCGAGGGCAAAATAGCGTCGTCCGCGCGGGCGATGAGGGCGAACGCGACGAAAATCGTGCCTGCCGTAGCTGCTCTCACCGTGGCTAATAGAAAGCTAATAACAATTAATAGATGCCCCGCAAGGGGTCTCCGTTTCGCGCCCTTCGACGTCAACGAGCGCACCTACGGGAGGAGCTTTGGAGGAGCGCGGCATGGTATCATGCGACGCCAATTCGGTACTTGAGATTGTCATGTTAAGAACTGCTTTTGCCCTCTTTCTAGCTGTCGCGTCCGCGGCCATCCTGCCAGCCCAGATACCCGATCCTGGGGCCGGCGTAGGCATGGGACATCACCACTTGAGGGTGAGCGAGGCGGACTATGACGCCCACAAGAACATGCTGGTCGAAGGCCTGGGAGCGCGAGTCGCCAATCTCGGCACGCTGGAGGCGTTTCTCATCCCTGGGGCCGTGATCCTGGTCACCAAGGGCAATCTGCAAGGCCCCAGCGTCGGCACTGCTGTGAACCACATCGGCTTCTTGGTCAAGGATCTCGCCGCCGCGGAAGCTAAGTGGAAAGCCGCCGGCGGCACGATGCTGCCTGACAAACCAACCCCCACACAGTCCTTCGTGGAACTGCCGGGCGGCACGAAAGTAGAACTAAGCGAAGATAAGTCGCTGGACGTCCCGATCAAAAACCACCACATTCATTTCAACACTCCGTCCGATAGCGAGACGCAGGCCTGGTACATCGAGATGTTTGGCGCAGCGCCCAGCACGCGCGGTCCCTTCAAGACCGGGAACATCGAGGGCGTTGAGCTGACTTTCGGCGTCTCTCAGACGCCGGTCGTCGGAACCAAAGGCCACGGCGTTGACCACATCGGTTTTGAGGTTAACAACCTGGAAGAATTCTGCAAGCAGTTGGAAGCGAAGGGCGTCAAGTTCGACAGGCCCTTCACCAACGTTCCGCGAATCGGCCTCAACATCGCCTTCCTCACCGACCCCTGGGGCGGCTACATCGAGCTGACCGAGGGGCTGACGAAGTTGAAGTAGTAGTCGGAAATCAATGGACAAGATCATGCTTCGAGACAGACGTTTCGTCATTGCGGGCGCGCTAGCGTCGATTTCTCTCTTCGGCTGCGGCGGAGGCGAGATGGCCGAAGCCCCGGCAGAACCGGTCGGCACCCATATTGCCTTCGTCGGCACTTACACGCAAGCCGATGCCAAGGGCATTTACGCCTATCGCTATGACGCACACAGCGGCTCGATGGCGTCTTTGGGCTTGGTTGCCGAGTCGCCGAACCCGGCTTTCCTGGCGCTGCACCCGAATGGCGAGTACCTGTATGCGGTCAACGAGGGCGATCCCGACAGCCCGACGGAAGGCTCGGTCAGCGCCTTCAGCATCAACAAAGAGAACGGCCAGTTGACTTTACTCAACAAGGTCGATTCGATGGGCACATCCCCGTGCCACCTCGTCCTCGACCACACAGGCAAGTTCCTCTTCGTCGCCAACTACACAGCCGGGAGCGTCGGTTCGTGGCGCATCCAGCCGGACGGCTCTATCGGCGAGTTAGCTTCCCTGATCCAGCACCAAGGCTCCAGCGTTCATGAGCGCCAGGCGTCGCCGCACGCTCATGAAGTGGTTGTTTCCAAGGACAACACGCGCCTTTTCGTGCCTGACCTCGGAATGGACAAAGTGATGATCTACCAGATCAACGCCGACACCGGCGAACTGACCGCCAACAATCCTGCGGCGGCCGTCCTCACGCCCGGTACAGGCCCTCGCCACATGGAGTTCCACCCAGACGGCACACACGCCTACGTGATTGGCGAGATCAACTCGACGATTACGACCTTCGACTTCGACCCAGCTACCGCGGCCTTTACGTCGAAGCAGATCGTTTCCACGCTGCCCGAAGGCTTCACGGGCGATACCTCCACCGCCGAAATCGAAGTCAGCTCAGACGGCAAGTTCGTCTACGGCTCTAACCGCGGCAACGACACGATTGCGGTATTCGCGGTCGATCCGGAGGCGAAAACGCTCATGCCGGTCGAATACGCTCCGATACAGGGGCAGACTCCGCGCAATTTCGTCATCGATCCGTCGGGAGCGTATCTGTTCTCGGAGAATCAGAACACCAACAACATCGTGCAGTTTTCGCGCGATGCTTCCACCGGCAAACTCACTCCGACTGGCCAAGTCTTGACGGAAGTCGCGTCGCCTGTCTGCATGATCTTCGTGCCGACGAACTAAATCTCCGGGATGGGGTCGTCATCACCGATGACCTCGCCTTCCCAAGTCGCCCCGCCATTCTCGTAGGTCAAGATTCGCGCCGCGCTGCCGGGAGCCGGCGGCGCGCTCTTCTCCGGTAACCAGCGCTTGTGCTCGCTAACCACGTCGGCGTATTCCGTCTCGCCCGCCAGATTTCGCCATTCGTTGGGGTCGGCCTCCATGTCGTACAGCTCTTCGCTACCGTCCGCGTAACGGATGTAGCGCCAGCGACTGCTGCGGACGCCATGGTTGTCGTGGTTGTGGGTGGTGATCGCCGGCCACTCGCGCGGTGCGGCGGGGTCGCGCAATTGCGGGACGAGGCTGTGACCTTCCAGGCCGTCCCGTTGAGGCAGGCCCACGAGTTCAACCAGCGTCGGGTACATGTCGAGCAGTTCGGCCGGGCTGTTGACGCGCGTTCCGCCTACGATTCCAGGGCCAGAGAAAATCAGAGGAACATGAGTGGACCGGTCCCACAGCGTGTTCTTACCGCTGATTAGTTTCTCGCCCAAGTGGTAGCCGTGATCGGACCAAAGCACGACGATGGTGTCGTCGGCGTGTCCAGAGGCTTCCAGCGCATCGAGAATCCGCCCGACTTGGCTATCCATGAAGCTGGTTGCCGCCAAGTAAGACCGCACTATGTTCTTCCACTCGTTTTCCTCTTCGAGGAACCGCAGGCGCGGTTCGGGCAACTTCCAGTGCAAATACCAAGAGAAACGCGGGGTATCGTCCCGATCTTCCCGCAGCATCGGAGGCAGCTGGACGGTCTCCTCCGGGTACATGTCGATCCATTTCTGGGTCACATAAAGCGGAACGTGCGGCAAAAAGAAACCGGCCGACAGGAAGAACGGTTCTTGGATATCACCCTGTAGCTGCTCGGCAGCCCAGCTCGCCACTTTCCAGTCGCCTTTGTCTTCGTCCTTGTGTGGGAAGACGCCCCAGTCCATAAGCGGATGATTGCTGGGCGTATTGACTAGCTTCTTCTCCGGAAGGGCGCCGACACTCGCCGCTGGGCCCAGATGCTGGAACTCGGTATCTCCCTCGCGGCGGCCATAGCCGCCGTGATAGATCTTGCCGGTGGAGTAAGTCGTGTAGCCGTTCTGCTCGAAGTGCTGGGGTAGCGTCACCAGGCCGCTAAGCGCCTCCACCTCACGGAACCACGGCGCCAATCCGTAGCCCCCCGTTGTCGATGGCCGAAGCCCAGTCATCAGGCTCGTACGAGACGGATTGCAGAGCGGCGCTTGGGCGTGCGTGTTGGCGAACACGACACCGCGCTCGGCCAGACGGTCCATGTTGGGCGTCTGTATCTGGGGATGTCCTCGCAGCGGTCCGACCCAGTCATTGAGGTCGTCGACGGCGATAAACAGAACGTTGGGCTTGGCCGCCGGCTGCGGTGCAGCGCCGCAACTCAGCAACAGCGTTGAGAATGCGGCCAGGGCGAAGTAATTACGTAGGGTCACGCCGGATAGCATAACCCGCAGCGGGCTTCTATTGCCCCGGCGGCGGCTGAATCTTAGCTCCTTCCGGCATCTCCAGTTGAGTTGCATCGAAAGGCTGCGTGTAGGAGATCTCATCTGCCCAGGCTTCATTCTTGAAGTTGACGACCTCGCCGTTGGCGAAGTTCGAACCGTAGAAATGTTTCGGCACGGTGAGTCCGTCCACGGTGGTGTAGTCCTGGTAGAGCATGAGCGTCTCGCCCGGAGGTTCGTCGCCCGCGGCACGCGGCTGCCGCCCATACGTCACGGTGTAGCGAATCCCCGCGACCATGTCGGTTTCTTTGTCGACGTATAGCGTGTAGGTGTCGCCCGGAGAATCGCCGATGCCGCTGCCGAACGAGGCCCTCACCATGTCGTAAGGTTTGCCGTCCAACTCCGCGTCCGGCAGCACCTCATAACTCAGCCCAGGGTCAGCCAACACGAAGGGAATCTGTTGAAAGTAGTACCCCGTCAGCGCCCAGAATCGTGGAGCGATGATTGGTGTATCGGCGGGATAGATCCAAGCCTTTTCGCCGTCCCAGGCGAAGCTGCCCTCATAAGGCTTCGGCTCGTCCGGCGTTCCTATTGCCAGGATCTGGTGGTAGGCCTGGCGGGTGTTGTTGTCGACAACCGCCCGCGTCTTGAATCGCCCGTTCATTCCAGCGTTCGAATACTCCCAGGTGAAGGAGCTGGTCGGGGCCGAGTACCAAGCCTCCAATCCGCCATGCGCCTCAATGGCCCGCAGGACGATTTTTCCGCCTTCCGACGCGGATAGCCTTTGCGTCCCCTCTTGCGCTTTCCGTTGTGCGTCGGACATCTGCGGCGCTTGCTGACCTCCGCATGCGGCCAAGAATAGGACGGAAGCCGCTATTGCAGCGAAGGCGAATCGGCGAATCATGGGCATCTCCAAGGTTTGCGCTTCATTCTAGGCGATTTAGGCATTCTGGCCGTAATCCACCACCATCGGCGGATCTCAACCGGACAAACCTGCCGTCGCCTCCCAGTCGTCCACTGAAAACAAAGCGCTTCCGCAACAGTTCTCGAATGGTTGTGTTCTTGCTACATAGAAGGCAGGAGCGAGAGACATAGTGAGGTGTGCGATGAACAAGATGATTCGGTTAACAGCGGTCGCCGCGATTGTGGCGGTCGCGCTAGGCGCCCAGAGCAGGGCTGACGACGACTACGAGCCCCGGCGCGGAAGCGAGAACCGGGGGCCGACTCTGGGTGTCGCCAGGGTCAGCGTCACCGATGGCGACGTTCGTATTGTGCGCGGCTCGGGAGACGGACTTCAGGCCCAAGCAGGCATGCCGCTCGTCTTGGGAGATCGCTTCGTCACCGGACCCAAGTCCCGCGCTGAGGTCCAGTTCGATGGCGGCAACTTTGCTCGCCTGAGCGCCGACAGCGAGGTGCGCATCGGTGAACTCGGCAACAAGCGTTTTGAAATCGAAGTCGTCAACGGCTTGGTCGGCTTCAGCCAGTTCGACGGATTCGAGGCCGATGTAGACGTGGAAACATCGCTGGCGACCGTTCGAACCATCAAGCCGGCGGTGTTCATCGTTGAGCATCACGGAGCGGGGCAAACCGATGTGACGGTTCGTGACGGCGCCGTGGAAGTCTTCACCGACGACGGCATCGAAAAGGTCAAGAGCGGCCTGCTTAGCGTTCGCGGCGATCCCGACGACGTCAAGCTGCGAACCGCCAAGGCGGAGCCCAAGAGCGGCTTCGATGACTGGGCCAAGCGACGCGACAAGCTTCTCGAACGAGACGGTCGTTCTGCTTGGCAGCGTTGGAGTCCCAGCTACCTTGGCCTAGGCTTCGGTTACGGCGGCTATGGCTATCCCTGGGGTGGTTACGGCGGTTACGGCTTCGGGCCACGCTACCGCACCACGATCTTCTATCGCGGCGGCAATAGAGGCGGTCGCGGCGGAGGCGGTAGAGGCGGATCTAGGGGAGGGAGGCGCTAAGCAACCCGAACAGCCGCCAGATTGTTTCTTCAATCGCGGGATCATTCAGCGCCAAAGCGGCGGTGACTTGGTCCCGCGTTTCTGCGATGGTTCGCAGTCGGCGTTCGTCATCGGCGTCCTCGGAAGCCTCGATAGCCGCGTTCACGCCGTCATAGAGATTCGTGGAAGTCTGACGCGCGCCGGCGAAATCGGCTGCACGCACTTGGGTCAGCAAGATCCCCAACTTGCTATGGAGGTTAGAGATGGCCAGTTCTTGGCGGGCCTGATCTCGCTCCATGGTCAGCTGCTGTTCTGCCGCTTCAGCCTGCGCCCGGGCGTCGCGGAGGTTGAGATACATAGGCGCGTAACCGGCCAGGGCTCCTACGAGCAGCGCCGCTGCAACGAATGCGAACGTTTTCATGATTGCCACTCCTGCGCCGCGTCAGGCGTCTTAATCTCCAGACTCCGCCAACAATACCAGCTGGCGACCGATGCGTAGGGCCTCCACGGTACAGCGATGCGTTCGCTTTCCGCCCGTGTCGGCATCTCCGGCAATCCGTATAGCTTACGAATCGCCTGGCGAACTCCCAAATCATCCCACGGCAGCACGTCCGGACGGCCTAGCGAAAACATCAAGAACATCTGCGCCGTCCAAACGCCAATTCCTCGGACCTGGGTTAGCTGGGCAATAATTTCGTCGTCGGCGTATGTACCGATCAGCGTCAATCTCAAATCCCCAGTCAAAGAAAGCTCGGCGAGGCTTTGCAGGTAGCCCGCCTTCTGCTTGGAGACCCCCGCCAGCCTATACTCCTCCGGAGTGAGCGCCGCCAGTCCTTCAGCGGCTAGCTGTTTGCCGGGCAGTGCGTCGGTCAGCCGGCCCAAGATCGTCCGCGCCGCTGCGCCGGATATTTGCTGGAACACGATGGAACGCACGAGCATCGCGAAGCGGTCGCGTTGCAGACTGTATCCGCAAGGTCCAACCTGGCGGATGACCGCTCCAAGAACAGGGTCGCGTTTTTTGATATGCCGCTCGGCAGCGGTTCGCATCAGGCGGTGGTTCACCAACCGATTCTAAGCGGTCCGGCTATGGCCGCGGGTTAAAGTGTGCGCGGCGGTTCAGCCGATAGCAAGCTTCGTTCGCCTGAGTACACTGCGGCATCTCTTCGCCGTAGCCGACGAGCATGATACGTCCTAGCGGAACGCCCTGCTGGCCCAGGTATTCGACGATCGACTGGGCGCGGCGGTCGCCCAACGCCAGATTGTACTCGCTCGATCCGCGCTCGTCGCAATGACCTTCGATAATGATCCGGCCCTGCTGGAACTCTTCGAAAAGCGCCCGCAGGGTTCTCACATTCTCGTCGAGGGTCGCCTGCTGATCGGGACGAACGGAGTTGGAATCGTAATCGAAGTAGATATCTTGCAGTCGCGACGACACTTCTTCCTCGAACGTGCCGCTGAACAGCCGCCGTCCGCTTCGGTCCGCGTTCTCGTCGACCGTCGGACCTAGGCTCAGACTGCTGCGTACTGCAACTCTCGCCGTAACCGTGTTCTCTCCCCCCGGTCCGCGCAACCACAAGGTGTAAGTCGTGTCCGTTGTCGGACGAACTTCCAGGGAGCCTTTCAGCGGAACCGTTCCCGCGCCCGGCTCGATCACCGCCTCATCGGCCCGTAAGCTTGACCATTGCAATCGCACCGTTTCGCCTGGCTCGATACTCGCCGGCGTGGCTGTGAAAACAGCTTCCGGCTTACCCGTGGAGTAGCCGCCGCCTGGTCCGATCGGCAGCGGCGCCATCGGGTAGGGAGCGCTCTTGCTGCACCCAAGGAGCGTGGCGAAGGCCAGAGCCGTGAGAACGAGGGATGAAGTGATGCGCATAAAAACAATCTCCTGCGAGTACGTTTTATACCGCATGGTACTGCTTGCAGATCCCAGATGCAAAGGGTGGATCGAAATATTCGAAGGTACTGGGAGTCAGGCTGCTCGCGACCCGCGTCCGCTGCGGCTCATTTATGGATGAATCCGTGTGGCTAGCTGGGCTTCGAAGGGCCATTGCCGCGCAAAGGCCATGGCCGTTGCGTACTGCCCGATTGGTCCGCGGTCGCCAAGAACCGACAGCTTTCCGGTACTAGTAACACACCGATATTCAGTACCGGCAGGGCATTTCGCTGCGCGTGAGTCGGCCCCAGCATCGAAGTATCCCAACGAAGGGGGATACCACATTGAAAAACTTCAACTTGATTCGAGCGATTCTCACGGTCACCGTCCTAGCGGCGTCCGCGGCCGCTCACGGGAGCGCCGCCGCTCTCACCGCCATCAACACCAATCCCGGTGAACCAAGCCTCTTCTATCTTCTCGACGCCATTTACGGAGCAGGGAACTACGAGCTAATCTCCGATGACCTAGACGGCGTCTGGGCCGCCGGAGACATCATCGGAGCCACGGCCATCGGCAAGGCGGCCGGCGCCAAACAACGGCTCGGGGTATGCGAGATCTGCGACGGCACGGACAATTTTCAGTTCGGCCCGACTGTCACCCAAAATGGGCTCTTCTCGCAAACGCTATTCGACGACACCTTCGCCTTTTTCGGCCCATCCTTCCGTTGGTATGACGCGGCGTTCGGAGATCCGGGGGTGGGCACGGTTTATTCCGACCTGTCCCTGAACGCCAAGGGGACGGACCAGATGGTGTCTTTCGCCATCAAGAATCGCCCCGGCGTTTTCGTACTCGGATTTGAGGACTGGTTGAGCAACATTCCCTATCGGGCTTCAGACCGCGACTTCAACGACTTTATCGTGGAAGTACGCTTTGCGCCCCACCAGCCGATTCTGCCGCCGGATCCCTTGCCGCCGACCAACGAGTTCCCTGCAGTGCCCGAGCCGACGGCTATCACCCTGCTTGGCGGAGCCCTGCTAGTTCTTGGGCTGGCTGGCCGCACTCGACGTAGGAAGGTCTAGTCGGCCGGGTTGAGCTCGACCAGTTCCACTTCGAAGGTCAGATCTTTGCCCGACAAGGGATGGTTAGCGTCCAATTTGACCGTGTCGTCGCTGAGTTCGACGACCTCTACGCTGGCGCTCTGGCCATCAGGTGACTGCATCTGCAAATGCATGCCAACGCTCAGGTCGAGGTCGGCGGGAATGTTGTCCCGCTTGACCTCAAGCTGTAATTCATCGCGGCGCTCGCCGTAGGCCTGGGTGCAAGGGATCGTCTCCTTCGCCGTTTCTCCTTCCTTCAAGCCCACGACGAGATTCTCAAAGCCAGGGACAACCATGTTGGCGCCGAGCTTGAACTCCAGCGGGTCGCGCTCACGTGAGGAGTCGAAAACGGTGTCGTCCTCCAGGGTTCCGGTGTAATGCACCTTAACGGTGTCTCCGCTCTTCGCTTCCGTCATGATTTCTCCTTCTTGGTTCATCCGTATTACTGATCTGCGTAGTGCCAGCTGACGCCGGCGCGGGTATCCTCAAGGACCACGCCCCTGGCTTGCACCTCGTCTCTGATCTGATCCGCTAACGCGAAGTCGCGTGACTTGCGCGCCTCCGCACGCTTCGCGATGAGCGCTTCGATTTCTTCTCCGGACGGCCGTGCGGATCCCGCGGGGTCGCCGTCTGTCGTCGCCGCGGTTCCCGAGTCGGGATTCAACACGTCGAAGATCGAATCGAAGACAGCGAGTGCGCGACCGGCTTCGGCGGCATCGTCCTGTCTGAACTCGCCCGTATCGATCGCCGAATTGACGTCCCGAACGTACTCAAACAGGGCGGCCACAGCCTGCGCCGTATTCAAGTCGTCGTCCAGGCCCGCTTCGAACTCGCGAATCGCCCGTGTCGCACGCTCTGCCGCTGCCGCGCTAGCCCCTTCTGGGAACTGTTCCGTCTCTAGGCGCCGCTTGAAGTTCCGCAAACGTTCGATGGCTGCTTGCGCTCCCCTGAGCCCGTCAAACGTAAAGTTCAACTGCTTGCGATGCGGCGTCGTCGAAAGCAAGTAGCGAATCGACGCTGCCGAATATCCTTTGGCCAGCAGATCGCGCAAGGTGTAGAAGTTGCCCAGCGACTTCGACATCTTCTGCCCTTCGACCAACAAATGCTCGCCATGAACCCAGAAGCGCACAAACGGTTTGCCCGACGCTGCCTCCGACTGGGCGATCTCATTCTCATGGTGCGGGAAGGTCAGATCGACGCCGCCCGTGTGGATGTCGAATGTGTCGCCCAGCTCGGCAACCGCCATCGCGGAACACTCAATGTGCCAGCCCGGCCGGCCCGGCCCGAACGGGCTATCCCAGGCAGGCTCGCCCGGCTTGGCGCCCTTCCACAACGCGAAGTCTCGTGCGTTGTCTTTCTCGTACTCGTCGTTGTCGACGCGAGCGCCGGCCTTCATGCCTTTGGCGTCGATCCGCGACAGCTTGCCGTAGTCCTCAAAGCCCGCGATGCGAAAGTAGGTCGATCCGTCGCTCTCGTACGTGCATCCCTTCGCTTCGATCTTCTTGATCAAGTCGATCATCTGCGGGATGTATTCGGTCGCCGGCGTAATCTTCTCCGGAGTCTCCAGCCTGACTGCGGCGCAGTCCTCTTCGAACGCTTTACGATACTTCGCTGTGTATTCCTGAATCGTCTGGCCAGCGGCCATCGCATTGGCGATGATCTTGTCGTCCACGTCGGTGATGTTCATGACGTGCCGCAGCTTCCAGCCCTCGTGTCCCAGGTAGCGGCGCAAGATGTCCTGGAACGTGAACGTCCTCAGGTTGCCGATATGCACGAAGTTGTAGACCGTCGGACCGCACGAGTACATTCGCACGGTGTCTCCGTCCGCCGGTTTGAACTCTTGCAGGCTACGGGTGAGGGTGTTGTAGAGCTTAAGCGCCATGAATACGGGAAACGAAGGCCAAAGGGCATTCTACCGAGTTCCGAGTTCAAGGTGCCAAAGGTTCAAGCTGCGCCTCTCCCACCGCCCGCAGGGCTATACGGGTGGCGATGGGGCCCAAGACTTCAAACAGAACCGTGGACCCAACAACAACCGGCAGAATCGTGTCGGCAATCTCCGGAAAACGTTGCGCGGCCAACAAACTCATCCCAACGGCTACTCCCGCTTGGGGCATGAGCGCCCAACCAATCCAACGCCTCGTCGAGACCGGCGCCCCGGCCAGGCGACTCCCCAACCATCCCCCAAGAACCCGAGATCCCGTGCGCAGCAAGACGAAACGGTTTACGGGCTCTCCAACGGCGGCCAACGAACGTAGATAGAGAGACGCGCCGGCGAGTACGAAGAACATGACCAGAAAAGGCATCTCGATGCCTTCAATCGCGTGGAACGGTCTCTTGTGGTGTTTTGCCAGGCTCGCGACGACGCTGCCCAATGTGATGGCGGCCAGCAAGAAGGAGACGCCAATCCAGATCGCTACTCCTCCACAAAGGAAGACAACGCCAAGCGCCTCGCCCAGCGTGGGCTCTCCTTTCTCGATGCGCCCGGTCAGGTAAGCCATCGGCAGGCCGAGCAGCGCCCCCAATCCTATTGCTCCGCCGATTTCCCAAAGAACGTGCAGCAGCGCTCCTCCGCCGACAACTCCTCCCGCTAGAACCTCTGCCGTCCCCAGGAGCACGCTGAAAAGCATCAAGCCCCAGGCGTCGTCTACAGCGACGATGGCCAGCAGCGTGTCCGTGAACGGACCCTGCGCGTTGATTTCTTTGGCGACAGCCATAGTCGCAGCGGGGTCGGTCGCGGTGGCTACTCCGGCCAGGGACAGGCAGAGCGTTAGCGGCAGTCCTAGCGCTGCCAATCCAAACGCCATCACCAATGCCGTCGTGCCGACGACGGCAAGCGAAATCCACAGTACGGGCTTGCCGATACTCCTAAGACGTCTAACCGTCAGCCGCTCGCCCAGCAGAAAGCCCACCATGACAAGCGCCATGTCCGCGACCACCGGGAACCAGTGCTCTTGAGCGTCAGGCAGTAGGCCAAATCCTGATGGCCCTATCAAGAGGCCGAAGAGCAAGAGCAGCGTTACGCGGGGCAGCGCAGTTCGGCGGCCAACCACATGAGTCACCAGACCGAGCAGGAGCAACAGCCCGATGACGATTAGAATTTGATGTGGCTCCCGCACTTCCTGCGGCGACTCCTCGGCTGACGGTTAGGCGGCTTTGCGTTTCTTGTGCTTCTTGGCTTTCTTACGCGCCTTGCGCTCTGCGTACCAGGTATCGAATGTCTTATCGTCGGGGAAGTACAGGTCGTACTCCATGTCCTTGGTGAAAAACTCGCAGGGGTCTTCCCCAGGCAAGCCGTAGTCACGGCAGATCTGCGGACGGGTCTCGTAGATGCCGCAAGTATTGTCAGGCTGCAGATGGCGACAGACCGTGCGTACCTCCAGGTACCAGTCGCCGTCGTCGACCCACACAGCCACGCCCTCGTGACACAAATACCAGCGGATGTGGTCAAAGTCTTGCTTGGCCTTGGGCTTGTCGATCTGCAGCGCGAAGTAGCGGCAACAGGCTGCATTGCAGAGGTGACACGGGCCGCCGTCCTCTTCCTTCGGCACGGGCGGTTTCCCCGGCTCATGCAACATGGACAACGAAACAAAGCCTGGCGGCTGCGGAGGCGGGCCAGGCAGGATGCGGCGACCGATGCGTGCTTTTCCCAAACCGGTATCTTACAGCGTTCCGCTGATTAAACGAAAAAGCCGCCCCAGGCGCTTTCGCGCAAGGGACGGCAGTCGTCGGGGCACAGGAGAGATAACTAGTCGGCTACGGTCGCTTGAGACCTGGCCGTAAGGCTTAGGCCATTGGCGCCAAAGACCAGCGGTGAAGCGATAAAGCTAATCGGGTAGGTGGCTGACACCGTGACTACGCTGCCGCCCTTCTTGTCGGCGTCAGACCACACCGTATTCACAGTTAGGTCGCCGGACGGCAAGCCCACGGCCTGAGCCTGGACGGCCGCCGTGATGGCCGTATCGTCGCCGAGAGGATTGCGTTCGCCGTGGACGATCGCGAACCTGGCGCCCTGCCGGGCTGCGTGCGCTAGCGTTTCGTAGGTCCAAACAAGGCGCCCGCCTTCGAAGATGCCGACCACTAGGATCAGGAAGAGCAGGAAGCTGAGAGCGAATTCCGCCATCTCCGCTCCGCGTTCTACGTTGGCCCGTCGTTTGTCGTTTGATTTGCGCATGATGTTTTGCTCCTGTGTCCTTCCCGCTTTCCTTAGTTGACCAGCATCCAGCTGGCTTCGCGAATGTTCGTTTGGTTGGGCACGTTCCAGTAGCGTCCGATCGTGCTGAAGTCCTGATTCACCTGAACCCGGACGTACGCTCGGGCCTTGCCGTATCCAGCGCAGACCGTCGTGTTGTAGTCGACGCAAGAGAACGGGGGCGCAGTGGGGCATTTGCAGACCTGCGTGGGGGTCGCCGTGACGGCTTCCAAGTTCCCTGCGTCCGCCGTCGCCCGGGACGCCATTCCCGAGATGTCTCCCGATCGCAGCAACTCCTGCGCGCCGTAGAGAGCCGCTCCGCTCGAAGCGCCCTTGACCGTCAGGGCGTGGTAGAAGAGCCGGGCGAAGTCCGTGGCCCCGACGCAGAGCATGAAGGCTAGCGGGATGACCAGAGCGGCCTCGACCATAATGCTGCCCCGGCGGGCGTCCTTTAAGCGATTGATCAGTTTCAACATGGCATTTTCTCCTGTGTTCCCTGTTGTCGTTACTAGCGCCTATTCGAGCAGCGATACCTGTTGGCTAGGAGGGTTGCGTCCGTTGTCTTCCCAGTTCACGCCGAGTTGCGGAGTGCCTGCGAAGGTGATGGTGTCGGCCACAATCATCGCGAAGGGTGAATCCTGCGTCGCGTTGCCGCCGTACCGCAGCCCGACCGTCGGGAAGTACATGATGCCGTCGTAGATGGAGTCGCTGGTGCCGAGCAGCGTACCGTCAGCGTTGCTGCTGTTCCCGTTTCCGGCGACCGCGTAGCGGCTGTTGAAGAACAGCATGTTTTCGTAGGTCCCCGAGTAGGGCGCGTGGAGGTCGACCTGAACGTTGCCGCCGATGCTGATGTTGTTGTTCTGATTTGTACCCAGGTTGTAGATCATCACGCCATTGCCGGTGATCGACCCACCCGTCATCTCAAAACCGTCAACAATGTAGATGCCCGGGTTGAGGACGATGTCGCCGCCGGTGATCTTGATGCCTCCGCTGTAGACGCCTTCGTTCAGCACCATCGAGGTGCCTGTCTGCAGTTTTGCCGTGGCTTGCGGGGGGTAGGCCGCTGGGTTGGGTTCCGGAAGTTCCCAGAAAGGGTCGCCCGGACCAGGTACCGGCACCGGCGTTGGGCTGATCGTGCCCTGGCCGTTCTGTACAAAGCCGCCGCCGAAGTTGCCGTAACCGATGCCGCCCGCGACCAACGACACGCCGCCGTTCGTCGTAATCGCACTCGGACTATTCGACTCCGCTAGCACCGTGCAGTCCGGCCCGTAAATGTCCGCCGTACCCGAGACTGTGATTGCTCCCGATGCGGTCGGGTTCAACGCGATGATGCAAGGCGGATCTAACTCGTCGACCACGCCTGCCACGGCGCGGGCCCGAACCGTCGAGCTCTGCCTCGAGATGACCTGCAGGAAGGTCGTCGGGATCGGCCGTTGGATAATCACCTCGACGGCGTTGTTATTGGCGCTATTCGGTCCCGTTGACGGAGGCCGGTTAACCGTCACCGTAATGTCGGAGGCGTCGTTGTCAAAGCCGTTCAGTTCGGCGTCGTCCTGGCCGCCAGAAACGACCAGTGAGTCGTTGCCGCGCAGAATTTCACGGGCGGCGCCGAAAGCGCCGCCATCCGCGGCCGCCTGCATGCGGCGCTTCTCGAAGTAGATTCTTCCGCCGTCGATCGTCAGACGGACTAGCGCTAACAACGGCGCCAGCAGAATTGCAAACAGCATCAGCATGATGCCTTTCTTCTTGCTGCCTCGCCATACTCGTGAATTCGTTCTCATCTGTGTGTGCTCCCTGCAGGCGCTCTCTTTGGAGTTCCCTGACCTGCACAGCAAGGTTATCTGCGGTGACCGTCCAGAGGACATGGGCTCAGCGGTTCGTTTTTTAGGCGGTACGCAGGTGCCGTATTCAAACTGCAGTACGTGTTCTACCCCTAGTACCGAGGTCCTGTAAGCCGGTGTATCGAGCTAAGGTTTTCGGGCCAAGGGAAGTCGCCCTAAGTGGCTTGTTGTCATAGCGGTAGGATGAATACGGCACACCCCGCAGCGCTACGGCGCCTATAATCGAGATAGCGGCGCCCAGTGGCGTCCGCCCGCACTTCATGAACAATCGCAGCGACCGTGTCAAGCTCCTCAAGGAGTTGTTGGACTCCCGCATCCTCTTGCTCGACGGGGGTATGGGGACCCAGATCCATGCCCGCGGCGTCACGATTGAGGACTACGGCGGCCCGCAGTTCGAAAACTGCACAGAGAACCTGCTGTTCACCAAACCAGAAATCATTAAGGACATCCACCGCGCCTACTTCGCGGCCGGGTCCGATATCGTCGAGACCAACAGCTTCGGCGGCGCCTCGGTCACGCTGGCTGAGTTCGGCATCGAAGACAAGGTGGAAGAGGTCAACCATCTCGCGGCTCAACTCGCTCGCCTGGCCGCCGATGAGTTCTCTACCTCCGACCGCCCGCGCTTCGTCGCCGGTTCCATGGGGCCCACTACCAAGTCGCTCAATACGACCGGCGGCATCACCTTCGACGAACTCGCTGAATCCTATCGCGCCCAAGCGCTCGCGCTGGCCGAAGGCGGCGTTGACGTCTTCCTACTCGAAACCGCTCTCGACACCGGCAACATCAAGGCCGGACTCGTCGGCATCGACCAAGCCTGCGAACAGCTCGGCTACAAGTTGCCGGTGATGGTCTCCGGCACGATCAACGACAACGGCACCATGCTCGCCGGTCAAGCTGCCGATGCCCTGGTGACCTCGCTGCAGCATGTGGATCTCCTGTCGATCGGCCTGAACTGCGCCACCGGTCCCGAGTTCATGACCGACCACATCCGCTCGATTCACGAGCTCTCGACGACTCGCGTCTCCTGCTACCCCAACGCCGGTCTGCCCGACAGCGATACAGGTCAGTTCGGCGAGACGCCCGAGTCGTTGTCGAAGTCGCTGGAGCGCTTCGTCCGCAACGGTTGGCTCAACATCGTTGGCGGCTGCTGCGGTACCACCCCCGAGCACATTCGCCAGATCGGCGAGATGATCGAGGGCCGCGCTCCGCGCCGCGCCAGCGGAGTACGCCGTACCTTCTACACCGGAACCGATCTCATCGAGGCGACCGAAGACAACCGCCCGCTGCTTGTCGGCGAACGCACCAATGAAGTCGGCTCGCGCAAGTTCAAACGCCTGATCACCGAAGAGCGCTTCGACGAAGCCGCCGAAGTCGGCCGCGCGCAGGTCAAGAACGGCGCGCACATCATCGACATCAACCTCGAGAACCCCGACCGCGACGAACTCGACGACATCGCCAAGTTCTATCCCAAGATCACCCGCGCCAGCAAAGCCCCGCTGATGATTGACAGCACCAGCCCGGAATCCGTCGAGCTGGCACTCAAGCTGAGCCAGGGCAAGAGCATCGTCAACTCCATCAACTTCGAAGACGGCGAAGAGCGCTTCGAAAAGATCGTCCCGCTGCTCAAGCGCTTCGGCGCCGCGGTCGTCATCGGCTCCATCGACGAAGACCCCGTGCAAGCGCAAGCCATCACCCGCGAACGCAAACTGGCGATCGCCAAACGCTCACGCGACTTTCTCGTCGACAAGTGGCAGTTCCCCGAAGAAGACATCATCTTCGATCCGCTCGTCTTCCCCTGCGGCACCGGCGATGAGAACTACAGCGGCTCCGCAGTCGAAACGATCGAGGCTGTTCGGGCCATCAAGCGAGAGCTACCCCTCTGCAAGACCGTCCTCGGCGTCTCGAACGTCAGCTTCGGTCTTCCCGGCGCGGCTCGTGAAGTCATCAACTCCGTCTTCCTCTATCACGCCACCAAAGCGGGCCTCGATCTAGCCATCGTCAACACTCAGGGCTTGGAACGTTACGCCCAGATCCCCGACAACGAGCGCAGGCTCGCCGAAGGGCTCCTTTGGAATACGCCTCCCGAAGGCGTCGACGCGCCGCAAGATTACCGCGAACAACCGCCGGAGCAGCGCGCCGAGTTCAACCAGCACCACATCGCCGCCATCACCGAGCACTTCCGAGTCAATAAGAAGGTCAAAAAGGTCGCCGCCGACCTGCCGCTAGACGAGCGCTTGGCCAACTACATCATCGAAGGGACGAAGGAAGGCCTCATCGCCGACCTTGATCTCAAACGCGCCGAAGCCGCGCCGCTCGACATCGTCAACGGCCCGCTCATGGTCGGCATGGCTGAAGTTGGCCGCCTGTTCAACAACAACGAACTGATCGTCGCCGAGGTCCTGCAATCCGCCGAGTCGATGAAGGCCGCCGTCTCGCACCTCGAACAGTTCATGGAGAAAGAAGAAGGCTCCAACAAGGGCGCCCTCCTGCTGGCCACCGTCAAAGGCGATGTCCACGACATCGGCAAGAACCTCGTCGACATCATCCTCACCAACAACGGCTACCGGGTTATCAACCTGGGCATCAAGGTCACGCCCGAGACTCTCGTACAGGCGTTCCGCAAGCACAAGCCCGACGCCATCGGCCTCTCTGGCCTCTTGGTGAAGAGCGCCCAGCAAATGATCGTCACCGGCAGCGATCTCAAAGACGCCGGCGTCAACGTGCCCCTCCTAGTCGGCGGCGCCGCCTTGTCCGATAGCTTTACCCGCAAGCGCATTGCGCCTGCCTACGGCTCGGTCACCTGCTACGCCAATGACGCCATGACCGGCCTCAGCCTCATGAACCGGCTGATGGACCCCGCCGAGTTGATCAAGCTCACCACCGAGCGCGAGACCGCTCCGGTCGAGACGCCAGTTGCCGTCGAGGAAGTCGTCGAGGAGTCCACCGTCCGTAGTACGCGGGCCAGTCTGGACGTGCCGCCGCTGCCTCCGCCGTATCCGAACCGCATCGTCCGCAACGTGCCGCAACTCGAAGAGGTCTGGAGTTACATCAACCCAGCGATGCTCTACACCCATCACCTGGGCTTCAAGGGGAACTTCGAAAAGGCCCTCGCCAGCCGCGACCCGAAAGCTCTCTCACTATTCGACTCAATCGAAGCAGTGAAGCAAGAAGCCAAGGACCTGCTCAAAGTCCGCGCCGTCTGGCAGTTCTTTGAAGCGACGGCCGTAGGCAACGGCATCACGCTCTTCGAGGCCGGCGCCGATAAGCCTGTCGCAGCGTTCACCTTTCCGCGTCAGAAGCGCGAAGACGGTCTCTGCCTCTCCGACTACGTTATGCCCGCCGCCAACGACGCACGCGACTCCGTCGCCATGTTTGTCGTCACCGCAGGGCAGGGAGTTCGCGAAAAGGCTGAGGAGTACAAAACCGCCGGGGAGTACCTCAAGATGCACGCGCTGCAGGCCCTAGCGCTGGAGACGGCGGAGGCATGCTCCGAGTGGCTGCACCGCCGCTTGCGCGAAGACTGGGGTTCCCCGGACCCTGCCGACCTGTCGATGAAAGATCGTCTCAAGAGCGAGTACCGCGGACGCCGTTATAGCCCCGGCTATGCCGCGTGCCCCGATCTCGACGACCAAGCGCAAATCTTCGCCGCCCTCAAGCCCGAAGAGATCGGCGTCGAACTGACCGAAGGCTCCATGATGGAGCCCGAAGCCAGCGTGAGCGCATTCGTCTTCCACCACCCCGACTGCATCTACTTCGACGTCACCAAGTAGGCCAACGAAAAAAGCGGGCCGCTCGCGCGACCCGCTTTCCGTCTTAACAGTCAAGGAGAGGATCTAGCTAATCCGCTTCTTCTTGAGCAAGCCCAGTCCAAGAAGAGCGCCGCCCATCAGCAGCATCGTCGACGGCTCGGGAACATCCGGCATATCGCTCTCGTCGCAATTCCCGTTCCGGCAAATCGCTACGTCGGAACCGCTCCCGTCTTCACCCGTTTCTTGAAAACGAGCTGCCAAAGGAACGAAATCGATCGACGATAGGGTCACGCCGTCAAAGTCGCCAAGAAATCTCAAACTGAAGGCGAACGAAGCTCCCTTCGCGATGCCGTCGTTCGGATTACCGCCCCCGCAGTTCTTGTCGCCATTGCCCGACTCCGCACAGAAGTCGAACATGCCAAGGGGTTGAGGAGTGTTGACCCCTCCGATTTCGAAGTAGGTATCCCAATTAGCTGGAATCGTTGACGCGGCTGCGTTGAACCCAGTTACCGCGGTCGGAACGGTCAGAGCGATGGCCGTGATGGTCGGATCAAAAAGCGGTGACGCGTTCTTTACCGTAAACGCAACGGTAAAGCCGGTTGCGTCGACGTTTGAGAACGGAATGTCGGCGAAGGTGAACTCGGCAACATTGTTCGAGTCTAAATTACCGAATACGGTGTAGGTCGCGGCGTGCGCGCCAGGCGCCAAGGCTGCCGTGGCCGCCAATAGGCCAACCCACACAAAATGTCTAAATGATGCCAAACGCATCTGACTTCAGCCCTCCCCAGAGCTCCTAGCAAAACCTCGGCGTGCCAAGCACCCGAACACCTAAGCCGGGATTTCCATTTTGGCCATCGCGACGCGTTGACGGTAGCAGAGCTTGCCCGCCGGTG
>JAQCLD010000124.1 GCA_027592785.1 Acidobacteriota bacterium
CTCGCCCTCGGCCCCTGCTTACTAGACTCTCCGCTTCCCACGCCGCTGCTGCTCCTCGCTTACCCACGGATCGGGGGCTGACTGGAAGCGCAGGGTTACGACCTGGCGGTGGCCCGGAACGGAGCCGAGGCGCTGGAGCAGATGAATAAGGAGAGGGCGGACGTCGTCCTGGCCGATTTCATGATGCCGGAGATCAACGGCATCGAACTCACCAGGATCATCAAGTCGAACCCACTGTGGTTCGAGACGCAGGTGGTGCTGTTCTCGTGCAACACGGACCCGGAGTTTCGCCGCAAAGCGCTCGACCTGGGCGCGACCGACTCTTTGCCAAAGACGGCGGGCGCCAAAGCGATTGTGGCACGCATTTGCAAGTTGGCTCCGATCAAAAGTAGACCGGCCCGCGACAGCTCACAGGAGGGAATGGCCAGTCTAGTCAGAGGGCTCGCGGACATGCTCAAGATGGCTGCGGATGACGAATCGTTGTCGCGCTCCACAAGGCTGGCCATCAGTTCGGCCCAACGAATCGTCGACGATCTATTGCGAATGGTTCCCGACGCCGACGCTACCACGACGACGCAGCATTGAAGAGGACATGAAATCGCCAGCTAGTCGCGGTTCGGTGTTGATTGTCGACGACGAACAAGACATCGTCCGTCCGCTTGCTTTCCGCTTGGAGATGGAGGGCTTCCGGGTCGCCTTAGAGCAAGACGGCCAATTGGGCTACGCCCGGGCTGTGGCTGAAGTGCCGGACATCATCTTGCTGGACGTAATGATGCCGGGTATCGACGGCGTCACCTTATGCCGGATGCTGAAAGAAGAAGAGTCGACGCGGCGTATTCCGATCAACATGGTGACGGCCTTGAGTAGGATGGGCGATGTGGAGGCGGCGTTCAGCGCGCATGCCGACGACTACGTGTCCAAGCCCTATGAATGGGCTCAGCTTCATCAAAAAATACGGAAGTTGCTCGGCTAAGCCTGTTGGACGGAGGGCCTTGCCGCTCGCTGCGGCGCGGGGCAACAATCGACCGGGCAGAAGTCATGGCTAGGTCCTAGACCGCCGAGGGCGCGGCGCGGCGTCGAATCGGGCAAAGTGCGCTCCAGAATCAATTCGCGAATCATGCCGACGAAGTCCGGATGGGTCCCCACAGTTCCGGCGCGCACCAGGTTGAGGCCGACGTCTGAGGCGACCTGCTGCGCCTCGGTGTCGAGGTCAAAAAGCACTTCCATGTGGTCGGAGATGAATCCGATCGGCACAACGACGGCATCCCCAACGCCTTGTTCGCGGCGTTGCCTGAGGTGGTCGCAGATATCCGGTTCGAGCCAGGGCTGAGTCGGCGGGCCGCTGCGGCTTTGCCAAACCAGCCGGTGGTCGGTCCGTCCGACGGCCTCGCCTACAAGCCGGCAAGCCTCGTCCAATTGGTCCACATATTTCGACGTGGCGGCCATCGATAGAGGCACGCTGTGCGCGGTGAAGACCAGTTCAGCCGCCGCACTACGTTCAACGGGAATCTTAGCGAAGGCGTCTTGGACGCGCCCTGCCATGGGCCCGATGAAGCCGGGGTGATTGAAGAACGCCCGAATCTTGTCGATGGCTGGAGCGTCGGCGCCTACCGCGGTCTGGGCATCGGCGATGTTGCCGCGATATTGCCGGCATCCCGAGTAGGAGCTGTAGGCGGAGGTCACAAACGCCAGCGCTCGCTTGACTCCGTCGCTACGCATTTGGTGCAGGGCGTCGGTCAAGAACGGATCCCAGTTTCGATTGCCCCAATAGACGGGCAAGTTCGGCCCATCGGCGGCAAGCCGGGCTTGCAAGGCGGCGAGCAATTGGCGGTTCTGTTGGTTAATCGGGCTCACGCCGTCGAAGTGGTAGTAATGCTCGGCCACCTCCAGCATGCGCTCACGAGGAACGTTGCGACCACGTAGGACGTTTTCGAGAAACGGGATCACCTCATCGCGGCCCTCGGGACCACCGAAAGAAACGAGGAGCACTGCGTCGTAGGGTTGTTCGGCCATGGCGTGAGGTTTAACCGTCATTGTCTCTGAAACACACCGGCGCTCACTCGAAACTAGACAGGCGGTCATGCGGCGGTAGCGCGACGGTTTGGGTTCTTGAGCCCGATAAATTTCTCCCGCGGCCCAAATGGAAAGCCCCGCCTAACGGCGGGGCTAACGGAACCTAGGACTAACCTCGAGCGTTAGCGGCGCTTGAGCGTCGGCCGTTCGTCTTCTTCGGGTTCATCGGAGGGCTCACCGTCCACCGGAATCGTCTCGTCGGACGGGTTCCGCCGCAGGGTAGGCTTACCTTCTTCTTCCTTATCGTCCTGCGACTTGGTCCGTCGAGTGAGTGAGGCCAAGCGAGCCTGAACGTCGAGGAACTCGGAGCTGGTGACCACGTACTGAGGCTTGGAGGGGAGCAACTCTTCGATACGTTCCTGCGTCTGGGTAATGCGGTCGCCGGTTGGCGGGTGGCTCGCAAACAACTTGGAGAGCGTGCCCGGCTTGCGCTTCTGGTCAGCAAGCAGCTTTTCGAAGAAGTCGACGAAGGAGGTCGGATCGTAGCCGGTCTTGTACATGTACTGCAGACCGAGCAAATCGGCTTCCGACTCAGCGCCGCGGGAGAACTGCAAGAAGCCCATCGGGATGGCGAAGGAAGCAGCCTGGCGGATGCCGTAGCCTGTCCATCCACCCATGAAGATGAGCGGAATCGATGCGTAGTTGATCAGCTGTCCGCGGGTCGCCTGCTTGGTGCCGTGGCGCGCCGCGACGTGCGCGATTTCATGAGCCATGACGCCGGCGAGTTCGGCTTCGTTGTCGGCTCGCAAGAACAGGCCCGTGTTGACAAAGAAGAAGCCGCCGGGGAGCGCGAAAGCGTTGACCGATTCGTCGTCGACCAATTTGATGGTGAAGGGGACCTTGGCGTCCGAGTTACGAACCAGGTTCTGCCCGACGCGATTGACATACTCGGAGATGATCGGATCGTCGATGATGCGCGAGTTGCGCTCGACCTGCTGAGCCATGCTCTTGCCCAGGGCGATCTCTTTCTCAAGAGAGTAGAAGTTCATGCCGCCGCCGACGTCGCGCTCGCCAATTGCGTCCGGATCTTTTTTGCCGCCCTTGTTCTTGGATTCCTTGTCCGCGGCGTGCATCGGCAGGGCGAGCGCCAAGCTTAGAAGCGCCACAACGAGACGTTCCGTCACCACTTTCATCGCTCGGATCCTCCTGCTACGCAATTCGCTACCAGTATAAGCCCGGCGCCTAGTCCGGTAAACTCGAAGTCCGGCCTATCGCAATGAACCTACCCGCCTATTTAGACGAATTCCCAGTCCGCGATCGTTTCATCTATTTAAACCACGCGGCGGCGGGTCCTCTGCCGAGGCGCTCGGCGCAGGCGATGCAGATGATGGCGACGGACCAAATGGAAGCGGGCGGCTGCAACTGGACGGGTTGGGTGGATTGCGTAGCGGGTCTGCGAAAGGCTGCCGCGCGACTGATTGGCGCGTCCTCTTCAGAGATTGCCGTCACGAAGAACACGTCGGAGGGGCTGAGCTTCGTGGCCACCGGCCTGGACTGGCGAGCTGGCGACATCGTGGTGGCAGTAAAAGGTGAGTTTCCGGCTAACTACTTTCCTTGGGCCAGGTTGGAACGACGCGGCGTGAAGCTGCGCTGGCTTGAGTTGCGTGACGGCTGCATCGATTTGGACGAGCTGGATCGGGCTTGCGACGGCGCACGGCTGCTGGCAGTGAGCTTCGTGCAGTACCTGAGCGGCTTCCGCTTGGACCTGGACGCGGCGGGCGAGATTTGCAGAAGGCGAGGCTGCTTGTTTGTGGTAGACGCCGTGCAGGGGTTAGGACCGTTCCCGGTCGACGTAAAACGCAGCGGCATTCACGCGCTCTCCGCCTCGGGACACAAGTGGCTTTTGGGGCCCGAAGGCTGCGCGTTATTTTACATCGATCACGAGCTCATGCTGCAGGTGGAGCCGGTTGAATTCGGCTGGACGAACGTCAGGGGCTTCCCCCAGCACAGCGTGGAAGAAGTCTTGCGCCCCGATGCCGGCCGCTACGAGTGCGGCACTTTGAACACCATCGGTTGCTTTGGCTTGCGGGCTTCGATTGAGTTGTTTTTGGAAACGGGGGTCGAAGAGATCTCGGAGAGAGTCTTGGACCTGACGGGCCGCATAGCGGACCACGTGACGAATCGCGGCTTCGAACTGGGCGCGCCTCGCAGCCGGTCGACTGGCTCAGGGATCGTCAGTTTCCGCAAAGACGGAATCGACACGGAGGCCACGCGGCAGCGGTTCGCCGCCAATCGAGTCTCCGTGTCCGCGCGAAAAGGCTACATCCGCGCGGCGCCGCACTTCTACAACACCGAGACCGAAATCGAACGATTCCTGGCGCTGCTGGACGCTCAGGGCTGAGCGGGAGGCACTGCGCCCAAGGCCGCTTCGGTCGTCACGCCAGGCCGCGCAGGCAACTCGGTCAGGGCGAGTTTCTGGGAGTCGCTCAACAGTTCGAACGAGGCGTCAAGCGACTCGTCAGATATCGCGCCGTGCTCGCCTCGTGCGCCCAGAAGCATAGTCTCCAGGGCGTTTCCAAATTCCGATCTTTGTGTGAATTCCGGAGGTTCGGCGAACATCAGCGCCTTGAGCGCATCGGTCAGCCGCTCAGCCCAGATCCTGGCGACCGCCTTGGGATCTTCGATGCCAGCGAGGATCAAGTCATCCGCGTCGGGCTGGACGATTTCACGCCTACCAGTGCCGTCGGGGGCAGACTGGACAATCGTCGGGTAGTCGCCGCGTTCATCCAGCGTGATTTCCCGGCCTGGAGCGTCGACCAAGTCCTGAATCGCACCCTCCAGGTTCTCGATGATCTGCCGTGCACGGTCGGCGCTGCCGCCGCCGGCGAGCGGATCGCTGATTTGGAAAATCGCGACCTGGTTGAGCTTGATGGCGATTGGGACGCCTTCGGTCAAGCCGATGTTGGGCAACAGCTCATAGCTCGCCTTTGGCGGGGGCAACTCAGTGGAAATGGCCCGTTGCTGAAGCCAGATCACGAGGCCCAGGACAGCCAGCGCCAAGAGGATGCTGATGATCGTCCTGGGCTTCTTGATGACGTCACCGAAGCTCGACTTGGCCGCGGTGTCGTGGAACTCAAAATCTCCCTCGCCCCGCGGGCTCGAAAGATTCGATGTTGGAGTACTGTTGCTCATTTATCTAAGGAATAGAACCTAGATTCTAGCAGCGGATGCCGCCTTGAAGCACAGATTCCTCCGAAGCCCGTAACGTTTCGACGATCTTCAGACCTTTGTGCGACTTGGCCGCGAACGCCCTGCCCCTGCGAAGCGGGGCCGTAAGCTTTCTCTTGGCAGGGAATTAGGATAAGACGCTTATTGGCCCCCTGAGAACCCGCCGTGACACTCGATACAGGCTGACAGCTAGGACCCACGCCCGTCGCGCGACGGTGCGGAGAGGTCGCCCGCGAGGTCTGCCAGCCGGAGGATCACTTTGCCGAACGAGACCGATACCACAGTCCGCCAATCTGCCCAGGAAGAGACGCAGGAGTTGCCCGCCTTCCCCGCCCGTCCGAGCGAGAGCGGCGGCCAGGAGGGGGATTCGATTATTTCCTCCCAGTACAAGGCGTTGCAGGAAGCACAGTTTCTGCATGAGGAAACGTTGCGCCAACTGCGCGGCGAGATCCAGGCCCAAAAGCAGAAGATCTCCGAGATCGCCGACGACCAGCAAGAATCGGCGCAGCCTCCGGCCCGTCTGGACGCGATTTTCTTACGGCTCTCTGAGTTGGAAAGGAAGATCGGCGAAGACACTTCTGATCCGTTGATCAACGAGATCGCGCATCGCCTTGCCGCCTTGGAGAGCTCCGGCGGGCGCGGTTCGGACAGCCGAGTAGAACGGCTGTCGGAGCAGATCGAGGAGCTTCGGCGCAGAGCCGCTGCCCCCAACACGGATCCGCGTACCGATGAGATGGCTTTGCGCATCGCGTCGGTCGAAGGGTCCCTGCGACGGGCGCAACAAGTGTTTGAGAGCGACGTGCTGAGCGGACAGATTCAGGAGCTGCAGGCTGCGGCCCGCGACTCATCCGAAAAGGTGGCGACCGAACTCGCAGATCTACGCGGGCAGCTGGCTGACGCGCAAGCTCAGACCCAGCCTGATTGGTCGGGCAGGTTCGATCAGCTAGAAGGCCGTCTGGCGGAGGTCTCTGAAAAGAGCGAGATCGAAGAATTGGCGGCACGCCTGACGCAGCTGGAACAATCCGAAACAGACGATCAGGGCGTAGTCCGGTTCGAGGCGGTGTCCCAAAAAGTCGAGGAACTGGCCGCCAAGTTGGATGACGGGTCGGATTCCAGCACACTCACGGAATTGAGCCAGAAGATGGCCGCGCTGGAGAGTCAAATTGCGGACTCCTCACCCGGTCCGCTGGCGGACGCGTTGTCGGCGCGCGTCGACCAACTGCAAGAGGCCATTGAGGCGCAGTCGGCGTCCGATGCCGTGCAGGCTTTGCAACAGCGTCTCGCGGCACTGGAGTCGCAGAACGAGCAGTCCCCGGACGCGGGCGAAGCGATTACCGAATTGCGCCAACGCTGCGATGCTCTCTCGGAGCGCTTCTCGGCGATTGCTGAAGTCGACGTTTATGACAGCCGCATTGCAGCGATCGAATCTAAGCTGGATAAGTTGCCGGCTGGTGAGTCGGGCGTTGAGGAGCTGCGGCAAAAGCTATCGGCCATTGAGAAATCCGGCGGTGCGGAGAACGACGGCAGACTGGCCGAGCTAACGGCTCGCTTGCGAGCCCTGGAACTGCAAACCGAACAGTCGAGTTCGTCCGCTGCTGACGGCAGGATCGATCGCCTATCTAGCAGACTGGACCAACTGGAACTGACCGGCGGATCAAGCGGCCTGACCAATCAGATCAACGAACTGCGCGAGCGCGTCGCTGGACTGACCAGCCAACTGCCCGAAGGATCGGCTGAACCGGCCCCTGAGGCGATTGTCCAGATCGACGAACGGCTGACACTGCTCGAAAGCCGCGCGCCGGTTGCGGGCAGCGACCAGGCGGACGCCATTGCTGAACTTCGCCAACGGGTCGACCAGCTAGTCAATGCCGGACCATCCGGCTCCGTTGACAGTGCGACCGCCGATATCCTTCACGAAATCGGCATGCGCGTGCAGGCCCTCGAACGCAATGGCGACAGCGGACAGGGCGCTCCAGCTACGGAGCTAAGCGATGAATTGAACCAGCGCATTGCGCACCTTGAGGCGAAGATCGCCGAGAACGGCGGAATGTCGCGCTCCGAGCTGCAGAGCTTCGTCGAGAGGCTGAGTTACCTGGAACAGTCAAGCGGCGCTCCGTCCGGCGAAGCAGGCGGGCCGTCTCCGCAAATCTTGGAACAGCTCATCTCACGCTACGAAGAGATCGACGGGCTCCTAGCCATGGTGGAAGAGGGCGGAGCGGGCCCCGTGGGCGACGGCCACAGCTCCCAATCGATGAACAGCACCTTGTCTGAGCTTGCGGAACTTCGCACGCAATTAGACGAGCTTCAGCAGAACGGCTCTGGTCCGGGAGTCTCGGAGAATTTCTTAGGCAAACTCGCCGAGAAGATCTCTTCGGGAATCGCTGGTTCCGAGGTAAAGGCGATCCAAACGCAGATGTACGTGGTGTACTTCTTCTTGGCGCTGATCGGCGCTCTCGCGCTGAGTTCGTTCTTCATGCAGTAGTAACATCCCCACGAATGAGCAAAGGCCGACTCGGATGAGTCGGCCTTTCGCATTTCAAAGTCGTACTTATTGGGGAGGCGGAGGAGGCGGAGCAGGGGCCTTTTCGTCGGTCGGCAACGGTGGAGTGGTTCCGCCGCCAGCGCCTGGCGCGCCTCCGCCGCCGCCGGAAGAACCGCGTCCGATGCGCCGCCACAGCGATGCGGCGACTCTGACGACGTCCTCTGCAGCGTTGGCGATGCCGGCTCCGTCGACCCCTGCCTTAGCCAGGGGAACCAGCGGATCAACGACCAGGCTTTGTCCAGCCTCTAACACCGTCTCGCGGGAACTGGGCAGTAACTGATGGCGAACTCCCACGGTGCCTTCCACAACGAATACAGTGGTCACTTCCGATTCGTCGACCGAGACTTCAAACGTCGTTCCGCGAACCGAGATCACTGCGGTCGGCGTGTAGACGCGCGTCGGATTGGGCTCTCCGCCCAGTCGATTGATATGGACCTTGACGCGCCCCAGAAACACGTCGATCAGGTCGCGAAGGCTTCCGGGATTCTTACGAAAAACGACCTTGGAGTCGGGGTAGACCAGGAACGAACTCCCGTCTGAGACTTCCAATGTGGCGAAACCGTCAGGTCCAGTGATGATCGTTTGCCCGAGTTGGACGGGATCGCCAGGGAAAAGCACCCATTCCTGGTTGTCTCGAAAGAGGGAAACCGATCCTTGGGCCTCGACGACCTTGGCGGCAGACCCGGTTTGGGCGTACGCCAGCCCGGCCATACACCAGGTGCACAGCAGCAGGGCGACTAGCGCTCGCCTAATTGGCAACATTTCCAACCGCGGTCGACCTCGATCAGTCAACTCCATTATGCGGTCACTTAGTCCTGTAGCAAGAGCATAGCCAAACGCAATCGCCCCCGTGAACGCGGCATCCGCTGAATTTACAGCAGTCCGCTACGCGCTTTTGGGACACTTGCGCTGTGTCGAGGCGACACGCCTCTCCGGCGTATTGACAGGGCCTCCACCTAAAGAGACGATGGAGTAGCATGTCTGAAGGTACCGGATCTCTCAAGTACGAGATACACCAAACCAAGCCTTTTCATTCGATTCGGCATGAAGCCGTACTAGGTCTTTTGAAGACCTCCGACTTGGTGCGGCGGGTGATTTCGAACGTCGTGGAACCAGCGGGCATCACCATGCAGCAGTACAACGTGCTGCGTATCCTGCGCGGCGCAGGCGCCGAGGCTCTCCCGACTCTGGAGATACGAGCGCGGATGATCGAGCAGACTCCCGGCATCACGCGGCTGTTGGATAAGCTCGAACGGCGCGGCTGGGTCACGCGCAATCGGCACTCGGGCGATCGGCGGCAAGTGCTGTGCCTGATCACTCCCCAAGGCAAGCAGCTCATCGACAGCCTCGACGACAGCGTGGACGCCATCTACGGCCAGCTCCTGGGAGCTGTGTCGGACACGGATGTGCAAGTGCTCGTGCGGGCGATGGACGCGGTTCGCGCTTCTCAGTCAGCCAAATCAGCCTAACGACCGCGGGCCTGGCAGGGCGCGAAATCAATCGGGCAGCCGCTATACTTGGGATGCTGTATGGCCGTCGACTTACGCACCAACATCCGTCGGAAACGCCTTCATGTCCACCGCAAATTGCGGGAGACGCGCATGCTCTGGCGGGGACTGACCAACACGGATAAACCGACGTTGGCGCAGATGATCCCGACGCGAAGGTGCAACATCGCTTGCGCCTATTGCAACGAATACGACCACGTATCGAACCCGGTCCCGATCGAAGAGCTCAAGCGACGGGTCGACAAACTGGCCGACCTAGGGGTCTCGATTATCACCATGAGCGGCGGAGAACCTCTGCTGCACCCGGAGTTGGATGACCTGCTGGCGCATGTCCGCCGGCGCGGGGCCATCGCCAGCCTGATTACCAACGGCTACTTCATGGTCCCGGACCGTATTAAGCGGCTGAACGACGCGGGCCTAGAGTACGCCCAAATCTCGATCGACAACATCAAGCCGGACGACATTTCGAAAAAGAGCCTCAAAGTCCTCGACAAGAAGCTGGAGTGGATGGCCGAACACGCCGACTTTGAGGTCAACATCAACTCCGTGGTAGGCGGAGGCATCGAGAACGCCGAGGACGCCTACGTCATTGCCACGCGGGCCGTCGAGCTCGGATTTACCTCCACAGTGGGCATCATCCACGACGGCGCGGGCCAGCTCAAGCCGCTCTCCGGGGCCGAGCGTGACGTATGGGACCGGATCCGCCGCTTAGGGAAGCGCTCCTACGCTAGATTGGACTTCTTTCAGACGAACATCGCCGCGGGCAAGCCCAATGACTGGCGCTGCCGGGCGGGGGCGCGTTATCTCTACATCTGCGAAGACGGACTGGTCCACTATTGCTCGCAACAGCGCGGTTTTCCCGGAACTGCCCTGTCCGACTACACGGTGGAAGACGTACGCCGCGCCTACTCGCTTGAGAAGGAATGTGCGCCGCACTGCACGGTGTCGTGCGTACACAAGGTATCGGCCTTCGATTTCTTCCGGGGCCCTCAAGTACCCAGTTCATCCGGCGGCCCGAAGCGGCCGCTCGTCCAACTGCACTCCGGCGATTAACTCGCTCTATTTATGCAACTTACAAGGGTCCGCCGGAAGAGTCCTACTACTCCTTCCCTAAAGAGGCGTACGGGAATATCCCTGACGAAAAAGGGTACTAGCTACCCATAGCCGGTCTCTTCGGCTGTCGAGCATGATTGGCACGTAAGGTTGATGCGGCCTAGCCGCAGGAACTTGAAACTCTCAAGCCAATCATTTTTTTAGACAGAGGGAGAAGACACCAATGCTGAAGATTCAGCAACTGATCGTTCGTTTAGTCCAGAACCGTAAAGGTCAGGACATGGTTGAGTACGCG
>JAQCLD010000125.1 GCA_027592785.1 Acidobacteriota bacterium
GGGTGAGTTCGGTTCTGGAGCAAGATGAGGATTGGTTCTGGCGGACGTTTCTATTCAGCCGCACATTGGAATCGCTGGGTCCGACTTCGACCATTCCTCTCGATCGCGCTCAGAATACATTCCGCTACGCGGGCCGTCTGCAGCGGACCAGCGGCAACCACACGCTGAATGCGGGATTCGAAGCGGCGCGGCGGCAGATCAATGGATTCGAAAGCAGCTGGAGCAACGGCGCGTTTAGCTTTCGGTCTGACTTCGGCCGTAGCCGCATCGAGAACGTCTTGGCTGGAACCCCCAGCGGGTATCGCCAAGCGATCGGCAATTCGCATCGCGGATTCCGGGTTTTGACGCCGTCAGTATTTCTAGGCGATACGTGGCGAGCGACGTCGCGGCTGACGTTGAACACCGGGCTGCGGTATGAGATTGCTCCGGCTCCGACGGAAGTCAACGGACTGACAGAGATCCCCTACAACTGCGACTGCAACAACCTGGCGCCGAGTTTCGGATTCGCCTACCGGATGAGCGACAAGTGGGGCGTCATCCGGGCGTCCTACGGACTGCAGTATGGCGAAATCTTCTCGGCGAGCTTTATGCAGACTCGCTTTAATCCGCCGGGGATTCTGAGGCTGAATCTCACCGCTCCTGATTTGGTCGACCCGCTGAAGGGTTTCGACCCGGACAATCTGGACCCCAACCAGCGTTCTGATTTCGTCCAGTTAGACCGGGAGTTGGCGACGCCGTATTCGCATCAATACAACTTCACGTGGGAGGTGCGGCCGTACCAGGATTGGGTCTTGGAGCTAGGCTACGTCGGCAGCCGCTCGCACAAACTCTTGTCGGCATGGACCGAGAACCGCGCGCGGAATATCCCGGGAGTGGAATCGACGACTTCGAACGTGAACGAGCGGCGGCCGGATGCGAGGTACAGCGACGTGTACCACGTCCTGAACGGATCGCGCGGCTTTTACGATGCGGCTAAGGTTACGCTGCGCGTGCCGAGTTGGGCGGGCTTGACTGTCGATGCGTCGTATTGGTGGAGCAAGGCGATCGACTTGGGCGCGGATTACACCGGTACAGCGGCTGGACGGGATGCGCGAGGCGGCAGCCAGAGCCCGGACGAATTCGATGTCCACGGAACGCTGAAGGGACCGAGCAATTTCGATCAGCCGCACGCGTTCCTGCTGAATACGGTGTACGGAATTTCTGCGGACCCGACCGGGAATCATTTCATCGACCGGATCATGGGGGCGTGGCAGTTGAACGGCGTGTTGCTGCTGAAGTCGGGCAGCCCGTTTTCGCTGCGAAGCGGCAGCGACGGACCAGGCTTCGGCAATTTGGACGGAGCGAGTTCGGATCGGCCCAATGTGCTTGATCCTTCCGTTCTGGGCGCGAAAGTGGATCATCCGGACGATTCTCAAGTGTTGCTGCCTGCAGCAGCATTCGGATTCCAATCGGCGGATCAAGCTGCGGGCACGCTGGGCCGCAACACGTTTCGCAAAGACGGCGTTTGGAACGTGAACCTGGCGCTCGCGCGGCAGTTCTCGGTAGGCGGCGATACATCTATCCGTTTGCAGGTTGAATCGCTGAACCTGTTTAACCACGCTCAGTTTCAAGAGCCCGGCACCACGCTGACCGATAGCAACTTTGGGCAGATCACCAACACGCTGAACGACGGACGGACGTTCCAGTTCACGCTGGGTCTTTCGTTCTAATTCCCTCGAAGCAGAGTACACTGTGCGCGATGCACCTGTTTCGCGTAGCCTCAATCGTTTGCTTGCTGGGCCTGCCGGCACTAGCGCAAGAACCCCTTGAGCCCGGCTTTGAAATAATCTTCGACGGTCGGTCGTTAGAAGGTTGGGAGGGCGACCCGACGTACTGGAGCGTTGCTGACGGCAAGCTCGTGGGTACGGTAACGCCGGAGACGTTGCTCGACCGCAATACGTTCATCATGTGGCGCGGCGGCGAGGTCGCGGATTTCGATTTGCGGTTGGAGTATCGGATCTCGAATTCGGGCAATAGCGGCATCAACTATCGATCCATCGAAGTGCCCGAGACTCCGTTCGCGATGCGCGGTTATCAGGCGGACATCCACGGCGGTGATCGTTACACGGGCAATGTCTATGAGGAACGCGGGCGTACGTTTCTAGCGTTGCGCGGGCAGAAGGCGGTCGTTGAAGCAAACCAAGTCGCGACAGTTGTAGAGCGGTTCGCAGCGCCAACGGACTTGCAAGCCTACATACGAAAGGAAGAAGGCTGGAATGCCGTCCGCATTGTGGCGCGGGGCAATCACATCCAGCAGTACTTCAATGGCCGACTGTTCGCGGAAGTCATCGACAACGATGCAGGCGCTGGTCAGCGTCGGGGGATGATCGGCGTGCAGGTGCATGTGGGTCCGCCGATGCGTGTCGAATATCGCCATATTCGGCTGAAGCGGCTGGGCACAACGAATGCGCCGGTGGTTGCCTTCGATCAACTGCCGGAGCGGCAGTCGAACTCCGATGTCCAGCCGCTGATCGACCACCAGGCAGCGGCGTTGCTGGCGCCGGGACCTGAGGCGCCGCTGGGAGGACGACTGCAACTGAGCGTTCGCTCGCGTCCGCGCTACGTGCGCGGCGTGGAAACGGATCTGGTGCTGGATTTCGAGGGACGGGCGCTGAAGATTCCCACCGTGCCGGTCGCGCTGCAGCATCTTGCTTATCCGGCCGTTTACAATTTAGATCTGGAATGGGATCAAGACGCCTATCGCATCACCAGGGTGCGCCTCGACAGTCACCCACTCTACTAGACGCCCGGTTTGAAGCTTCGCAGGCGCAGGCTGTTGGTGACGACGGAAACGCTGGAGAGCGCCATTGCGGCCGAGGCGATGATGGGCGAGAGCAGCCATCCGGTAAAGGGGTAGAGCACCCCTGCGGCGATGGGGATTCCGACGACGTTGTAGGCGAAAGCCCAGAACAGATTCTGTTTGATGATGCGCATCGCCGCGCGCCCGAGTTCGAGAGCGTCGGCGACGGTAGAGAGACGGCTGCCCATGAGCACGACGTCAGCGGTCTCGATGGCGACATCGGTACCGGCGCCGACGGCGATTCCCAGGTCGGCTTTGGCTAGCGCGGGGGCATCGTTGACGCCGTCGCCGACCATGGCCACGCTGTGGCCCGTTCGTAGGCGTTCGACTTCCGCGGCTTTGTCGCCGGGGGCAACGCCTGCTAAGACGTGCTCGATGCCGAGTTGGGATGCGACGGCTTGCGCGGTTTGTGCGTTGTCGCCGGTCAGCATAGTAGTCTCGACATTCATCGCGCGGAGACGTTTGAGCAGAGCGGCGGCGCCGGGGCGCGGCTCGTCGCGTAGGGCGATAATGCCGGCTAGCTTGTTGCCGGCGGAAACGGCGATGACGGTTTTGCCTTCGCCCGCAAATTTCTCAAGCGTTGGCTGTGCAAGCGAGAGATCGACTCCGAGCGCTGCGAGTTTGTCGGGTTTGCCGATTAGCCATGATTGGCCTTGGTAGTCGCCTTGGACTCCTGCTCCGACGAGGGCTTGGAAACTGGTCGCCGAACTGATGGAGAGATCCCGTGATTTGGCCAGTTCAACGATGGCTTGGCCGATGGGATGTTCGGAGCGATCTTCGAGAGCAGCCGCGGCTTCGAGGAGAGCTTCCTCGGCTAGACCAAACGGCAGGATGTCGGTCACTTGCGGCTCGCCGTTGGTGAGCGTGCCGGTCTTGTCGAAGACGACCACGTCGATGGCAGCGGACCGCTCGAGAGCTGCCCCGGAGCGAAACAGAACGCCCAACTCGGCGCCGCGGCCCACTCCGGCGATGACGGCGGTTGGCGTGGCGAGACCCATGGCGCAAGGGCAGGCGATGATCAAGACCGCGACGGCATTGACCAGGGCCATGCGCAGACGGTCGTCCGGCGGCGACAGGAAAAACCAGACGGCAAATGTGATCAGGGCGATGACGATGACGACGGGCGTGAAGTATCCGGCGATGACGTCAGCGAGGCGGGCGATGGGGGCCTTGGAAGACTGCGCTTGACGGACCAGCTCGATCATCTGGGCGACGGCTGTCTCGGAGCCGACCTTCTCGGCGCGGAAACTGAAGCTGCCAGAACGGTTGATGGTCGCGCCGAAGACGCGGTCGCCCGGCGACTTATCCACAGGGATGCTCTCGCCGGTGAGGGACGCTTCGTCGACGGACGACTGGCCATCGATGACAACACCGTCAACTGCAACCTTTTGCCCGGGACGAACGACGATCTCGTCGCCGACCAGGACTTCGCTGATGGGAATTTCTTGCTCCTGCCCGTTGCGCAGGACGGAAGCGGTTTGCGGTTGCAGGGCAATGAGTTTGCGGATTGCTAAAGAAGTGCGCCCTCGCGCGCGCGACTCCAGCATGCGACCCAGCAAGATGAAGGCGATGATGGCGGCGGCGGTCTCGTAGTAGACCGGCGCATGCATGGAGCCAGGGGCTGCGACGAGGCTGGGCTTGATGGTGGCAACCAGCGAGAACAGGAACGCGGAGCCGGTGCCAACGGAGATCAGCGTATTCATGTCGAGCAGGCCGTGGCGGATTCCCTTGAGAGCATGCGCGTAGAACGGCCCGCCGCCGTAGATGATCACGGGAAGGGCGAGGGCCAACTGCAGCCACTCGACGCCCGGGAAGGCGATCGCGCCGTGCGACATGGCGATAACGAGAAGAGGGACCGTGAAGATGACGGAGACGATGAGCCGGCGCCGCCAGCCGCTCTGCTCGGCCTGTTGGCGGGACACGCTTTCGTCAACGCCGGGAGTCGCTTGCCGTGCGCCGTAGCCGGCCTTTTCGACGGCGGCGATTAGTTGAGACGGGTTGGTGCGGGCGGGGTCGAAGCGCACCTGGGCGGAGTTTGAGGCTAGGCTGACCTGCGCTTCGGCCACGCCGTCGACTCTTTCGAGGCGGCGCTCGATGGTGCGCACGCAGGCAGCGCAGGTCATACCTTCGACGTTGAGGTCAAGGCGAGCGAGCGTGGCTGGAACTTGCAGTTCGCCGTCGGGTTCGTCGTCGCTCTCGGCGGTGAGATCGCCGACGCCATAACCGGCATCTTCGACGGCGGCGGCAAGAGACGCTCCAGTGACTGCGGCCCCGGCGACGACGACGGCTTTGCCGGCTGCCAGATCGACTGAGGCCTTTTGCACGCCTGGAACGGCGAGGAGACTGCTTTCCACGGTTTTGACGCAGTGCCCGCAGCTCATGCCCTTGACGGCAAAGCGGTGCGTGCGTGTCGGTCCGGCGGTGGTCATAACTTTCTCCTTGGCGGGCGAGCGGGCGTGTCGGTCAAGCCCTCGATCAGTCCGCAGACTTCGCCGGCGGATTCGCCCTGTTGCTCCCAGGCGGCGACGGTTTGGCTGAGTTGCCGCCGATAGCGCTGCAGTTGGCGGATGCGTTCTTCGAGAGCGGCTAGCTTCTCGGCGGCTAGTCGACGCACGTCCGCGCAGGGCGCCTGGCCATGGAGGGACTCGGAGATGATTTGGGAGATCTCATCGAGGGTGAAGCCGATGGACTGGGCCTTTTTGATGAAGCTGAGGCGAGCGAATACCGCAGTATCGTAAAGGCGATAGCCCGATTGGGTGCGGGCTGCCGGTTCGATGAGGCCGCGGCTTTCGTAAAAGCGCAGGGCTTCGACTCCCACGCCGCTTTCACGGGCGATCTCGCCGATCTTGAGGTATCCGTTGGAGCTTGCGCCAACCGCCATGACTCCAGTTTAAACCCTGGAGTCGACTATAGAGTCAAGGGATGGCCGCTAAACTTTGTTCAACACGTCGGCGACGTGGCCGTTGACCTTGACCTTGTCGTAGATTGCGGCGATTTTCCCTTTTTCGTCGATCACGAAGGTCGAGCGCTGGATGCCCATGTACTTGCGGCCGTACATGGATTTCTCTTGCCATACGCCGTAGGCCTCAGCGATCTTGTGGTCTTCGTCGCTGATCAAGGCGAAGGGCAACTCGAACTTCTGTTTGAACTTATCGTGCGACTTGACGCTGTCCGGGCTGACGCCGAGGATGACGGCGTCCTTGGCCTCGAACTTAGCGTGAGCGTCGCGGAAGTCACAGGACTCCGTAGTACAGCCCGGGGTATTGTCCTTGGGGTAGAAGTAGAGCACGACCTGCTTGCCGCGCAGGTCTTTCAGACGAACCGAACCTCCGCCGTCGGTCGGCGCGGTGAAGTCGGGAGCGGCGGCTCCGATCTTGAGCGGGACGGAACTCAAAAGCTGGGATCCTGTGGTTGGAGCGGCTTGACCGGAATCGTCACGGTGTTGGAAACGAAGTTGCGTTGGGCGATCGTGAACGGCGTGCGCGGATTGTCGGGCAGATCTTCGAAAATTTTGAGATTGATCTGATAGATACCGACGAAGCCCGGCATGAGCCCAGCGAACTCAATCGTGGCCGCCCTTTCATCGACACCGATGAGAGAGGAGATGAAATCCAAGAACGCGAACGGCGCTTGAAACAAAGGCGAAGCAGGAGTTGGTTGACCACTCGCCAAATTGGCAGCGCTGGGCAAGGGCGAAGTGAAGCCCAGTCCGGATGCGAATACGGTGATGATCTCGCCTGGAACTGCAGGGTTTTCGTCGGTTATCAGCGAGAAGGGCTCGTTGCCGCAGCACAGGGTCAGTTGCCGAACAGTGGCTCGAATTATGGTCTCATCCGAGCTGGAACCGGAGAAGACGATCTCGTTTCCTTCTTTGCCGCTTACTCGTGCGGAGAGCGTAACGGCTGGATCGGTGCTGCCGCGGACTAGGAATCCGTCTTCTTCCTGGGTCGTCACTTGAACGCCGGAACCGTCGGAAACGCTGACTCTGAATCGAATCAGATTGCCTTGGACTCCTAGCTCGCGGGCGAGGATCTGAATGCCCGCCCCGAGAGTGCCAGGATCCTCGCGGGCGAACACATCGCGGTCACCGCGTCCGGAGTTGATTTGGAATATCAAAAGGTTGCGGATTGTGAGGAGATTGTCGCCTTCCTGCACCTCATAGGAGTAGCGGCGCAAGGATTCATCGTCGTCATCCGGATTCGTGTCATCGTCCGGGATAGGGCTGCCAATGTCGATGTTGACGATGTCGCCGGCAACGGGCTCGCCAATGAATTGGACGCGCGCCTGGCCTGAGAAGAAACTTGCCGTGCCGGCGGACGCGATCACGTTGGCGTCGCCTGCACCGGCATTGATCACTTCGATGAGCTCATCGCGAACCTTCTGCAGCGTGTCGCCCGTTTGGGTCGTGTAGGAGTAGCTGTTGTCCAGGACAGTAATGGTCACGGTCGCGCCGGCAGCTACTTCGACGACGTCGTCAGTGGCCGCGGCGGCTGACGCGATAGCGACGTCGGCGGTGGCGATCTCCTGAGCGTGAACGGCGACTGCTTGGCGCGGTTCGGGACCGGGGAAGGCAAACAGCCCAGGCGCCACGTTGACGACCGGGTTAGCGCGCGGAGCGGAAACGATCACGGAGCCGTTATCTAAGCGCCGCCAGACGTAGGTGCTGACGCCCGTGTTGGTGATGGCCACGTCTTCGATTATTTCCCAGGGAACCTGGAAATTAACCTGGCTCGGGGATACCGAAGAGATCGGCGCTTGGATGCCGTTGACGTAGACGCGAACACCGCCGAGTTCCTTGGGTAGGGAACCGTCACTGGAAGTGGCGACGAGGTCTTGTTCGGCGAAGCCTTCCCCAAAGATCGAGGCGAACGTTCCGGGAGGCAGGAAGCGCGCGTCCGAGCCGCCGTCCATGCGACCGCCCGAGGAGCGGACCGTAATGCCGACGGTCGCCGCCGTACTGCCGGTAATGCGGTTCTGAATCGTGATGGCATTACCGGCGCGTCCGCCGGCGACGGCCGTAAGCCAGGCAAACGCAGGGGATGAGCCCCCAGTGATCTCGCCTGTGGTCTCGCCGGTAGGTTCGCCCAAATCGTCGAGGAATTGCGCAACCAGCGGGCTGCCCGCGGGAACGTCAATGCTGATGGCGATGCCGTTGGCAACCGAGCCGGGCGTGTTGGCGATTAGCTGCAACACATTGATGTCGGAGACCAAGCGCCGAACGGTAACCTCCGGATCGCCCCCCGCTTGGTTGATAACGAAGACCAACCTATCGATCGCGATGAAAGCTCCCGGGTCATCCGGAGGGCCGAGCATCTCTACGGAATATGACCTGTCGCCGATGTTCAGGGTAATGAGGTCTCCTGCCCGCGTATCTCCGCTGAACTCGATAAACGCCGTCGCCGGAATCCCTGGACCGTTCATAGCCTGCGCGGTAACGAGGGTTCCTTCGCGATTGTTGATCGAATCAACGAACATGTCGCGGAGCTGTTCGGCGGTCGTATCGATCGGCACATCTTCGAATCTGTGCGTTTGGCCGGAAATCTCAGCCGTCGCTGTCTGGGCGCTCGTGGCTGTACCTTTCCATGAGAGATAACCGTTGGCCTTGACATCGAAGCTGGCGGCGTTGCGGATGCCGTCTCGAACGATCATCTCCTCACCGGGAGTAAACACAAGAATGCGGCGCTGCAATGGATCGGCAACGTAAAGGTTTTCGCCGTCGTGCGCTAAGGCGCCAGGAGAGCGCAGATTGCCGGCGCCGTCGGAATCGGTCAGCGCGATGAAATCGGGCTGACCGATGACAACGTCGGCGGTCGCGCCGTTTTCGAGCGGGATCTCGTTGTAGACCAGAATGCGGTCATTGCCGCTGTCGGAAATGAACAGGCGCGTGCCGTCGGAGAGCGCGAAACGCGGAAAATTCAGGGTCGCTCCGCAGCGCTTGGGATAGCGCAAGTCGTTGATGTCGGTCTCCGGGTCTTCGAAGATCGGGGCGGGAAAGGGTTCGTTATCGGGAGTAAGCGTGCCGTCGTCATCGAACGGGCTAATCTGCTCGCAAAGGGCGACCACCGCGCGGCGTAGCGCGAGACCGGAGCGGTCCATCAAGATGTCGCCGTCCTCGTTGACGATGTTCAAGTCGTCGTCGACAGAGAGGCCCGGATCGGTGATTCGAACGAATGCGAAAGTCTCGAAATCGGGCTGACCGATGACGACGTCGGCCGGCGCGCCGTTCTGGGCTGGGATCGACAAGTAGATCATGACCCGGTCGAAGCCGAGGTCGGCGACGAACATCTTGTTGTCGATGACCTGAACCGACGCCGGATTCAACAGTCTCTGGGCGTTGGGCAGGTAGTTCGACTGGCTCAGATCGGGCTCAGGACGACTGACGAAATCGGGCTGGCCGACGACGACGTCAGCGGCCTGTCCATTGCTGGAGGGGACCACGTTCCAGATCAGAATGCGCGAGTTCTGCGTGTCGGCGACAAACAGGCGACCTGAGTCGAACCAAACGCCCTGGGGTCCGCGCATGCCGGTCGCGGTCGTGCGCGCCAGATTCTCGGTTAGGTCTACTTGGCCCAGGACCAGGTCGGGCGGAGTTCCATTGGTCTGCGGAATCGTGTTCCAGAGCAACACGCGATTGTTATTTGTGTCGGCAACCGCCAAGAATTGTCCGTCGGTCGCGATGCCCGAGGGCGCCTTCATGCCGCCGTTCAAGGTGCCGTCGGTGAACGTGGTGAAGTCTGATTGACCGAGCACCACGTCAGCCAGGCCGACACAGGCCGGGCAGAAGTCGCCTTGGGGAAGCTCAGCCTCAGGCTCGGGAATAAAGCCGGAGAGATTGTTGTAGATCAGGACACGGTTGTTGACCGGTGTGGCCCCGATGCGGTTGCCCTCGGCAACGACCAGGACGTCTCCGCCTACCGCAACTCCGCCGGCGGAACCAAGGACAGCACGGCTCGAAAGCGGGTTCGAACGAGTGAAGCTGTTTTGACCGATCACCAGCCGGGCGCCGTGTTGGTGCACCCACCTCGGCTCCGCCTTTAGCGTGGGCGAAATGAGGAGGGCGCAGAGCCAAAGAGCGGCGCTCAGCTTGCCAATCAACGATTCTTTACTTGTCGTACGCAAAGTCCCAAATCCTCTCTAGCAACGGCCAGCCTATGTGTGTAACCCAACGCCTCAGCGTGAAAAGGACAGCTCTTGGCCGGTCGTTTTCATCGATTTAGACAACGCGGAGAATCGGGCGCGATTCAGCGCCCCTGCGGGCCTACCAAGTAATTACGTTACGACTCGCCCCGAGGGGTTCGCAAATACGCATCGTCGCCAGAAATCCAATCCTGGCGAGACGGGGCAAAAACGTCCATCGCCGCCGAATCCTCGAGAGCGACGACCCGATGAGGCTCATTCGACGGGATCTCTAAGACTTCACCCGCTTGAACCACGACGTCCCCACTGTCGAACTCAAACCTCAGACGACCTTCCAAGACATGACTCATTTGCTCGTTCTCGTGACTGTGTCGAGCGACCACCGCCCCTTCTTTCATGAAGATGCGGGCCGTCGTCATGCGTCCAGAGTGAATGACTTGTCGGGCGATACCCGCGGTAAGCGGTTCGCGTTCGACATTATTCCAGCTGTGTACCTTCATCAAGTGCGGACCGCCCGGGCCCAAACTCGCGCAAACCTCACATTATACATGGGCTAAGGGCCTATTCGCCTTCATGAAACAGGGCCCCGATCCGTGGGTAAGCGAGGAGCAGCAGCGGCGTGGGAAGCGGAGAGT
>JAQCLD010000126.1 GCA_027592785.1 Acidobacteriota bacterium
CGCTATTCACGGCCGCCCGGAGGCTTCTTGGCTCTCCCCAAGCGGGGACGAGGCGGATTCGTCTAGTAGTCGTTGTGCATCGCCGGCTCAGCTTTCTTCGCGGGAAGCTCGCTGACAATAGCCTCGGTGGTTAGCATCAACCCGGCGATCGAAGCCGCGTTCTGCAGCGCCGTCCGGGTTACCTTAGCCGGATCGATGACCCCGGCCTTGACCATGTCTTCGTAGGTGTCGGTACTGGCGTTGAATCCGAAGTTGGGATTCTTGGAGACGCGCACCTTCTCAACCACGATCGCGCCTTCGTATCCCGCATTCTGCGCGATCCAACGAAGCGGCTCTTCTAACGCACGACGCACAACGCGAACGCCCGTCTGCTCGTCGGAATCGTCAAGCTTTAGGCCGTCAAGAGCGTCGGCAATTCGCACCAAGCAAACGCCGCCGCCGGGAACGATCCCCTCTTCGACGGCTGCACGGGTCGCGTGCATCGAGTCTTCCACTCGAGCCTTCTTCTCTTTCATCTCGGTCTCGGTCGCCGCGCCCACCTTGATGATGGCTACGCCGCCGACGAGCTTGGCCAACCGCTCTTGCAGCTTCTCGCGATCGTAGTCAGACGTTGTGTCTTCGACTTGCGCACGCAGTTGCTTGACGCGTCCGGCGATGGCCTTCTTGCTGCCTGCGCCCTCGACGATCGTGGTGTTGTCTTTGTTGATGATGATCCGGCTAGCTGTACCCAGATCTGCCAACGTGACGCTGTCGAGTTTGACGCCGGTCTCTTCCATGATGGACTTGGCGCCGGTGAGGATAGCGATGTCTTCGAGCATAGCCTTGCGTCGGTCGCCAAAGCCCGGGGCCTTGACGGCGGCTACTTTCAACGTGCCCCGCAGGGTGTTGACCACCAACGTGGCGAGCGCCTCACCTTCGAGGTCTTCGGTGACGATCAGCAACGGTCTGCTAGCTCCGACCACCAGTTCCAGCAGCGGCAGCAGGTCTTTCATGCTGCTGATCTTCTTCTCGTGGACGAGGATCAGCGGGTTTTCCATGACGCATTCCATGCGCTCTGCGTCGGTCACGAAGTAGGGCGATAGATAGCCGCGGTCAAATTGCATGCCCTCGACGACTTCGAGTTCCGTCTCCATGCCTTTGCCTTCTTCCACGGTGATGACGCCGTCTTTGCCGACTTTTTCCATCGCCTCGGCAATGATTTTGCCGATTGTTTGATCGCCATTAGCCGAGACAGCGGCCACCTGGGAAACGTTCGTGCCCGCGACCGGCTGTGAAAGTTCTTTGATCCTCTCCACGACCATCGTCGTGGCCTTGTCGATGCCGCGCTTTACAGCCATGGGGTTGGCCCCGGCCGCGACGCTCTTGGCGCCTTCGCAGTAAATGGCCTGTGCCAAGACGGTTGCCGTTGTCGTGCCGTCGCCGGCGACGTCGCTGGTCTTTGAGGCGACTTCGCGTACCATTTGCGCGCCAAGGTTTTCGGACTCATCTTCGAGTACGATCTCCTTGGCTACGGTAACGCCATCCTTGGTGATCGTCGGGCCGCCGAACTTCTTCTCCAAGACGACATTACGTCCCTTTGGTCCCAATGTGACTTTGACGGCATTGGCAAGCTTGTTAACGCCGGCCAGGATCGTGTGTCGTGCTTCTTCGCCGAAAATAATTCGTTTGGCGGCCATAATGATCTTCTCCCTTACGCTGCTTTCTTTGAACTCTTGACTTTCGTCAACACTGCCAAGACTTCGTCTTCGCGCAGGATCAAATAATCGTGGCCTTCGACGGTGATTTCACTACCGCCGTACTTACCGAAAAGGATGCGGTCGCCGACTTTGACGTCCAACGGGATCAGCGTGCCGTCCTCAAGATGTTTGCCGTTGCCGACGGCGATCACGTTGCCCTGTTGGGGCTTCTCTTTGGCGGAGTCGGGGATGATGATTCCGTTTCTGGCCTTCTCGACCTCATCGGATCGTTCGACTACCAGGCGGTCGTGCAATGGTCGTAGTGTCATTTTTCGTAGCTCCTTGCTTACTTCTTGGAAGCGCCGACGCCCAGCGTTAGGGTTGGGCACTTCTTCACGTTTTTGGCCTGGCGCTTCTCTTTTGGCGCTCATGGCCGGCTTCTTTTTCTGATCGCTGCTGCCCTTGTCCTTGTTCGAGTTGCCCAGCTCATCTCTCCTCTGAAAGGCGTCCGACCAACTCTGGTTCGTGTGGGCCGGCAGGCGCGAGTTAGCCCGGCTCATAGTTCACGTCATGCGAAGTCATCGTGTGTCGGCCGAAGATGCGAACGTTCGTGCTGAACTCGGACGACGTTTGCAGCCACATGCCGTCGACGCTGTCGTAGGAAAATGCGACGCGCACGTCGCGCAGCCACCAAGAGGGGCTCTTCGCCGGCGTTGCCTCCACTCGATGTATGCGGTAGGTCTCCGCATCGATCCAGATGTTGCCGCGCAGCAAGGTCTTGTCTCGCCGCTTGGGGTCTAGGCCGATTACATAGCAGCGCTTGCCCTCGAGCTCCTCTTCGCCAACCATCTGGAAATCGTAATTGGCAGTCGTCAAGTCGGTCGCGCCGTAATCTTTGACAATCTTTGTTTCGCCGTCCAGCATGCGGCGAACGATGCGCTCGCCCAGTCCGCTGCCTTCGTTTCCCTTGATGCTGTACGTCTTCGAGTGCGGAGGAACGAAGCTGACTTCCGCTGTTACTTCGGACTTCTTGTTGTCCTCGTTTTTGCCGACAAGAACGTATAAGCGCGTTACGACGTAGGGCTTCAGCAGGGTCTGGTTCGCGGCCCGAGCCAGCGTCATGCGGTCCAAGATGGTGTCTAGCGGCGGCGGCGCAACTTGGGCCGAGGCCGACACAACGACCGCAAGCCAAGGCAGCGCTCCAGAGATGCTGCGAGAAATCATGCCAACCTCCGCGGTTGGTTTGGCTAAGGGGGAGGATCGGATCGGCCTACTTAGCTTCGGCGATCCGCGGAGTCGAGCAAGACGCCCGATCCTTAACTATCCTAGGTTAATAGCTGTCTTGAGTCAATCAAGATCGGTTAACTGTTGAGTGCGCTGTCGTTGCCGCGCGCCTACGCTGACACGAGGAAATGGAGCTGGTCCCTCAGGCTCTGAAGTTCGCGGTAGAAGTAGAGCGCTGTCGGCCGGCGGCCCGCGAACTTCAACATGGTCAAGTATCGTATCTCGTCGTCCGTCGCATCTCCGCTCATCGACTTGTCCGAAAGGAACTGCTCCAGCCCGCGCTCGATCGAAAATGGCAGCTGGTCTAGCTTCTCCAGGAACGCGAATCGCTTCGTGCCGCCCGCTGCCGCAACTGGGCTGAGCTTGACCTCCAGGGCAAAGGACTGCAGATCGATTGCCCACGCTTCGATCAGCGGATCCAGGAAGAAAACGCAGGCATTTCCGGCGAGGTGGAACACGTCGGCGTCGACAAACTCCAACGCCGCGTCCCGGACGGCCTCGTCATCACGCCCGCTGGCCGAAGCCATCGAGCGCACCCAGTCCTCGCGGCGCAGGTTGTCCCTGGCAACCTCCTGGGCGACGGCCAGGACCTGCTGTGAGACCAAACGCTCCAACTCACCGAAGGATTCCTTTTCGAAAATCCTCTGGACGGCGTGCCGCGTATTCGCCGAGCACTTGCGCAGCAGTAGCTCGCGGCAGTCCTGTAAAAGCGGCCTGGGAACGTCTACGATCTTTCGCTTCAGGTCGTGTCGGCGCTGCAGTTCGGCGAGCTCAGTTAGCTCTCCGTCTGCGAGCCCCAAGAATTTGCCGATTTTTTCATAGATGTCCGTGCGCGCCGGAGAAGGAGGCGGCTTCTTCGCCGCCAGTAGCTGGGAGATGTACGATTCGGTGACCTGCGCGGCCGCTGCCAGATCCTTCTGATCTAGGCCCAGTTGGCCCAATCGCTGCTTGATGAGTACGGATACGTCCATGTGCGGCTGAACCGGGGAAAGTTTACCACAGTTAGTACATAATCCGAACACACAGACTTGAATCGCCCGTTGATCAGCCAGTACTTAACTTATACTAATTAAGTTGTGACGATTCATGCTGGCCCGATCAGCTGACGAGGTAATCGTGGAGAGAGACCCCTTGGAGCCGGATGGCCGCGCGCAGGCCGCCCCCGTATTGAGCGGTACCGCTAACCAGATCGAGTGGGCGGAGCGAATACGCAGACGCGTCAACGACGAGTTCGACCGCGTGGCAGCGACGTTCTGCGCGGTAGCCGCCAAGCAAGATGCGGAAGCGCAGGCGGATACCCAGGCCATCATCGAGATACTCGAAGAGAAGCGGACTGAGGTCATGCGCCGCGACCAGGCCGGCTACTTCATCCACGACTGGCAAGAAATCACTGACCAAGTTCGCCAGATGATCTTCCATGACGTGCGCTTCGCGCCGATCAGGGAAAGACAATCGGCGCGTCGCTTGAAGCAACCGACTGCCGGAAAGTGACTATCCGTCGACTGTCATTGACGGCGTGTCCCGCGGCTCAGAGATTCAATCATCTCTAATGCAGCTTGGCGGATGGCCGGCGTCGAACTGGATGCCGCTTGGCGGAGGTGAACATTCGCTTGCACCGGTAAACCTTGCATCGCCAGGGCGCGTCCGAGATGGAAATGAGCTTCCATCTCATCGGGGTTAGTCGCCAGTGCGGCTTCCAAGGATTGCTGGGCATCGACCAATCTGCCCTGTTCCATCAAAGCGATTCCCAGGCCTACTAACGCCTCCACATAATCAGGCTGCAGCGTTACCGCACGCCGATAAGTGGAGACCGCCCGGCTCGTTTGACCTTGCAGCATAAGTACGTCGGCTAGAGCCGTATTGGCTTGAGCAGACTCCGGAGCGAGATCCACGGCGACGTTGAGCTGCTCGAACGCCTCTGAGTAGCGATCCTGCTGCATTAAAGTGCGCCCATAGTCGAGACGCGCCGGTGCAAATCGTGCATCAGCCTCAATCGACTTGAGGAAGTGGTACTCGGCCTGCGCAAAATCCTGCCTGACAACAAGAAGCGTTGCGAGATTGTCGTGTGCGGCGGCGGAATCGGGCTGATGTCGAATAGCCTCGCGAAAGGCCTGCTCGGCGCCGGAGACGTCACCGCGTCGCTTGAGAACTCCGCCTAGGTTGTTGTAAGCGTCGGGAGAATCGGGGTCAGCGGTCGTCGCCTCACGGAATGCTTGAATAGCCTCATCGAAGCGACCTTGCCTTACGTAGGTCAGGCCGAGGTCGTTGGAGAGACTGCCAACCGCCGGCGCCAACTGGCGCGCCCTCTCTAAGGCATCCGCGCTCTGTTCGAGACGGCCCAACTGCGCGAGCGTGAGTCCGACGCCGTGCAGTGCGGGCCAATAATTCGGATCGCGCTGCAAAGCCTGCTCGAAGAGCGGGACAGCTTCCTCTAGACGGTCGCTCCCCGAATAGGCCTCCGCGAGCTCGAAATAGAACTCTGCTCTCTCTGGTTCGTATCTCTCGATCGCTTCCATAAGTTGCGGGATGCCGCTATTCAGGTTGCTGTTGTTCTTGACTTGCGCCACAGCAGTATACAGTTCGTTCAGTCCAGTTGGCGGCAGCTCGGGCGGATAGTGCAGTTGCACTTCACCTACATAGGGTTTCCCCGGTGTGAAGTGGTCCGCTTCATTCAAGGGAGCCAGCAGATCACCGGCCGGCTTCTGGCGCTGGATGTAATGGTCTGTCATCACGACGTGAATTACATCCTGCGTGCGTCGCTTGGGCATGTGACAGTCCAAACAATCGCCCGACGCCGTATGGCGTCCGGCTTGAACGAGCGTTTCGACGCTGTCTTGATGGCAGCTTTGACAAACCGCGATGTATTGACGCCTCGCCGCTTCCCCCCTCAAGACATCGTGAGGGTCATGGCAGGTAGTGCACGTCAACGCGCCGGCCGACTGCTGAAAGCAGGCGGACTTGCTCAATCGATAGCCTTGATGCGCGATGTCGAATTTGTCATCGTGTCCCGTACCCGGAGCGTGGTCAAAAAACAGCTTGTAGTCAGCCAGCCGCTCTCCGGGGCGATAGGAAAACACGCCTCGGTCGAATCGCCGCAGAAGCGCGGGTAGAGGCAAGCTGGTGGGCTCTAGGTGACATTGAAGGCAAACGTCCATCTGACGCTCAGGGTCGAGCTTGCTCGGATTGACGATGGTCTCGCGGATTTGCGCAAGATCGCTGCCCGCCGTGACCGCTTCTATGTGCTCCCGCCCGGGTCCGTGACAGCGTTGGCAGTCTATCCCGCTGGGAAGCGTCTCAGGAAAGACTGGGTCGCTACCGCTGAGATCAGCGCCTTCAGAGAGTTCGGGGTAGCCAGTGTGGCAGAAGATGCATTCGTAACTGACGCGGCGGCGAAATCCATCATGGTTGCGGCGGTCATAACCGGGATTCATCGCCAAGTAGCCGCCTTCAGCGGAATACCAAGCCAGCGGAAGCTCCACGAGTCCGCCGCTCACGGTTCGATGCAGATAGGTACGGGAATGATTACCTGAACCCAGCACGTAATCGATCTGCTTCTCAACGGCATTTGTTTCCAAGCCGTCGAAACCAATCTGATAACGGCGCTGAAAGTAGCGCCCGTCGCGCTGAATCATTTGATAGTAGCGGTCGGAGGCCTCGTGATAGAAGGTGGAGTTCTCGCTGAAGTCTTCAACTATGTTTCCCGGCTGGAGACGGTAGAATGACCGGCCCATGCCATTGTGTTGATAGGTCTCATAGACATCGGCATGGCAGGCAATACAGGCGTCGCCAGGCAAGTATCCCGCGTCACTTCCGGCTATGTAAAGCTGTGCTTGGTCGGCGGCATCGGGGTCGCCGGTTGAGGGCCCGTCGCCTGGGGAAAGCAGTCGCCAGGAGTAAATGGCGCCCACCACGACGACAGCAACGACAGCGGGCAATGCGTAGCGCTTCGAGGAGATCGGCAGGCCAGGCTTCTCAACGCTAGCCGCTTCAGAAAGGCTTGCCGGCGTTGTGCTCTCGCCTGCAGACCGACCCGCCCTTTTCCTCTTGTTGCTCAATGGGCCACTATCCTATCACGTGGAGCGAAGGGACCAAAAGCACGAGTACATAACAAAAGAGCGGGGCCTTGCGGCCCCGCTCTCGGTTTACTGAGCGATACGGTAGTAACGACTCAGTGGTTAGCTGACCAATGCACTTGTGTGCATTAGAACGTGATGCGCATGCCAACTTGCATGTTGCGCATACTTGTGGAGCCGTCGAGGGTTCCGAAGTCTGAGTTCTCGCGGTTGCCGTTGAGAGAATTCAGGTTGACGTGGTTAAAGAAGTTGAACATCTCGGCCCGAACCTGCACTCGGACTGACTCTGTAGCCTCAAAGGTCTTAGACACGTTGAAGTCCACGTTCCATAGGCCCGGGGAGCGGGCCAACGATTTTCCGGCATTGCCCGGCCTTTCGGCGACGCCGTTAATTTCCGGAATCACCTGGAAGGCGTCGCGGTTCAGGAATATCCGGTCCTGGTGCGACCCGACGCGAGCAGTACCGAATGTACCCGACGCGTAGAGATTGCCGCCGATGTAGTCGGGCCTGCAGGCATGCTGTTGGGAACAGCCTTGGCTGATCAGGATCGGAGAACCGGTTGAGCCCTGGTAGATGCCGCTGACCTGCCATCCACCAAGAATGGCCCGCACGGGCGCCGCCATATTCTGGAGCGACGGCAGATCGTAGATCATGTTGAGATTGGCCCGATGTCTCGTATCGAATCCAGCGGCTGCTCGCTCAAGGGCCAGATCAAAGAAGGTTTGATTCTGGTCGGTGGCGTCGGCTGCGTAGTTGAGGCCGACATCGCCGCCAGCGAAGGCCATGGTCTGACCATAGGTGTAATGGAAGTCAAACGACAAGTTGTTCGACATTCTCTTGCGGAAAGAGGTTTGCAATGAGTGATTCATCACACTCTCGTCCGAGGAGACATACGTGCCGCTGGGAATAAACTCCGTGTTCGGTCGAATTCCCGTGAAGCGGTCGGGCAGATTGTAGCGGCGGTGCATTGGGAATTTGACGCCGCGCGTGCCCACGTACCCAATCTCCCACATCATGGAGTCGTTGATCTGGCGTTGGATGTTGAGTTGATAGTTGATCGTGTACGGGCTCTGCAGCGCCGTATCGATCGTCGTATACGCAAGCTCCGAACCTTGGCTTAGAATCTCAGTACGTGCGAGCGGGGCCATCTCTTCGTTAGTAAACGGGTACTTCCCGCCTACCCGGTTATTCTCCTCCTGGGTGAAGATGAGCCGGCGCGGAAGCTCCAAGTCGGCCGTGCTCTGCCGCAGGATTCCGTTGATCGTTGCGGCGAACATGATGCCAGCTCCGCCCCGGACGACGGTCCGCTGGTCGAGTTCGTAAGCGAAGCCGAAGCGCGGACCTAGGTTCGCCAAAGCGTCAGAATCGATCGGGTTGTCAAACGGCCGGCGCGCTCCAAACGCGAAATCCGGTCCGACGCCTCCCACCGGTTGTTCGTAGTTCTTGTTCGTCACGAAATTTTCTCCAGTCGGCTTAATGACGTTGTTGGAGTAGAAGTCGTAGCGGACGCCCAGGTTCAGCATCAGCTTGTTGTTGACCCGCCAGTCGTCTTGGACGAAACCGCCGACTTCGTATTGGCGGGATTGGTGCTCGCCGCCCGAGCCGAACTGGTTGTACGACGAGACCGGTAAGTTGATGCGCATGTCCTCGATGGAGTTGAACGCCCACTGGGGGTTCTCCGGGTTGCCCCGATTTCCGCCGTAGAAGATGTAACGGCCGCCGAACTTGACGGAATGGTTGCCGCTGATCTTGGAGACCTTTTGGTCGATAGAGACCGTGTTGCCCTCCAGGAACCAAACTTCGGCGGAATTTAAGCCCAAGTTGCCCTTCGGAGTCTGCACTAGGAACCGCGGGATACGGTTCCAGTTCTCGATTGACTCCGTGCGGTCGGGGTCTTGCAGGAGGAAGAACGCATCCAGGCGGTCCATGTCCGCGTGGTTGTAACCGAAGCGCGACTCGAAGACCCAGGTCGAGGTCGTGGCGGTGTACTGCCCGTTGTAACGATCCTGAATGTACCCATACGTGCGATCGTTGGCGTTGTTCAGGTTGATCCGGGGATCGAGACCGAACGGACGGTTGCGGGAATAGGTCATCGAGATGTTGCTGCCGGGCGTCGGCGAATAGTCCCCGCGAATCACAGCGGAGTTCTCCGTTCGTTCCCTGTTTGATGCACCCTCGAAGCGTCCAATGAAATCGTCGCCGTCGCGGAGGAAGTTCGGCTCCGGGAGGGTATCCAAGGACATCCTCGTTTCCGTCTCCGGACGCGCTTGGAGGATTGTCGCCCGCATCGCGTTGGTCGGCACATTGCCGGCGACGCGCTGGGCGGCGTACTCGCGATAGCCCTCGTAGAGGCCGAATATGAACAGCTTGTTTTTGATGATCGGTCCGCCGATGGAACCGCCGAACTGGTTAAACACTTCGCGGTTCTTCGCCAGAAGCTGGCCGTTGCTGTAGTTCGTTTGGAACGGCTCGCGAGCGTTGAACACGTGAGAACGATAGTTCTCGAAGGCGCTGCCGTGAAACTGGTTGGATCCTCTCTTGCTAATCAAGTTGACGCCGCCCGCCAGGGCGCCGCCGTTCTCGGCCTTCTGAATGCCGCGCGTGATCTGGACTTCTTCCACACCCTCGATGCTCATGACATCCATGTAGTTGCGGCCCATATACTGTTCCATCGCGCGGCCTTCGCCGGGATTTCCGTTGGCGTCCGTGCCATTCACGGTCACGGTCGTGGCGCTCTTGCCCATACCGTTGATGCGCACGCTGCCGTTGCCTACGTCCACGCCGCTCGAGAGACCGAGCAGGCTGGTGACGTTGCGGCGGCCGAGCGGCAGCTCGGTGACCTTGGCGTTGTCGATGCTCTCGGTTTGCTCCGAGGCTTCCGTAGAGACGAGCGGGGGCGCCCCCTCGACTTCGATCGTTTCGGTGACTGCGCCGATCTCTAAGGCGTGGATCTGGCGCACGTTAGCAGAAGCCACCAGGGTAATGCCGGTGGCGCGGTAGGCTTTGAAGCCTAGCGACTGGATATTGAGCGTGTAGGTGCCGGTCGGCAGCACACGGAAGCCAAATTCTCCCTCCGCGCCGGTTTCTGCTTCGTAGGCTAGTCCGGTGTCGTCATTGGTCAACTCGACCGTGGCACCCGGAATAACCGCCCCGGAGCCATCCTGGACCACCCCGAGTAGATTAGCTGTAGTAACCTGCGCCCACGCGCCAACGGTTATGAACAACAAGGCGGCTATTAAAGCGCCGTACCTTGTTCTCGATCGTAAAGTCTTCATTTGTACCCCCAGCTACCCTTGCTGCCCGATGCTCTCGGGACAGCCCTCTTCGCTGACCAAACCGGCCAGCAATACCTATGACGGATTGTTCGCCTCAGCCAGCAGTTCTCATTCGTAGCTGTGTTAAGGCCTCCGTCGGTAGGTATCCTAACTCCTTCGATAGTCCGAGCGCAAGGTCCAACGACTGTCGTGTCGGCGCAATGTGAAAAGATCCCCATGAGCGCAAAGTAGAAAGATCCCCTTCAAAGAGAAGACCT
>JAQCLD010000127.1 GCA_027592785.1 Acidobacteriota bacterium
CCCACATCTGTAGGGGCGCCGAGAGCCCTGCTTTGGTTAGCGGTCAGGCGTCAAATAGGTAATCCGGGTCAAGATGCTTTGGCCCGAGAGGATCATCCCCTACCACCAAATTGTCAAAGTCGAGGCGCAGAGCTACCGCCCGATTCGCGATTACGGCGGCTGGGGCGTTCGGGGCATCGCGCCGGTGATTGCGTTCAACGTCTCCGGCAATCGCGGCGTCCTATTGTCGTTGTCGAACGGCCAGTATTTGATGATCGGTTCCCAGCGCGCCGACCAGCTCGCCGCAGCCCTGCAGCCCGGGGTGGCCAGTGCCCACTCCTCGTAGACCTTTATAATGAATATGTGATCGAAGTCACCCCAAGCGCCGTCGGCAGAATTCGCAAGATGCTGACGGAGAACGACAAGCAGGCCATGCGTCTCGGAATCGTCGGTGGCGGCTGTTCTGGCTTGAGCTACAAGTTCAAGTACGAGAGCGATTCACGCGACACCGACACCGTAATCGAAGTCGACGGCGTCAAACTATTCGTCGACCCCAAGAGCTACAAGTACCTCGACGGCATGATCCTCGATTACGAAGAGACCGTCTTGGAACAGGCCTTCAGATTCATCAACCCCAACGCCCAAAAAAGTTGTGGCTGCGGACGCTCCTTCCAAGTCTAAAGAGAGTTACGGCGACGAGCCTAATGGATAGTTCGATTTCATTTGACGATTGGTACGACCGCTTCAATCGTTTTGCCGGCGACCTCTATCCGGATCGTTATACGCCGGAGTTCGTCCGTGAGCTGGTCGATCAGGGCCGAGAAGTCAGGAGCCTGGCGGCGCAGAAAAACTCGGTCATAGTCGCCCACAACTATCAGTATCCGGAGCTGCAAGAGATCGCCGAAACCGTGGGCGACTCCTTGGGCCTCAGCAAGCAGGTGGCCGAGCAGTCGAAGCCCCGCGTGGACTTCTGCGGTGTTTGGTTCATGGGCGAGACGGCCAAAACCATCGTCGGCGACAAGGTCAAGGTCTACATGCCCGATCATCCCGGCTGCTCGCTTGTCGCCTCGATCGATCATGGTCGCATCCGTGCCTGGAAAGAACACAACCCCGACGGGTTGATCATCAGCTACATCAACACCGACGCCAAGACCAAGGCGATGAGCGACTATATTTGCACGTCGCGCAATGCTGCCAAGATTGTGTCCCACGCGGCTGCCCATCATCCCGGCCGGCGCATGTTGTTCTTGCCCGACAAGTACCTGGGTGCGGTTTCGCTGGCTCAGAGCGGCATCGACCCCGAGTTGGTCGACCTCTACGACGGCGCCTGCCACGTTCACGCCAAGATCGGCGAGTTCGCGCTGGAGCAAGCCTTGGATCTTTACCCGGACGCGGAGATCCTGATCCACCCCGAGTGCGGTTGCGCTTCCACTTGCCTGGCTAAGATCATGGCCGGCGAGTCGGAATATCAGAACGCCTATTACCTTTCGACGGACCAAATGATTCGCCACGCGGAGGCGTCGCCGGTCAAAGAGTTCATCGTCGGAACCGAGTCCGGAATGTTGTACCGCTTGCGCAAGGAGCTGCCGGAGAAGAAGTTCTACCCGGTGCATCCGGATGCCGTTTGCGAGTACATGAAGATGAATACGATGGAGAAATTGCTCGATTCCCTCCGGAATGACCGAATTGAGGTTAATATCGATCCCGAGACGCGGCAGAAGGCGCAGGCCGCCATCGATCGAATGTTGACGATCCAGTAGCTTGACCCGGAAGTCGGCTGCAGGGTTTGCTGCGCGGTTGGTCCGAATCCTTCTTCGGTGCAACTGCACGTGTTAATGTTTTCAGTGCGTTAGCGTTCCCCCGCAACGGTGCTTGGCTTGCTTCTAACTGAAGCGGCTAGGTCCGTCCGAATGCTGCGACTTGACCCTACTGCAAAAACTCTAGCGCCGCTTGAGCGCCAGGCGGAGCTGCGCCCCAGGTCGTTCTTTGAGCAGTACGTCCTGAGCGAATTTCTTGCTCACTCACCGCGAGCTCTCTTTGCCGAAGCAGGACTTGAGTTACTGACGATCGCCTCCGGCGATAACCCGCTGGCCGTCGATCCAGATGGACGCATCCACGTCATTGCCGCCCAGAAAGGCGGGCGGCGTCCGGATTTGGCTGAGGGGCTCGAGCAGGCCAGCCATGTCGCGAACCTGAGTCCGAACGATATCCTGGCCCGCGCGGTCCTTGTGGAGCGCGGCGAGTTGACCAGCTTCCTTCGCGAGCCGCTCAGCCGTCTCAACCGCGCGCAAGGAGTCGTCCTGATCGCTGAGTCCTTTGACGAGAGCGCCTTGCGCACGATCCTTTGGCTACAGGGCCGTTACGGTCTGCACGTAGCCTGCGTCCAAGTGAGTCTTCTAGTCGACGCACGTGGCAGCCGCGAGTTCGTGTCAGCAAGAGTCGCCTCGTTGGACACCTTGAGCGACACACCCGAGCGTTGGATCGTTGCCGGCGCCGACACCGACGATTCCGAGACGGCAGCCGACCATCCACCAGCCGACCATCGTGACCAGCCCGAATGGCGCAGGGATTTCGCGGCCGTGTTCGACGAACAGGAGCCTGATGTGCATCTGGCGACCTTCCCTTCCGTGGACGTGCCGCTGCCCGCCGAGGAGCCCTCCGCGGACGCCCTGGAGACGCTTTTCGACGACGAGCCCGAATCCGCCGATGAGGTCCCCTACGACGAAGCGGACGGCGAGCGGCGCGGCAATCCGCGCAGCCCGGAGTTCCACGCGCGGCGTCTACGCCTCGACTATCAAGGCAGACTACTGGGCGCTCGGCTCGTCGACTTTTCCGACCAAGGTCTCGGCGTTGAAGTGCTCTCGCAACTCCCCGTGGGCAGCGAAGTTGCCGTGAGCGGAGAGATCTCCGGCGAAGACGGAGTCTTCAGCATCACCGGCAAGGTCATCGTCGAGCACTGCCGGTCCCGCCAGGACGGCGTCTACCGCATCGGCTTTTCGCTAGAAAAGGCCGTCATCGAGAAGCTCAGCAGCCCTCCTGAGGATTTCGACCGCCGCTAGACTCCAGGCCCGGCGGACCAGCCGCGTAGAATGAAGGGAGCGAATTGCATGGATCCATCGCTCCAGCCGCCGAGCGCTCGGCACGACCTGCCGCAGTCCCTTCCTTATGGCGCCTCTGAACAACCGATCTATCGGCCCCTGCCTGCCCGTCCTAAGCAGAAGCTGTGGCTGCACATCGTTCTCTATCTAGCAACGATCCTCACCACTACCTGGCTCCATGGATGGCAGTATTCCGCTTGCTTGATGGCTATTCTGACTTGCCATGAGTTTGGGCACTACTTCGCCGCCAAGAAACATCACGTACCGGCGAGCCTGCCGTACTTCATCCCCTCGCCTTTTCCGCAAACTTTGTTTGGAACGTTCGGCGCAGTCATTCGCATGTCGCCCTACATCCCTAACCGGAACGCGCTATTCGATATCGCCGCTGCAGGGCCCATCGCCGGCCTTGTTGTGGCGTTGCCCGTCACTCTGATGGGCATCTCCATGTCGAAGTTGCAACTGCTGGCCTCAATGGGCCAGAGCATCCAGTTGGGCGAACCGCTAATCTTCAAGGCGATGAGTTGGTGGGTATTCGGGCCGATTCCAGAAGGCTACGATCTGGTCACTCATCCGCTGGCGTTCGCTGGTTGGGTCGGCATGTTTGTCACAGCACTCAACCTGCTGCCCATCGGACAGCTCGACGGCGGCCACATCGTTCACTCGGTTTTTGGCAAGAAGAGTCATTACGTTTCCGGCGCCGTGTTCGGTCTGCTGGCCCTCGTGACGTTTGCGGGCAACTACAGCTACATGATCTTCCTCGTGTTGTTGTGGTTCATGGGCGTCCGACATCCGCCAACGATCAACGATTCCGAGCCGTTAGACAAACGCCGCCAGCGCATCGCGGCGGTGATGCTGCTCATCTTCATTCTCTGTTTCACTCCAACACCTATTCAGAATTAGTGTTTCCGCGTCGATGTAATTCGATGTGGCGTCCCTTGCCGCGCGTCCCTGTCCGTTGCCCCCTTGGATGGGCGTTACGGGCTTCGTCGACATTCACTGCCACCTGATCGCCGGAATCGACGACGGACCCAAAGATGACCAGCAGACCCGCGCGCTAATCGACGCCGCGCGCTCGGCGGGAATCGCTGCCATCGTCGCCACGCCGCACTGCAGTTTGCGCTACGGTCTCGACTCCGACGACCGCGATGCCCGCCTCGCCGCCGCCGAATCAATGGCCGCAGATACGCCGCTGCTCTTCGCCGGCTGCGAACTCGAACTCAGCGAAGAGCGGCTGCAGCAGTTCTTCGAAGACCCGCGCCGCTACACGCTCAACGGCAGCCGCTACGTACTTGTGGAGCTTCCCCACAACGCAGGAGGCGCCAGTCTTGATCGCGCCGCGCGGCTCTTCCGCGAACGAGGCCTCACGCCTATCCTGGCCCACCCGGAGCGCTACCCGTTCCTGCCGCCCGATTCGCCGTCGCTGTTGGCCTGGATCGACAACGGCGGCTTGTTGCAGGCGACCGCCGCATCGTTTACCGGCCGCATGGGACGCCGCGCCAAGGCTGCCGCCTTCGACCTGCTTGCCCGCGACGCCTTGCACTTTGTCGCCTCCGACGCTCACGACGCCGTCAAGCGCGGTCCCGATATGCGCGAAGCCTTCGCCAACGTGGCGGCGGCCGGCGATGTGCATCTCGCCGGCCTCCTGTTCACCCACAATCCGCTCGCCGTCGTGCGTGATGAGTTACTTGCTTGAGTTCGAAATGGCTACCGCGCCGAGGCCTCCGGCGACCGCACTGTTGACGATGGTAAAACCCTTGTAGAGGTTCTTCTCCGGCTTCTTGTGGATCATCCACAACTGCATGCCGAGCAGCGCTCCGCCGGCGCCCGCTTTCAGGCCCGCCGCGCGTCCCGAGTTGAAAGTGCCGTCAGCGTTTTGCAGGAAGGGGTTGGCCTCCATCTTGCCCGCCGATGACTTGGCATCGAGTACGTTGGCCACGGCGTAGGCCGCCCACGAGGCGATCCAGGCGCGCTTCCAACGCTTACGGCTGGCGACGTTCACGTCAGTTCTGAGCGTGTACATTTGACGCTCGGCAGCCTTCTGCATGAAGGGGGTGATCTCCGTTCGCAGGTCGACTCTTTCTTGCGAAAAGGCCAGCGTCGGGAGCAGGAAAATAGCGGTCAGCAGGAAGCGTTTCATGGTGCTTCCAGCGTGTCGCCGCACCCAAAAACTTCCCATAACGCGCCTGCGTCAAATTCGTTTCCGTACCAAGGTTTACCGACCAGTACCCGCAGCGAGTCAGGGCCGTACTTCTATGCCAGGCTCGTCTTCCCGCACCAACCTCCAGCGACCCGAGCCCAGCCGCGTAAGCGGCGGGTCTTAGCGCCGTCGCACGCCGGTACATCACCTCAATGCGCCTGTCCAAGCGACCGTCAGGAAGCGATCTCTTGTCACTGATCGCCTACGGAGGCGGGGGAGAAGCGTTCCGGCGGCATGCCGCTCGGCGCCGCGCATTTCCCCTTAGGAGCTGCGCATTTCCGTGCTGTTCCGTTGATTTCCGCTTTGTTCCGCCGCCAAATTGCCCTAAGTTGTTGATTCTATTACCTGTCGAAGGTTTTGGGGTCGAATCGAGCGGAAATTCTTGCCGGGTCGCGGGCTCGCTGAGGCGGGGCGGATCGTCCAAGGGCGAGGAGTACGACATAGGGGATGGCTCCAGACGCAGAACGGCCCGCTCGGAGAGCGGGCCGTTCTGGTTCTAGGTTAGCAGGCGTGTGCAAGCGGGCCTATTCGCTGCCACCAGACTCCGTCACCGCCTGGGAGGCGCGCGTTGGAGGGCGTGCTGCATCTATTTGCCATGCCCTGCCGGCAACTCTATCGCGAGGCCTCGCGTAGTGCGATGCTCAAGACGTCACCTTCATGTCCGCCGGCTCCCGTCGCTCTGGTTCCCCAGTTCTATTGAACGTTCCGCGTTTCGCGCAACCGGACGAGACAACTTGCGGGCCGACTTGCCTAACGCAAGTTTTTCGCTACTACGGCCTGACGGCTTCGTTGGACGAGGTGATCCAGAGCACTCCGAAGAACCCCGACGGCGGCACGTTGGGGGTCTTGCTGGGAACGGCGGCGATCCGGCTGGGCTTTAAGCCGACGTTGTACTCGTACAACCAACGCGTGTTCGATCCGACCTGGCGCAAGCTGCCGCCGGATGAGCTGATCGGCAAGCTGCGGCTTCGAAGTGAGGCGGTCAAGAAAGAGAAGCTGCGCCGCGCGACAGGGGCCTACGCGGATTTCGTCCGCCTGGGCGGCCGGGTGCGCTTCAACGAGTTGAACACGCAGTTGATCCGTGGGCACCTGGAACGCGGGCACCCGGTACTGACGGGCCTGAGCGCGACGTATCTTTATCGCATACCCCGAGAGTTTGGCCCTGACGACGACGATATTCGCGGCTCGGCGATGGGCCATTTCGTGGTGATTTGCGGTTACTACCCCAAGAGTGACCGCTTTGTGGTTAGGGATCCGTCGCCGCATATTCCTTTTAGCCGAAGCGGTCGATACTCTGTACCGTCGGATCGTTTAATTAACTCGATACTTTTGGGCGACATCACTTACGATGCCGTCCTACTCGTTCTTAACGGGAGAAAGCACATCACATGAGAAATACCTCGCGGAGCGCTGGTCCGCTAGCCGTGGTGGAAGGCAAACCCGATCCTGCATTAGATGGCATACGCACCGTGTCGGCTGACGAGTACCTCGAGGGCCGCGCCGGCACGTTGGATCGAGACGCCATTGTTATTAACCTTTGCCGTTCGTACAGTTACTTGTCGAAGGGCTATTACGTGTCGCTATTAGCGGACGCCCGCGGCCAGCGCGTGTATCCGACGCTGGAGATGATTGAATAGATCAACAATCCCTTCGCGTATTTCCGGGCGATGCGCGAAGCCGGACTGGACACGATCGACTTCAAGTTGTTGCGCGGCAGGAAGCGGCTGCTACCCAAGATCATCGTCCCTGAGCACGGGCAAGCGACCGTACTGCAGCACGGCAAGAACGAGGAGCAGGAGGGACCGCGATATCACGCGGCCGACCTGCCTTACGTCGAGGAGACGGTGATCTTCGGCCACGCTTCGGAGCGCAAATTTCAAAAGGCAGCGCGGTGCATCTTCACGGCCTACAGTTTTCCTTCGCTAAAGGTGCGCTTCTATCACGAAGATCAGTCCTGGAAGGTCGGGCAGATATTCCCTGTTCCGTTTCAGCAGCTTGAGGCCGGGCAGCGGACGAAGATGGCTGAGCAATTGACGGCATCGCGTTTGCGCAAGGCCGAATCGCCCGGCCCGCGCAATAAGCCGCTCAGCATCGCTTGCCTGTTTGACCCAAACGATGACTTTGCGCCCTCAGATGAAGTCACGCTGGAAAAGTTCGAGCGCGCTGCGCTGCGCAAGGGCGCCTTGTTTGAAGTGATTGGGCTGGACGAGCTGAACCGTTTGCCGGAGTTCGATGCACTGTTTATTCGCACCTTGACCGGCACGGATGCGCCTTCGTACGTGTTTGCGCAGCGGGCGGCAAGTCTGGGCATGCCAGTGATCGACGATCCGGAATCGATTACACGTTGCTCGAATAAGGTCTATCTGCACGAACTGTTTCAGCGCGAGGGCATTCCCACGCCCGAGACGATGATTGTTTCGCGGCGGACGCCGATCGAGAAGTGCTTGGAACTGGGTCCGCCGATGATAGTTAAGCTGCCGCAGGGTTCGTTCTCAACGGCGGTAAAGAAGGCCGACAACCTGGAAGAGTTAAGAGCGATCTTAGCGGAAATGTTCAAGAAATCGCCGCTGCTCATTGTGCAGGAGTTCACGCCAACGCCGTTCGATTGGCGCATCGGCGTCCTGAATGGTCGGCTGCTGTATGCCGCCAAGTATTACCAGGCGAAGTCCCATTGGCAGATCGCATCCAGGGCGCCCGGCAAGTCGACGCAATACGGCAAGGTGGAGGCGATAGCGAACGACAAGGTGCCGCCGGCGGTGAAGAAAGTGGCGCTGCAGAGCGCCAAGCTTATCGGCCAGGGCCTGTACGGCATCGACTTGAAAGAAGTGAACGGCAAGCCGTTGATGATTGAAATCAACGACAATCCAAATATTGAGACGACTTACGAAGATGCGGCGGTGAAGGACAAGCTGTACGACACGATCATCGCCCACTTCCTGAGGCGTATTCGCCGGGAGGCGCAGGGAAACTCCGCCACGTGAGTAGGCCTTATCGTTTGTTCGAAGTCGTTGGGTTGGCGTTGGAGTATCCGGTCGTCGACCGCGAGCTCGAAGTCCAGCATCTGGTGGAGCCGCTTTTCCGTAAGCTGGCTGGCCGGCCGACGTCTGACTTGGAGACGGGCGGATGCGGCTTTTCAAATGAACTGGCCGACCATGTCTTTGAACTGAAGACAGCGAAGCCACAGCGAGACTTGCAAAAGGCGGAAGCCATTCTCTACCGGGGAGTCCGCAAGGTTTCTCGTGTGTTGGAGAAGGACTTCGGCGCACAGTTGCTGCCCACTGCCATGCACCCCTGGTTCGATCCGGCCAAGGGCCAGACGTGGAAGCGTTCAGGGCGGCGGATTTACGAGACTTACGCCACGCTCTTCGATTTGAAAAGCCACGGCTGGATGAATGTCCAGAGTTGCCACATCAACTTGCCTTTCGGAACAGAGCAGGAGACGGTCGCGCTGCACAATGCGATTGTCTGCCTACTGCCTTATTTGCCCGCACTGACGGCGAGTTCGCCGATGTTCGAAGGCACATTCGGCCCGGCCGTGGATAACCGCTTGGAGTTCTATCGGGGGAACCAGCGACGCTTCCCGAGCGTGACGGGCGATGTAATCCCGGAATACATGGCCAGCCGCTCGCAATACAAGCGGGACGTGCTGAAGCCTATCTACGCCGAGCTAGCCCCGATTCCCGAGGCATCCATGTTGCGCCATGAGTGGATGAATTCGCGCGGGGCGATTGTTCGCTTCATGCGCTCGGCGATTGAGATTCGCATTCTCGATACGCAGGAGTGCGTGCGCATGGATGTTGCTTGCGCAGCGTTGACAATTGCGACCCTGAAAGGAATTACCGCCAAGCTGCTCAGCGGCGAGTGGGGCCTGCCCGATCGGACGGCCTTGATTGCAGACTACAATGCGACCGTGCGGCACGGCGGGAAGGCCGCGGTCGAGGCACCGCACCTGAGGGCATGGCTTGGCCTGCGCCGTGTGCGTACGGCGGCGCAAGCGTTGCGCGGGTTGGCGGAAAATTGCGGAGAAGCAGACGGTTACTTGCCGCTGGCTTTGTCGCGATTAGAACGAGGCAACCTCAGCGAGCGGATCCACAAGAAGTTGGCGCGTGGCGGCAAGACCGTGCCATCAAGGGATCGTGTGCGGGGACTTTACGCTGACTTGGCTGAGTGTCTAAAAAGCAATGAAACCTGGTAATCGGTTCGCCGTTGTCGTGACCGCCGAACACGCCTCTTCCAAGATTCCTGAGCGATATCGCGGACTCGGTTTAAGTGCGCGGCGGCAGCAGTCGCACATAGCCTGGGATGAGGGGTCCAAGTCCCTGGCGCGGGAGATTGCCCGCCAGTTGAATGCTCCGTTGGTCGAGGGCGCGGTATCCCGGCTAGTGATCGACCTGAACCGGAGCTTGCACCACCGGCGGGTGATCCCAGCCGTGGCGTTTGGCGTTCCGGTCCCAGGTAATGAAGCGATTACCGCCGAGGAACGGGCCCGTAGGATCCGGCTCTACTACGAACCCTTCCGGTCGGCGGCATTCACCGAGATCGACAGGGGTGTGGCGGCGACAGGGCGCTGCGTTCATATCAGCGTTCACACCTTTACGCCGCGGTTGAATGGTGTGGTGCGTCCTCTGGACGTAGCTGTGTTGTACGATCCGCGGCGCAAGCGGGAAGCTGAGCTGGGCGAGAGGCTGGCTACGAGTTTGTCGGCGGTGGGTTTTCGAGTGCGGCGCAACTTTCCATTTCGGGGCGTCGCTGACGGACACACTACGGGCTTGAGGCGCAAGTTTTCGGATCGACGTTATGCAGGGATCGAGATTGAGCTGAATCAGGCCTTACTCGGGTAATGGCGCGTCACGGCGCCGATCGTTGGTTCGCAGTTCCGCACGGTGCTTGCCCGCTAGGCGGCGATTGCAAAGAGCGGCGGGAGCTGGCAGTCCAACATCCGCTTTGGGGCTAGCGCCGCTTGGGGCGCGTTGCTCAGAAGCGCTGGTGAGATCGGGGACAGCCCCCTAATTAACACTTGTAATGACCATCCCTGCAGCGCCACCGCCGGGGACCTAGGCGCCGGCTACAATCTTGCTCCGTCCGCGAGCTGGACCGCTGGCCCCAGGAAATTAGGACCCCCATGCTACAACTGAATCAGAAGATCCCTGGCTAGGCGAGATACGGCCAGG
>JAQCLD010000128.1 GCA_027592785.1 Acidobacteriota bacterium
TCCGGTCGTCCCGCTGTCGCGATCTGAAAAGTAGATGACGGCTACGTCGTCCCCGAGTTTTGCCTGTTCGGCCGCCAGGGCGTATACGCCGCGACGAACTCCGTTTGCGGCGTTCGGGTGCGGGCTCCCGGCTAAGACGTGGACAATTCGCATTCGGGGCGCTGGACCATTTTGTCAAAAGTTGTCTTGAGCTAAATTGGATGCTCTATGCCCGCCCGCGTACTTGTGTTCGGACTGGATGCCGCCGACACGGAGCTGCTCAATCGATGGATGGCCTCCGGCGATTTGCCGACGCTGGCGCGTTTGGCCGCCCAGGGGAGTACGGCCGGCTTGGCGAACCCGCTCGACACTCTACCCGGCAGCGTCTGGCCGTCCTTGAATACGGGCATTGCGCCGAGGAAGGTCGGCCACTACTTCAGTCACGACCAGATTCGAACGGGAGAGGCGCGGCTGCGGCGGATCAAGGGTGAAGAGGTCGACGTGGGGGCCTATTACTGGTCTCAGGCAAGCGACGCTGGGAAGCGCGTTGCCGTGATTGACGCAGTTCATTCGTTCCGGAGCCCAGGACTGAACGGAATCCAGCTGGTGCAGTGGGGGTTGCATGATCGCGCGTTTGAGATCGGCAGCGAACCTCCGGAACTCTTGGAGGAGATCCATCGATTGCATGGACCCTATCAGGCGCGGTGCAGCGACATGGGTTACGCGAAGACGCAGCCCGGATTTGAAGAGTTGCTTGCAGACCTGACGGCCGGGGCCCGCCGCAAGACGAAGATTGCGCTGGACTTACTGCGGCGGGAGTCCTGGGATTTGTTTAGCGTGACTTACAGCGAGCATCACTGCGCCGGGCATCAGTTCTGGCACTTCCATGATCCTGATCACCCGCAGTACGATCCGCAGGCTCCGGAGGCCTTGCGGGAGGCGATCCGCAGCATCTACGCGGAGGTGGATCGAGCGCTCGCCGAGGTCGTTGAAGCAGCCGGCGCGGAGGTGACCGCCGTGGTGACCAGTCACGGGATGGGGCCGCTGGTGGGCGGGTACAATCTGTTGCCGGAGATACTGACTCGGCTGGGGATGAGTTCCGACCGCGGCGCCGCGTCCAAGAGTCGATTGCGCACGTTGCAGAACCGTCTGAAGGACCGAACCCCGAAGAGTTGGGTCCCGTTCATGCAGCGCGTGGCGAAGGTGGGGCCGCTCAAGAGATTCCAGGAATCGATGGGCGGAATGGTGTTCCCGCTGGAGTCGTCGAAGACGCGCGCGGCGCAGTTGCCGAACAACCGCGTAGGCGCGATTCGGCTGAACCAAGAAGGGCGCGAGCCGAATGGGTGCGTGGCCTTGGGTGCGGACTGGGACGCGTTGGTCGACGAGATTCGGATGGAACTGCTGGCGTTGGAGAATCCAGACAACGGAGAGAAGATCGTCGAGCGGGTGCTGACGGCGGAGCAGGCTTTTGGGCCGGACTACCATCCGGACAATCCAGATTTGCTTGTCGTTTTCCGGCAGGACGTCGGACAGATTGACCGGTGCGTCTCGCCGCGGGTGGGATTGATCGAGGCCCCGGCGAGGAATGCGCGCGTACCGCGCACGGGCGACCATCGAGGTGAGACGAGGGCCTGGTTCGTGGGCGAAGGGATTGAGCCTGGTGCGGAAATTGAGGGCGGCGCAATTGAGGATTTCGCCCCCACGCTGCTGGCGCTGCTGGGAGTCGAGCCGCGAAAGGACTTGGACGGGAAGCCGCTGCGGCTTAGTTAGGGCGGACAGCGGGTGCGAACACGGCGCACCATCGTCCTCCGTCGCTGAGGGAGCGTGGTAGGCTCGTAGTTCTCTAGATGGCAGCCGACAAGGCGAGCCCGGAAGTGCAGCTTCACTGGCTTGCCCTGCACCTAACTCCGGGGCTTGGAGCCCGGAACGCCTACCGACTCGTCCAGATCTTTGGTCATCCGGAACGAGTGCTGCACGCCTCCGCGTCCGAGTTGCATGCGGCGGCGCCGCGTCTTCCGAAGGCGGTTGTTTCCTCAGTTGAAGCCGGCATTGCGTTTGAGGATGCCGCGGTTGAGATGCGCAAGGCTGAAGCGGCCGGGGTTGAGATCATCCCGATCCAAGATCCGCGCTATCCCGAGAACCTGAAAGAGATCGACGACCCGCCGATTTTGCTTTACGCTTTGGGCCGCGCGGAGTTGCTGAGGACGGCCTCGGTGGCGGTGGTTGGGACCCGCCGTCCCACTCCTTACGGGCGTGCGGTCTCGGAGAAGTTGACGCGCGATTTGGTCGAGCTGGGGGTGACGCATGTGAGCGGGATGGCGCGCGGGATTGACGCCTGTTCGCATCGCGGCGCCTTGCAGGCCGGCGGCGACACGGTGGCGGTGCTCGGGACGGGAGTCGACCGCCCGTATCCGCGCGAGAACGAGAAGATCTACCGCGAGATTGCAGAGTGTGGGGTGGTGATTTCTCAGTTCCGGATGGGGGAGACGCCTTTCGCGCAAAATTTTCCTAAACGGAACAGGATCATCAGCGGGATGAGCCTGGCGACGTTGGTGGTCGAGGGCGCGCAGTACTCCGGCTCCTTGATCACGGCGCGGTTGGCGATGGAGCAGAACCGAGAGGTGATGGCGGTCCCTGGCCCGATCACCTCGAAACCGAGTTGGGGACCGAATCTATTGATCAAAGACGGCGCGAAGCTCGTTCAGGAAGCGGCCGATATTGTGGAAGAGTTGCCGTTGGACGTGCGTCTGAATCTGCGTCCGCGGATGGCGGCGGCGATGGCCTCGGATGACGGAGAAACGGAGCACGGAGAGGCGGGCAACGGGCAATCCGGAGCCTCTATGGATATGATCAGTGCGGCAGGCCGAAAAGTTTTTCGGGTGCTGCGGGTTGACGAAGCGGTGCACATCGACGCGATTATCAGAGAGTGCGCGGATGAACCGGCCGCCGAAATCTTGGCGGCGTTGAGCGAGCTGGAGCTCTTTGGCGGCGTCAAGCAAATGCCCGGGAAATACTTCGTGCGGACGTGGAACGACTGATATCTCGCGACACGTCGACCGATTGAGCAAACAACAAACTATGGCTAAGGAATCGAGCGGCCCGGTACTGGTGATCGTTGAGTCGCCCACGAAGGCGCGCACCATCGAAAAATTTCTCGGCGACGGGTACGAGGTGCGCGCGTCGAACGGGCACATTCGCGACTTGCCGAACTCGCAATCGGAGGTGCCGGAAAAGTTCAAGAAGGAGCCTTGGAAGGACACCGGCGTCAACGTCGAAGACAACTTCTGGCCTCTGTACGTGGTGCCGGAGTCGAAGAAACAGGGCGTTCGCGAACTCAAGAAGTCGGTGAAGTCGGCCAGCGAAATCTACCTGGCGACTGACGAAGACCGCGAAGGCGAGTCGATTAGCTGGCATCTGCTCGAAGAGTTGAAGCCGAAGGGGCCGGTGAAGCGGCTGGTGTTCCACGAGATCACCAAAGATGCGATCCAGCACGCGTTGGACAACCCGCGCGAGATCGACATGGCGCTGGTTGAAGCGCAAGAGACGCGCCGGATTGTGGACCGACTCTTCGGCTACCGCGTGAGCCCGTTGCTGTGGAAGAAGATGGCGCGGGGGCTGAGCGCGGGGCGCGTGCAATCGGTGGCGGTACGCCTATTGGTTGAGCGCGAGAGGGCGCGGATCGCGTTCCATACGGCGTCGTACTGGGGCCTAAGGGCGACGTTCGAGAAGACCGAAGCCGGACACCCGCCGTTTGAGGGCGAGCTGACGCATGTTGACGGGCGTCGGATCGCGATCGGCAAAGACTTCGACCCGGATACGGGAAAGCTGAAGGAAGGCTCGGAGACGTTCGTCCTCCAGGCCGATGCCGCGGCGAAGCTGGTGGAAGAGGTGCGGGCTGGAGAATCGCGGGTTGCGGCGGTCGAAGAGAAGCCGTTCAAGCGTTCTCCCGCACCGCCCTACGTGACTTCGACGCTGCAGCAGGACGGGAACTCGAAGCTGCGCTACTCGGCGCGCCGGACAATGGGGATCGCCCAGCAGCTCTACGAAAACGGCTTTATCACCTACATGCGTACCGACTCGACGACGCTGTCGAGCGAGGCTCTCACCGGGGCGCGCAATCTGATTTCGGAGCGCTTTGGGGCGGATTATTTGCCTGCTGAACCTCGGGTCTACAAGACGAAGGTGAAGAATGCGCAGGAGGCCCACGAGGCGATCCGCCCGGCCGGGCAAGCATTTACGGACGTCGCGGTCGTCGAGCGGCAGCTGGGACCTGACGCCGGGCGTTTGTATCGCATGATTTGGCAGCGGACGTTGGCTTCGCAGATGCCGGATGCGCGCGGGACGAACGTTTCGGTGGCGATCGAGAATGGTCGGGCGCGATTCCGGTCTTCGGGCAAGACTGTTGAGTTTCCGGGATTTCTGGCGGCGTATACGGCAGGAGCTGAGACGGCCGGCGCGGTGGATCTCTCCGCTGAGCTGGGCGGGAAGGAAAAGGTGCTGCCGAAGCTGGTGGAGGCTGAGACGGTCAAGACGGCTCAAGCTGACGCCGTGGAGCGTTCGACGCAACCGCCGGCCCGCTACACCGAAGGCAGCCTGATTAAGGAACTGGAGCGGCTTGGAATCGGGCGTCCGTCGACTTGGGCGACGATCGTGGATCTGGTGCTCTCGCGTTCGTACGCCTTCAAGAAGGGGACGGCGCTCGCGCCGACATTCACCGCCATGGCGGTGGTCGCGCTGCTGGAGGACCACTTTACGTACCTGCTCGACTACGAGTTCACGGCGCGGCTGGAGGACGATTTGGACGCGATTTCGCGCGGGGAGGCCGATCGCGACGAGTACTTGCAGCGGTTCTACTTCGGCGGCGAGCACGCCGGTCTGAAGGCGCTGGTGGAGCAAGGCGAGGTCTCCATCGACCCGCGCAAAGTCTGCGGCATCCCACTCGGTGAGACGCCGGACGGAGAGAAGGTGGAGGTCCGAATTGGGCGCTACGGGCCGTTCCTGGCTTCGGGCGAGAGCCGCGTGAGCGTGCCGGACGACTTGCCTCCCGACGAGCTGAACGTTCAGAAGGCGCTGGAGCTGATCGAAATAGGATCGAAGGCGGCTGAAGCGCTGGGCCGGCACCCGGAGACAGGAGAGCCGGTCTACCTGAAATCGGGCCGATTCGGGCCTTACGTGCAGATGGGGGAGGGCGGCAAGGACGCCGATAAGCCCAAGATGGCCTCGTTGCTGCCGGGAATGAAGCCGGATCAGGTCGATTTAGAAGCAGCGGTCAAGCTGCTGTCGCTGCCGCGGGAAATTGGGCCCCATCCGGATGATCAGAAGCCTGTCTTGGCGGCGAACGGCCGCTTTGGGCCTTACGTGAAGTGGGGCGAAGAGATCCGATCGATCCCCGAAGATGGAGCTTCTCCGCTCGAGATCAGCCTGGAGGTTGCTGTTGAGCTGCTTAGGCAGCCCAAGACGCGCCGGAAGGCGGCCAAGCCGAGCGCCCTGGCGACGGTGGGCAAGCACCCGGTCTCGGAGATCGAGCTAAAAGTGCTCTCAGGGCGCTTCGGGCCCTATGTGACCGACGGCGAAGTGAATGCTTCGCTGCCCCGCGGAAAGGACCCGGAGTCACTGACCGTGGATGAGGCCGTGGAACTGCTGGAGGCGCGGAAAGCCCGACTAGCAGCCGGCGGAGGCGTGCGCGGGCGCAAGAAAGCGGCAAAGAAGAAGGCCGCGAAGAAGAAGACCTCGAAAAAGAAATCAACAAAAACGGCGGCAAAGAAGGCAAGCTAGGCTCCTGCGTGCTAGACTCACGAAGTCGGCAAAACGCAGCGCTTTCGGGTGCGCGGGAACCGCCAAAAAACGGCCGCCAAAAAAACTTCGAATCGGAGTTGCAAACGGCCCGCCGGATTGCTAAAGTTTAAAAAGTGCCGTTGAGGCACTGGGGATTTTGCGGCCTCAAACCGCACTCCTCAGGGTCACAGAAACAGCACTGAAACGGAAGAAGGCGAACGCGGGTCGGGCTTAACGGCCGCGGAAGATTCTTCCCCACACGACTTAGCTAGAGGATTTGCGTGCTTCGGGCAGCTGGAGTTCGGGATCGCTTGCGGTCGAAACAGTTTTGTCGTCAAGGGGACGCGTAAGCGGACGATCCGAGACGGCGGCGATTTTTGACAGTTTGGTTGGACGCGAAGAAGCGTAAACTCGTCATTCCGAGTTCGGCCGGACGACCAACACTCACGAGTTCGTTCCAAGACGGCTTAGGCCCAATTGGGACAACAACTTTTACTCGAGAGTTTGATCCCGGCTCAGAATCAACGCTGGCGGCGCGCCTAACACATGCAAGTCGAACGAGAAAGTTTCCTTCGGGAAGCGAGTACAGTGGCGAACGGGTGAGTAACACGTGGGTTACCCGCCCTCGAGTGGGGAATAACCTTGGGAAACCGGGGCTAATACCGCATACGGTCTACGGACTAAAGCTTTATGCGCTCGAGGAGGGGCCCGCGGTCGATTAGCTAGTTGGTGAGGTAATGGCTCACCAAGGCATCGATCGATAGCCGGCCTGAGAGGGCACACGGCCACACTGGCACTGAGACACGGGCCAGACTCCTACGGGAGGCAGCAGTGGGGAATCTTGGACAATGGGGGAAACCCTGATCCAGCGACGCCGCGTGATCGATGAAGGCCTTCGGGTCGTAAAGATCTTTCAGCGGGGACTATAATGAAGGTACCCGCAGAAGCAGGAGCGGCTAACTATGTGCCAGCAGCCGCGGTAATACATAGGCTCCAAGCGTTGTTCGGAATTACTGGGCGTAAAGCGAGTGTAGGCGGTCCGCCAAGTCGATTGTGAAATCTCCCGGCTCAACTGGGAGGGTGCGGTCGAAACTGGCGGACTAGAGTTCGGGAGAGGAGAGTGGAATTCCTGGTGTAGCGGTGAAATGCGTAGATATCAGGAGGAACACCGGCGGTGAAGACGGCTCTCTGGACCGATACTGACGCTGAGACTCGAAAGCGTGGGGAGCAAACAGGATTAGATACCCTGGTAGTCCACGCCCTAAACGATGCGTACTTGGTGTAGGCTCTTCACTGAGTCTGTGCCGAAGTTAACACGATAAGTACGCCGCCTGGGGAGTACGGTCGCAAGGCTGAAACTCAAAGGAATTGACGGGGGCCCGCACAAGCGGTGGAGCATGTGGTTTAATTCGACGCAACGCGAAGAACCTTACCTGGGCTTGAACTGTTTGGGCTATCCCCAGAAACGGGGAGTTCCCTTCGGGGACCCAAGCAGAGGTGCTGCATGGCTGTCGTCAGCTCGTGTCGTGAGATGTTGGGTTAAGTCCCGCAACGAGCGCAACCCTCGTCCTGTGTTGCCATTTTGGGACTCACAGGAGACCGCCAGCGATAAGTTGGAGGAAGGTGGGGACGACGTCAAGTCATCATGGCCTTTATGTCCAGGGCTACACACGTGCTACAATGGGTGGTACAACGGGTCGCGAAGCCGCGAGGCGGAGCTAATCCCTAAAAGCCATCCTCAGTTCGGATTGCAGGCTGCAACTCGCCTGCATGAAGCTGGAATCGCTAGTAATGGCGTATCAGAATGACGCCGTGAATACGTTCCCGGGCCTTGTACACACCGCCCGTCACATCACGAAAGTGGATTGTACTAGAAATCCGTGGCCTAACCTTCGGGGGGGAGCGGCTGAAGGTATGATCCATGATTGGGGTGAAGTCGTAACAAGGTAGCCGTAGGAGAACCTGCGGCTGGATCACCTCCTTTAAGAGAGAAATTGAACTAGGAGTCTTTGAACTTTTCGGAGTTCTGTAATTGGTTACCGGTTCGTTGATCCGATCTATCTCTGACTCGGACTGACATCGTTTATGGCTTTCCTGCGGCGCTTAGCGCTGTGGGGCGCGTCCAACCATTACTCTTTTCAGGGGCTGTAGCTCAGCTGGGAGAGCGCCTGATTTGCATTCAGGAGGTCGTCGGTTCGATCCCGATCAGCTCCACCAAGAGACTGGTCGCTTTCGAGGCAGTCGCCTGAATGTGGATTGTGGGCGTGTAGCTCAGTTGGTTAGAGCGCATCCCTGATAAGGATGAGGCCGGTGGTTCAAATCCACCCACGCCCACCACCGCCGTGAGGGCTCAGTTTGAGGCTTCAGGCATCTCGTTTCGGCTCTGCCGAGACCGCATGCCTGAGTCCTTAACCAGACTCTGAAGGTTCTTTGACATCTGAATATTTGAAGGGCACCCGTAATGCAAAAATGCATTGTAGAAAAATCGTCGGGAACGGTGAGCCGGCTACGTAAGTAGTTTGGTGATCCGCACTCGAAGAAAGAGCGCCTTGGGAGTTTGACGGGACGAATTCGACTTCGGTCGGGTTTTGTTCCGGGTGAATTTTATGGTCAAGCTACTAAGGGCGTATGGGGGATGCCTTGGCGAGAGCAGGCGATGAAGGACGTGGCTAACTGCGATAAGCTTCGGCTAGCTGTAAGCAAGCTTAACCGAAGATTTCCGAATGGGGAAACCCGACGTGCGTAAACGTGCGTCACCTTCAGCTGAATACATAGGCTGTTGGAGCGAACCTGGGGAAGTGAACCATCTCAGTACCCAGAGGAAGAGAAAACAATAGTGATTCCGCTAGTAGCGGCGAGCGAACGCGGAACAGCCCAAACCGAACGACCCTTCGGGGAACTTCGGGGTTGTAGGACTGCAACATGGACCTATTAAGCTAGTTGAACGGTTTGGAAAGACCGACCATAGAGGGTGAAAGTCCCGTAAGCGAAAGCAGCGTAGGCCTAGCAGGATCCTGAGTACCGCGGGGCACGTGAAACCTTGTGGGAATCTGCCGGGACCATCCGGTAAGGCTAAATACTCGCTCTCGACCGATAGTGAACTAGTACCGTGAGGGAAAGGTGAAAAGAACCCCTGCTAGGGGAGTGAAAAGTACCTGAAACCATACGCCTACAAGCAGTGGGAGGGCCTTCGGGCCTGACCGCGTGCCTTTTGCTTAATGAGCTGGCTAGTTACTCTTAGTGGCAAGGTTAAGCGCAAGCGAGCCGCAGCGAAAGCGAGTCTTAATAGGGCGTGCAGTCGCTAGGAGTAGACGCGAAACGGGACGATCTATCCTTGGTCAGGGTGAAGTCTGTGTAACAGCAGATGGAGGCCCGAACCATTATCGGTTGAAAACGGTTTGGATGAACTGAGGATAGGGGTGAAAGGCTAATCAAGTTCCGTGATAGCTCGTTCTCCCCGAAATAGCTTTAGGGCTAGCCTTGCGTGATTCGCCTCGGTGGTAGGGCTCTGACAGGACTAGGGGGCTTCCCAGCTTACCGAATCCTTTTAAACGCCGAATGCCGAGGACGTCAGCGCAGGAGTCAGACGGTGGGGGCTAAGCCTCATCGTCGAGAGGGAAACAACCCAGATCGCCGGCTAAGGTCCCAAAATCAATACTGAGTGGGTAAGGAAGTTGAGTGGCAATGACAGCCAGGAGGTTGGCTTAGAAGCAGCCATCCTTGAAAGAAAGCGTAATAGCTCACTGGTCGAGCTGCTCGGCACCGAAAATGTACCGGGGCTAAGTATTGTACCGAAGCCGCGAGTTTTCACTTTATTGTGGAAGCGGTAGGGGAGCATTCCGACAGGGCTGAAGTCACATCGAGAGGTGTGGTGGACTGGTCGGAAGAGACTCTGCCAGCATTAGTAGCGCGAAGACAGGTGAGAACCCTGTCCGCCGAAAACCCAAGGTTTCCTGAGCAAGGTCAATCCGCTCAGGGTTAGTCGGGTCCTAAGGTGAGGCCGAAAGGCGTAGCTGATGGACAGACGGTTAATATTCCGTCACTGCCTCGATTCTATACCGACGGGGGGACGCAGAAGGTAAAGCGAGAGAGTTATCGGATTCTCTTTGGACGTCACAAGCGTGTTGGGCAGGCAAATCCACTCAACGTTAACGTGAGGACGTACTCGATGCCGCAAGGCAACAAAGTCGTGTAGCCACGCTGCCAGGAAAATCCTCTAAGGTGAAGGAAGGCACCCGTACCGTAAACGGACACACGTGGGTGAGAAGAATATTCTAAGGCGCTCGGGTGATGGGTTGTTCAGGAACTCGGCAAAATAGCTCCGTAACTTCGGGAGAAGGAGTGCCTCCAGCAATGGAGGCCGCAGTGAAAGGGCCCAGGCGACTGTTTAACAAAAACACAGGTCTCTGCAAAGTCGAAAACGACGTATAGGGGCTGACGCCTGCCCGGTGCCGGAAGGTTAAGAGGAGAGGTTAGCTTCGGCGAAGCTTTGAATTGAAGCCCCGGTGAACGGCGGCCGTAACTATAACGGTCCTAAGGTAGCGAAATTCCTTGTCGGG
>JAQCLD010000129.1 GCA_027592785.1 Acidobacteriota bacterium
TCCCATCAACTCTTACTCGATGACTCTAACCAGCTGATTCTATTTGACTTCTAACCGGACAGTAGTGAGCTCATAGATATTCTGCTCCTTTAGGCAATAGAGAAATCCTAACAAGTTTCCGCTCGGTGGCCAAACAAGAAATTACACACGCCAAGCCTGTCGGCTCGATCCGTCCTTGCCGCGCCAATGCGGCAACCAACACAAGCCGCACATCTTCACCTCTATCGCCGTCTTCTTCGGACCAATCTCAATCTCTGCAAACGTCTCCGTCAACGGATCAATGCGGTCTTCGAGATTCTCCAGCTCTTCGCGCAGTTCGGTCTCCATCTCTTCCAGCTTCGCCCTGGCTGCTTCGAGGTTCTCCTCCGCACGGCCGACGTCTTGTCGCTCCTTGCCGATCCGGGTCGCCGACCGCGCAGCGGTACCGACGCGTCGGGCGTTGGTAGCGCTGAGAACCTTGCGCCCGAACAGCGCGCCTACCAGCGAGGCTCCGATCGAAATCGCCGACTGCATCGTCTGCGATCCAGCCTGCTCCTTCTCTTTCACGACCCGCTGTTCGGCGACTCGGACGCGCTCTTCGAGTCGCCCGATCTTGGTCGCGTACTTCTTCTGCAAGCGCTCCTTGAGGCGGTCCCGTTCCTCCCGGGCCAGTTGCTCTAAGCGAATGCGGAAATCGCGCTCGTTCTCTTCCGGCCGCGAGACTTCCTTGAGCGTCTCGCTGCTATAGAGCGTCAGCTTCCGCTCGGCATAGATCCAGTTCTTGAATGCCGTTTCCCACTTCTTGAATGAGCGCGCCGTTGAGGCCTTCGCCGTGAGCTCGCCGTACTCAGCCGACTGGCCGGACGGCTCACTCTCCAGGTCCGCCGCCGTCATCGAAATTTCCGCTGCGGTCTGCCAGTCCACCGGTACGGGCCCGTCCTCTAGGGCCGTTGTAAAGGCGACATCCTCAGCAAAATGGATCTTCCGCCGCGTGTCCTTGAAGGGCACCCGGGCCGCGCCGAATAGCGCTGGTTCATAGACCAGCCGCGAATTGCTCGGCCCGAGCGTCGCCACGGGCGCGAAGTACTGCGGAATCTCCGGAGGCAACTGGGGACGCGCGGCGACTGCTGCCACGGTTTTCTTTGCGGGCGCAGCCGCAACCGCCGCTGCCTTGCGATCAGCCATGAGTACCTGTATCTGACTGCGCGTCATCGGACCCGCTAAGTACGATAGGGCCCAGCGCGTATGGAAGGCCACTGGGGCGTCATCGTGGACGTTGTAAAGCACAAAAACGCGTTTATCCAAACCGGAAATCCAGTGCTCCATCTGCTTTCGGTCGAACTCCGAACCCGATCCTGCGGCGGCCGCCTCCAGCCCGTCGAGAACTCGATCCCGGTCGCGGTCCGTCTGCAGCCGTCCGATAAACCAAGCGCCGGCATTCGAAAGAGCCTTGTAGTCGATGTCCTTCGGATTTTGCGTCGCCAACAACACTCCCAAGCCGAATGCTCGCGCCTGCTTCATCAGGGTCATCAACGGCTGCTTAGATGGCGGATTCGCGGTGGGCGGGAGGTACCCATACACCTCATCCATGTACAGCAGCGCCCGCAACGACGTCGTTCCCGACTGTTTGCGCATCCAGTTCATCGTCTCGTTCACCAAGCTCGAGACGAAGAACATGCGCTCCGCATCGCCCAAGTGTGCAATCGAGAAGATCGCCAAGCGAGGCTTGCCCTCAGGCGTGTACAAGAATTTATCCAGGTCAAGCGGCTCGCCTGCCATCCATGATTCGAATCCCGGCGAGGCCAATAGATTGTTCAGAGCCATCGCCAATCCGAAACGATCCTTCGAGGGATAAAAGCTCTCCATTTCAAAGACGCCCACACGGGCAATCGGCGGAGTCTGAATGAGCTGAATCAACTCCGGCAAGCTCAGGCTGCGGCCTTCCCGCCAGGCTTGATCGAGAATTAGCGAAAGGAGAATATGTTCGCGGCTCTGTACCGGATCGGCATCGATTCCCAGCAAACCTAGCAGCGAGCCCGTCGTCGCCTGGATTCTTTCCCGCAAGGCCTCTCGATCCTCGACGAGTTCCGCTGACGGCGCAGCGAAGCTCTTGAGCATCGAGACCGGCACGCCTGCATCGCTGCCGGGGGTGTAGATTACCAGCTCCGCCGCATCGCGAATCTTGCGGATACGCTCACCCGTTTGGCCCCAGCTCCCTAATCCGTCCTTCCAGAGTTTCGCCTGGCCTGCCGCATACTCATCCGGCGTTTGACCTTTCTGCTTCGCCGCACTCTCTTGAATCCAGGGCCGAAAATCGCTTGGCTCTAGGTTGGGGAAGTTCAACAGCAGATTAGAGAGATCGCCCTTGGGGTCGATCGCAATCACCGGAATGTTGTCGATCAGCGCCTCTTCGAGCAGGCAGACGCACATGCCCGTCTTGCCAGAGCCGGTCATTCCGAAGCAAACGCCGTGCGTCGTGAGGTCCTTGGAGTCAAACAGCAAGAGCTCTTCGTTGGTCTTGCCCTGCTCCAAGTCGTAAGTCTTGCCGAGGTAGAAGGCGCCGAGTTTTTCGAATGATTCCGTCATGGCTTGTGCTCCAGGCCGGCTCATTGACGCCGGACGCGGGAGATGAAATTCTACCCTCTTCGGGGTCTTCCGCGTCGACCTCTGAGGACTCTTTCTGAGCGCTGGGACTATACTTCCGTCAGAATGAATGAGTCGGAATTGTAAGCGAACACGTTGGACGTGAGAGAGGCAAGCAAAACTTCAGCGGTCGATGCGCCCAGACAGCGCGTTAGCCGCGGCATGCTCAAAGTCGCCAACTCGCTCACCATGCTGCGCCTTGTGGCGACGCCGGCCCTCGTCTACATTCTGCTGAATACCGCTCGATTTCCCCACTACGACTGGTACGCCCTCGCTCTAATCGCCGTCCTCCAGGCGACGGACGTCCTGGACGGCTATCTCGCTCGACAGGCAAAAGGCGGCGTCCGTATTCGAACGATGGGCGAGGTCCTCGACCCGATCGCCGACAAGCTCTATATCAACAGTGCGGTGATCGCCTTGACCTGGGTAGGCCGCATCCCCGAGTGGGCCGGCGGACTGATCGTACTTCGAGATGCGTTGATCCTGGCAGGTTGGCTGGCGACCTATCTCGGCACGGGCGTTCGATTATTGCCGAACAAATTGGGCAAAGTCGCCGACACATTTCAGGCAGCCTTGTTGGTTCTTGTCCTGCTTCGGCCGCCCCAGACGCTCCTTACTGCGGCGATCTGGGTCACCGTCTCGCTCACCATCGCGTCGGGCTTTCTGTATCTCAAGGGCGCCTTGAGCGCCCGCCACGAGGCGCGGCTCTGACCTCCTAAACGCTGAACTTCCGGCCCCGATTCTGCCCAATCAAGATTTGGAACAAACGGTGCGCGATCAGCTCGTGCAGTGTCAGCAGTTCTCGATTCGCTGCAACGATCGCCGCGAGATCCCCGTTTGCAGCGCCTCCTCCGGCCCGCAAGGCTGCACCCGCTTGCTTCAATACTTCGTCTTCAGCGACTTCCCCGGCGATCTCCCACAGCGTAATAAAGCGATCCACCGCGGTCGGAAAACTCACTTCCCACACGCCAAAGTTCGATGTCGTCCGCGGCGGCTTGAAATCCAAATTGAACGGGCCGTCATAGCCGTGCGTTCTCAACAACACCAATACGTTGAGCCAATCGAGCGGATTGACCAGGCCGACGCCCAGATCCACATCGTGCTTCAGCGGGTATCCGTCGTTGATGTCAAAATGCCACAACTTGCCCGCAAGCAATGCGCGCGCCAAAACCGCTCTCGCCGCGCCGCCCCACATCAACTCATGCAGGTATTCCGGGTTGAGACCCACCATCTCGGGATGCGTCAGCACGCCGCTACTGATAAAAGCCATCATGGCGTCCGACGTCGGCAGGATGATTTGCGCTTGGGGCTCGAAAGGCTTCGCCTCAAGGCAATGCTTTAACGTGGCTCGACCCTTCTTCGCGGCGACCTCAATGTCTCGTTCGCAGGCGGCATTCAGCCCATCCGCAAACCAACGCAACGTATCCGTCTCGTCGATCGCGCCCTGCACCATGTAGCCGAGCGTTCCGGGCCAATAAACGGCAAACTGAGCGCCCAGCTCGTGCCCGATGTCGACCGTGTTTCTGAGCCGGAGCTTGCCGTAGTCGCGGACTTCGGGCGCTTCGGCCGCGGGGCTTCCCGCCCAAACTGCGTGGTGAAAGGTCTCGCAGGTGACCATCGAACACTGGACGTCGTGATCCGCCAGCGCCTTGTTGATGCCGGCCACGGTCTCCCACTGCTTGTCTGTCAGTAGATCGTCCGTCGGGATGACATCTGTGTCATGCGTCGTCCAATAGCCCACACCCATTTCGCCAAGCCGGCGGATGACGTCTTCGTAGCCGATCGCTTCACGTGTCGGAGCATGGAAGAGCGCGTGGCCCTCGTATGCTCCCGCCCACTGCGGACCGCTAATGAAGTACTTGCGCCGCTGTTCGGGCGAGTAGGAGCCGCCGGACATCTCCATCAGGCGGCTAACGAGGGATTGTTGTTCAGTTTGCGACGAGGCCATCGCACCAGTAAAGACCCGCACCGTCGGCTGCGTCAAGTCGTTAGGCCGGTTGATTGGGTGCGCGCTTGACCCAGCCGTAGGCCCTCACCGAGTTCCGCCAGAAATACTTCTCCTGCGCCTCGCGGCTCTTCCCCGAGAAATATTCACGTACCACGGACAACACCTGTTCATAACTTCCCCAGCTGTCGCTGTTGGGCCAATCGCTGCCATACAATAAGCGGTCTTCGCCGAACGTATCCCAGATGTGATCCAGTGTTTCGCGGTAAGGCTCAAGCTCGTAAGCCACCTTTCCCTCGTTTTCGAGCAGGACCGCCGATACCTTCACAAACACCCGCGGGCGGCCGGCTAGCTCCTTCAGCGCGTTCTCGTAGGCGGCTTCTTGCCCTGCCGGAACGACAATCTTCGGCAAGTGGTCAATGATCACCCGCAGATCGGGAACAAGATCCGTGACCCGGACCATGTCCTCCAACAGTTCCACCGTCGGGTTCGCCGTGTCCAGCGAAAGGCCCTGGGCGGAGAGCGCCCGCAGGCCTTCGACGAACTCTGGTTTATCGAGTTGTGTCCGGATGTTGCTGTCCCACAAATTGCCGTAACGAATACCCCGGAACAAGGGATTGCTAGAGAATCGTTCCAGCTGCGCCTGAAACTCAGGGTTTGCCGGCTCCAGATTGCCGACGGTCCCAACCATGATGGTGTCGCCCTCAGCCACGTCCAAGACCCATTGGTTGTCGTCAAACCAGGGGCTGCATTCGATTTCAATGGCCCCGACGATTCCTAACGACTCCGTTAATTGGCGATAGCGTGGCGGCAGCGCCGTCTTGTACTTGACCGGGTCGTCCGCTGGCGGCCAGGGCACGCCTTCTGGCCGGCTGGGGTCAAACAAGTGGATATGCGTATCGATGATGGGTATTGCTGGTTCAGGCTCAGGCATGGTGGAACAAGCTGTTGAGGCGACCGCCGCGGCGGCCAGGAAGTGACGACGATTCACCGCGCCAGTATAGCGCCGCAGCCCGGTCAGAAATGAGCCTTCAGCTCGAGCCAGACAGACGCTCCTTCTTGGTAGGTACCAATGACGATACCCAGCGCCAGCAGACCCAGCCAAAGGTTTGTTAACCAACCGTTGGTATGTTCGCCCATCAGATTGCGATCATTCGTGATCTTCAGAAGCACAAATACGAGCGCGGGGAACAGTACCAAAAACATCAACCCCGTGAGCAGGACGACTGGAACCGGCTTCCAGGTGGTCCAAAGGACGTACATAGGAGAAACACAGAACCAAATAAGAAAGCCGCGGAACAACGGATCAGCCGACCCCAGGCTTTCGCGGCCTTTGACGACGCGTCGATAGATGTCCGTAGCCATCAGCGCATAGCCCGTGTTGGAGCCCAAATACGTGCTGAAGACAGTTGCTAACAAACACACCCCAAGCGTGACACGGCCCCACGCTCCCAGCGTGAACTCAAATAGGGGAGCCAGGTCATCGAGGTTCTCCACCTGCAGCCCCCGAGGCTGCAGGACCGCAGCCGCGGCGATCTGGATGATCGCCGCCAAGACAAATAATCCCCCCACCGCAAAGAGTAAATCGAGACGTTGCTGTCGCCGAAAAGAAGTGTCGCGCCAGCCTTTCTCGTACATGAAGGCCGAGTATTGCAGCGTCGTCAGCGATCCGACCGCTGCGCCGACGAGCGACATAGTGACCAAAACTGAACTGTAGAATCCGCCGCTTTCCGGTAAGGCCGGGCTGAGAATCCCTTGGGCAACGGCCGTCAAGTCTGGTCTCGAACCAACTGCCGCCAGGATCAAACAGCCGCCCATGATGAAGAACAACGGCTTACTCGCCTTCTCCACGGCAGGGTAGCGTCCCCAATACATCAATCCAAGACCGATCATGCAAATCAGCGCCGACCAAATCTGCTCGCTGTGCGGGCTGCCGAGCGGTGCGATCATGTTCAGCGCCACTCCCATGATGAGGATGTGCACCAAGTTGGACATGTGCCGCTTGAGTACGATGAATCCCAGGATCATCCAAACGATCCAGCGTCCGGCCCGCTGATATCCGGCCATCAGGCTTTCCCCTGTGACCAGCACGTAACGCGACATCGCTTCCAAAACGACGAACAACGAGACGTACGAAATCAGGGAGACCCAAATCAGGCTGTAGCCAAAGTTTGCCCCGGCTGCGGAGTTCGACACCAGATCGGTTGGGCCAATTGAAGAGACGAGGTAAACCAGTCCAGGTCCGACGGCGAGAATTCCTCCGAGGCTGGTTTTGCTGCTTGTGATGGAGTGGCGGAAGGTCATTTCAACGGCGTACCACCCGAATCGGCGGAGTCTTTCCAGCAGCGGTTGTGTGAGGCTCGCGCCGAACCACCTCAAGCACGCCTGTCTGTCTCCATTGGTCAGCCATCATCTTGGCCCCCCGGGAGTCGGAGGCCAGATAATCCAAAATAGTAGCGGTCACTTGGTCCGCGTCGCGCAGAAATACCCGCGGACTAACAACAACGCTCACCCTGCTCACACCGTCTTGCTCTTCCTCGACAAGCTGATAGTCGCCCGGTGCTCCCCCATGCCGGCTAGGCAACACTTCTTCCAGCATCGCCACTACGTTGCTGCCGGTGAAATGCATGCCGCCCGCCGTCAGCTTCTCGTAGCTGCGGATGGTGTGTAGGCGCTGCCGGAAGCCCAACTTCTCCATGGCGCATCCGCAGTTTCCGCTCGGAGTCACGCCGTAGTCGCCAATATCGACATTCAGCATCAGTTTCGGAGTCGTCGGGTGCAGCGTAGTCAACAACAGCGCCTCCAACTCCGTTCCGTCTGGCGTCGATACCGTGTGCTGGTTGACGGCGACCTTTCCCGAGATCAAGTGGACCTCATCGATCGCGGAACGGTGAAGACACCCCACTCCCAACCCCCCGGTTTCAGAAAGCGCGTAGCAGTTGATGGTCGTTGCACCGGAGGCCTCAACCTCCCGCCGCTTGGCGTCGGTAATCGCCTCGCCCCCTAGTTCAAACACCGCTCCCTGCAGCGATAACCCTTCCTTTCTGGCCGCACGCGCAACGCGCACGCCGCTGCCCGCAGGGAGAGAAAGCAGCGCCGGCGTGCCTGCCGCGCTCTTAGCCGCAACCCAGCGGGCCACCGTCTCGGGCTCGGTCAACGGGACGTGTTCGGGATAAGGGACTACGCCGCCGGCCAGCCGCCCCGCGCCAACCGCGATTGACGTCAGGGCCGCCGACGGCCACATGCCCCCCGTCCATTGCCAAGCCGTTGGACTGAACCAACGTTCTACCGGCCGGCCAAATTTGGCTGCTCTTAACGAGTGCTTGATACCGGACGAGCCCGGCGGTACGGGTCGCCACAAACCTTGGGGCCGGTCAAGAACGCCTGCCCCTTCATAGAACAGACGCCGCACCGCCGAGTCGTAGACGAGTGCATCCAGGTCGACTGCCATTCTCCGCCGGGCGCCCGTCGATCCGCCGCTCTCGACCTCGAAATCCCTCCGCAACAGCGGATTGTCGAAATCCCCCGCTTCGACGTGCAGGCTTAACCCGGGCCGCTCGATTCTCTTATTGCCTTTGAACTCGTCGAAGCCAAGGTGAATGCCCGCCGAGTACAGGCGCCCCATCGTCGATTCGACCCCGTCCAAGCGAACATCTCGCTCGATGTCTCCATACTCGATTCGGCCATGCTCCAACAGTCGCCTGTAGGGGCTCCGCGGGTTGGCATAGACCGCCCTGCGCAACAAGGTTAGAAAATTGTCGTCTCGTTGTTGCTCCGCCTGGGCGACGATTCTCCGGCAGTCGTCCACCGTCAGCGGCTGCTTCAGGTAGCGCCGGATGCCCCCGGCGAACCGCCAGAACATCTCTAGATCGCCGAGTGTCAATGGTTCCTGTTTACCGCCGCGCAGCGACGCCGAATCGCCATTGTAACGTCTGTCACGGAGTGAGACTTACTGCGCGCTAATGTCGTAGCACCACAGCGTGCCCAGGTCCCGAATGTACAACCGTCCATTCGCGGCCACCGGATAGGTCCAAGTCACCTTCGGCAGTCCATTGGCTGCCCCTGGTGGATTCGGCGGCGTGAAGCGGCCTTTTTCCCGGAATGCCTCGGGAGTGGCCTCCACCAGCGACACCTCGCTGCTCTCCCAATGTACGTACAGATGGCCGTCCGCGTACTGAACTGAGCCCGGTCCGCCTTCGGACTGCCATAGCAGCTCGCCGCTCTCAAAACGCGCAGCCGTCAACCCATCTTGATTCGTCCCGTATAAGATGCCGTCCACCAACACCTGCCCGCCCAACGTATTAGGGGCCGTGCGGCTAAAGTAAACCTCTTCCGCCTTCGTTCCGGCTGCCTCGTTGCTAATGCGCACCAACGCCCCGCCGAAGCGCCTTGCGTTGGAGGTGTATACGAGATCTCCCTCGACGACGACGGTCGGAATGTTAGCGGGACCCGAAGCCGTGCCTCCGTAGCGCCACAAGAACTCGCCCGTCTTCGCATCGACTCCTACAATGCCCTTGTCCAGGAACTGAACATATTGCTTCCTGCCGGCGGCCTCGGTTGGGATAGCGGATGCAAAGCCCGCCGGTTCTCCTCCGGGAATTGCCGACTTCCAGATAGTTGCTCCCGTCTCGCGATTCAGCGCCACCATCGTCGCTTCAGCCCCTCCCGGGGCTACGATCAGGACTTCCCCATCGATCAGCGGAGACTCCGCATAGGCCCACTTGCCCGACTGTCCGGCGAAATCCTCCAGTAAACTCTTGCGCCACAAGATTTCCCCCGTCGCCGTTTGGATGGAGACCAAGTCGCCGTTGGAACTGAGTGCATACAGCACATCACCCACGACTGTTGGCGTCGAACGCGCCGACGGGTAAGGCGGTTGCTGGTCAGGCTTGCCGACCGGACCCATTTCGGTCGACCAGATTTGGCTGCCATCCGCAACCGATAGCGCTGTCACATACTCGCTGCCCATGCCCCGGTTGGCCACGACGTAAGCCCTGTCGCCCACGACGGCCACGGTGCCATAGCCTTGTCCCAAACCGTCCGCCCGCCACAACATCTTCGGCCCGTTCGCAGGCCAGGACCGCAGCAATCCGGTCTCCTGCGAAATAGCGCTCCGCTCCGGTCCGCGGAACTGCGGCCAGTCCGCGGCGGCGGCAGTCAGGGCTGTTGCGCAAAAGACGGCAACGATGCGTGCCAGCAAATAATTCATGGGGTCTCCTCTGACTTCGATGATTCTAGCCGCGACGGCGACAGAAGGGAAACCGGGCATGTGGAGAATCCCACGGTCTCTGCCGCTGAATGGATAGGGAATGGTGGGCGCGCAGGGACTCGAACCCCGGACCCCCTCGGTGTAAACGAGGTGCTCTGAACCAACTGAGCTACGCGCCCGAACTTTCAGTATCGCATCGCTCGAACCATCGGACGCAACGGCGGCTCAAGCGCTCCTATCTTCGCAGCTTAGCCACTCACGGTCCGTACCGGGCGTCACGACACGGCACACGTCGTTTCAATGAGGTCTCCCTGTTCCAATCGTCGCAGCGAAAGAAGTTGCAAGTGATTCTCTGAGCCCAGGAGTCGGCGACAAAAGGCATATGTTTCAATTACTTACCGACCATCGCTGGTAGATCGTGCTCTGTGGCGCGTCGCCGATGTTACCGGACTAGCCCCAAATCCGTCGGTAAGGATTAGGGCGAGGGCGCGGTAGGGGTGAGCGAAGGTGTCGGGAGGGCC
>JAQCLD010000020.1 GCA_027592785.1 Acidobacteriota bacterium
TGAATCAATACGTGGTGGACGGGGGAGGATTCGAACCTCCGTAGGGCTAAGCCCGTCAGATTTACAGTCTGATGCCTTTAACCACTCGGCCACCCGTCCAAACTCTGTTCTCACTAGCCGGACGCAACTTCCGTCGCGCCCGCAGAAACCTTCTGCGTGCCTCCCCGCATCCTCCGTAGTAGCGTGGAGCCGATGACGGGACTTGAACCCGTGACCTCGTCCTTACCAAGGACGCGCTCTACCAACTGAGCTACATCGGCTTAACCGCTGATGCGACCCCTGGGCTCTGTCCCGAGATGCTCTTGGAGCGGGGGACGGGGCTCGAACCCGCAACCAACAGCTTGGAAGGCTGTGACTCTACCAATTGAGTTACCCCCGCCCATGCCCAAAGCGTCGGCGATCAACCCGAAAGCAAGGCCCCGCAGATGGAGCTGGCGAAGGGACTCGAACCCCCGACCCTCTGATTACAAATCAGATGCTCTACCAACTGAGCTACGCCAGCGCGCAGACCTACTCAGAATAACGAAACCGGCAAACCGGAGCAACAAGGAGCAGGCCAGATCTCCGCCTTTTTGCGGGATCAGTTGGCGCGGCTCTGATAGGACCCGTCGACCGTACTGACGCGAATCTTCTCCCCTTCCTTGATGAACGGCGGCACTTGAACGATCAGACCGGTCTCGGTGGTGGCCGGTTTCGTCACGTTGGTGACCGTGGCGCCCTTAATGGCGGGGGTGGTTTCAGTCACCTCCAGGTCGACACTGGCGGGCAGCGCGAGGCTGAAGGGCAGCCCCTCGTGAAACTGAACCTCAATAACCGTGTTGGGGATCAGATAGTTGACCTGGCCGCCCAACATTTCAGCCGACAGAGCCTCTTGTTCGAATGTCTCCGCGTTCATGAAGTGATACTGCTCGCCTTCGGAGTAAAGGTACTCCATCTTTCGCGGTTCCAGCGAAATCCTCTCGAAGCTGTCGCTCGAGGCCAGTTTGTGCTCGCTGATCGCCCCGGAGCGGTGGTTCCGCAACTTGGCCTGGACAAAGCCTCGGCCCTTGCCGGGGGTGCGGTGCTCGACCTGATAGACCGTGCTGATCTCGCCCTTAAACATGACGAGCATGCCGGCGCGCAACTGTGTAGCCTGAACGTCCAAGACAATTCCTTCCTTCGTTTGCGGATGATTTGTGGAACATTCCAGCGACAGCCGGCGTCCTAGATCACGAATGTACAGTGTACCAGGGGCTCGGACGGAATTCGCCCGTAAGGGCTTTCTCCGATGTCGCGCTGGGGGACCGGGACCCTACGCTTTGACTTAGAGGCTAATTCATGAATCGTCCACTACACTTTTCCGTACTGGTCGCCGCGCTGCTCCTCGCGGTCGCTCCGCCGGCAAGTAGGGCTGCCGACCCGGCACTGCTCGGCCTGGCGGATCCAGCGTCGAACTTCGTTATCGGAATTGACGTGCAGGCGCTAGCCGCTTCGCCGCTGGCGCAAGAAGCCCTATTGAAGGCCCAGACGGAGAATCCGACATGGGGCCAAGCCCTGGGAACGCTAGGACCGAATCCTCTGTCACGGATCCAGGAAGTCGTCATCGCAGGAGACGTCGAACAGGCGCGCGAGGACTCCAAAGGCCTGGTGCTCATCAAGGGCGACTTCGCTAGCGACGACTGGATGTCATTCGCCTGCCAGGCCGGCTGCTCAAGCGAGAGCTACCGGGGTTTTACGGTGCAGGGGCTGCAGAGCGCCGATAAGCCCAGCGCCTTTGTGCGCTTGGATGCAAGTTATGTGGCGCTGGGATCGCTGGACCAAGTACGCGGAGTTGTCGACCGTAGAGCTTCGGGAGCCGGATCTTCGTTCGCCGGGCAGGTTCAGGGCTGGACCTCGAACGCGGGACGGCATCATGTCTGGATCGCCGCCAAAGGCCCCTTCGACATGCCCCACCAGGGAGCCGATCCGATGGGCATGAGAAACGTCGCCAATCTCGACGCCTTCGGCATGGGGCTGACCTTGGCTCAGGATCTGCAGGTGGGACTCGAACTGCGTTCGATGAGCGCGGCGGAATCGGTGGCTTTGCACCAATCTCTACAAGGACTATTGATGATGGTGACGATGAACGCCCAGCAGGACCCGGATACGGCCGAACTATTGCGAGGCTTTACGATCGGTCAATCCGCTCAGACTGTGAACGCGACCCTACGAGTGCCTGGCTATCTGCTCAAGCGCATGGCTGAGAAGCGCTCCCAGGCGGGCAGCGGCGCGGCAGCGGCAGTCCAAATGGAGCCCTCCCAGCCGACTCCCCGCCCGCGTCAGCCGCGCCAGGGGATTATCCGCATCGAAGGACTCGATAGCGGTCCGGTTGTGGTCGAGAGCGAGCCGCAACAGTAGTCGCAAGCGGCGCGGCTACTGAATCACGAAGTCGACGAAGAGCGCTTCTTGCACTTCGCCGTCGGCGATCACCTGCTGGGCGGCGATTTGAACCTGCTTTCGGAAGTCTTCTTTGCCCTTGGGACTGCTCAGCTCTTCAGAGGCTCTCGCGGCCAACATGGTCAGGATCTTATCGCGCAGGCGGGCGACCAGCAAAGCGTCTGCCTGAACCTCTCCCGAGCGGCTAACGGGAGCGACTGCGAGGGCCACCTGAACGCGAGCTCGACGCTCATCGGCGAGGTTGGTGACAAAGGGATCCAGCGTCACGATCGCGGCCAGCTCCGCTGGAATCTCTTCTTCCGCGGCTTCCGCCGGATCTGGAGCAAGCAGGAAGTAGTAGGCGCCCCCCCACCGGCAAGAAGGACAACCGCAAGGATCCCGATCAGCAGTTTCTTATTCTTCATGGCGACTCTTGACTGGCAGCGGAGCCATCGGATGAATCCTCGGTTGGCTCTTGCTGAAGGTTGAAAATGAACTCGACCCTGCGGTTCATGGAACGCCCCTCGGCGCCGGAGTTCGACTTGACCGGGCGCGTGCTGGCGCGCCCGATGGCCCGAATGCGTTCCGCGTCAACGCCGTGATCGACGAGGTAGCGCACCGCACTGCCGGCGCGCGCGGCAGAGAGTTCCCAATTGCTCGGGAACAACGGTGTCGAGATCGGAATGTCGTCGGTGTGTCCAACGACATCGAGAGGCCGGTCGGACTGCAGAACGTAGTTCGCGATGCGGTCCAGAACTTGAATAGCGTCGGGACTCAGGGTGGCCTCGCCGGAGGCGAACATGAGATCGCCGCTGATGCTCAGGACGATGCCTTGCCCGGTGAGGGCGGCGATGCCGCGGCCTTCTCCACCTAATTCCGCGAGCAGTTTTTGCAACTCCTGATCTAGGTGCGGAGGGGTCGACGGATCTTGGTCAGCCCTTTGGCTCTCCAAGCTTGCGATTAGCTCTCTGCGCTCAGGCTGATCGGAGAGGTCCAGTTCGGAACGCATTCCCAGGGCTTCCCTCAACGAACCGGCAACCGCTTCAAACTTCGATACCTGGGTGCTGGAGAAGGAGAGCAAGAGCACGAAGAAGGTGAGCAATAGCGACATGAGGTCGGCAAAAGTTACTACCCATTCCGGTGCGCCGGCTGGCGCGTCGTCGTCATCTTCCAGCATGGTCGCTCCGAGTTAGGCGGCCTGTTCCTCTGGTTCCGTCGCGGGCTGCTTTTCGGCCGGCTTCGCCTCTCGCGCTTTCGGCGACAAGAACGCCTTCAACTTCTGATCGATGGCGTTGGGATTGTCTCCCTGGGAGAGACAGACAATGCCCTCGAAGCAGATGCTCATGACCAGGACTTCTTCACGGGACCGCACCTTCAACTTATCGGCTAAAGGGATGCAGATCACATTGGAGATTAACGCCCCGTAAAGGGTTGTCAGCAGGGCCACGGCCATCGCTGGACCAATAGCCGCCGGGTCTTCCATGTTGGAGAGCATCTGCACCAGGCCGATCAGGGTACCGATCATGCCGAAAGCAGGAGCCGCCTGGCCCATGCCGTCCAGAATCTCCTTGCCCCGCTTATGCCGGTTCACCATCCCTTGCAGGTCGTTGGTCAGAATGGCCTTGATCTCTTGTTGCTCTAAGCCATCCACGGCCAGGGTAATGCCTTTTTGCAGGTAGTCATAGCCGCAGTCGACGTTCTCAAGGGCCAGCATGCCCTCCTTGCGCGCCTTGCGCGAGAACTCGACGATCTTAACGATCAGCTCGGCGGGATCCTTGACCTTGATGGTGAATGCCTTCGCCACAACTTTGACAGTGCCGATTACCTCTGCCAGAGGGTTACGAATCAAGGTCGCGCCGATAGTGCCGCCCACCACAATCAGGATGGACGGGATGTTGACAAAAATGATCGGAGACCCACCCAGAAGTATCGAGGCGAAGATCAGGATGATGCAGAGTACAATTCCGACAATAGTTGCGAGATCCATGGCGATCAGGGCGACGCGCCCCTAGGTCTCGTATCGGCCGTATGCGAGCGCTTCTTGAAATCTCCGTCAATCGCCGAACGCCGCGGAGACGACCTGTTCGTACTCTGGGAAATACTGTTGGATTACCCCCAACTCGAATGACCGCAAGATACTCGTGTTCGGTTCCCGCTCCAGCAGAAATTCGAAGGACTTTCGCACAAGCTCGACGCCCGGCGCATGGCCTCCAGTCAGGGAGCGCACATATTCTTCCGACGCCGTCACTCGATGCGTCGTCGGCGAGGGGCCGGCGACCGAAACTTCGAAGACAGTCGGGGCTGTCTGCTTCACCACCAGGTCATTCACGTCGACCATGCTAACAAGCCCCCGGCGTGTTAGGCTGACGAGCAATGCGTTGGAAGATTTTACCCCTGCTGGCATGCCTCGCCATAATTGCGGTCGCTCAAGAACTGACCGTTGAGCAGTGGACGCCGCGTTCGACGGCGGTAACCGAAGAGCACCTCGTGCCGCGGGCCAAGTTCCCTGTAATTGATGTGCACAGCCATCATCGCGTCAACCTTTCCGGCGCACAGTTGGATCAGATCGTCGGCGAGATGGATGGCCTGAATCTGCAGGTTTTAGTCAATCTCAGCGGCGGCACGGGAGCGCGCCTCAGCCAGGCGGTGCAGACTTTTCGTAAAGGCGCCTATCCCAAGCGGTTCGCCGTTTTCGCCAATCTGGACTTCGACGGAATCGACCAGGCCGATTGGGGCGCCAAAGCAGCGGCGGGTTTGGCCCAGGACGTCAGGAACGGAGCGCAGGGGCTGAAATTCTTCAAGAACTTCGGCATGAGTGTGGCGTACAGCAATGGGGCGCGGGTCCATGTAGACGACCACAAGCTCGATGCCGTTTTCGAAGTGTGCGCCCGGGAAGAAATTCCTGTCCTGATTCACGTCGCCGAGCCCGCGGAATTTTTCCAACCGCATGATCAATTCAATGAACGCTGGCTGGAGCTCAAACTGCGGCCACGCAGAAAGCGGCCACCTGAGCCGAGCTTCGAAGCGCTGATCGGCGAACGAGACCGACTGATGCAGCGGCATCCCAAAGTCAACTTCATCTACGCCCACATGGGCTGGCACGGCAACGATTTGAAGCGCCTAGGCAAGTTGTTTGACGACAACCCCAACCTCTACGTCGATATCGCCGCGGTGCTCTACGAGTTGGGCCGGGTACCGGTCTCCGGACGCGCCTTTATGATCCAGTATGCCGACCGGATCCTTTTCGGCAAGGACAGCTACACGCCGAGTGAATACCCCTACTACTGGCGGGTCTTCGAGACTAAGGACGAGTATTTCGATTACTATCGGCGATATCACGCGCACTGGCAGCTTTACGGCTTGGATCTGCCGGATGATGTTTTGAAAAAGGTGTACTACAAGAACGCCTTGAAGCTGATCCCCGGAATCGACGGCGCAGCGTTCCCGCAATAGGTCCTCCGAATCCAACGTGACTAGCAGTAGAAACCCGATGACAAGCTTCGCGATGGGCGCTGCTTGCCTCGTGTTTCTGTTCCTTGGGCCAGCTGTCGCGACTGCCGAGAGCCGCTACGTCATCGACCTGGCCAAGAGTAAATTCAGCATTCTCCGCGTCAGCCTCGATACGGCCTGTTCTTCGTTCCCGTGCGAGTTTCAATTGCCGTCTTGGAGCGCGACCTATCAACTGCGTAATTTCTCGCAATACGTCGGGCCTGTCCGGGCGGAAACGGCGGATGGCGAGCAAATTGAACTGCGCAAAACCGGGCCATCCCGTTGGCGGATCGCCTCAGCGCCCCAGCGAGCGATTCGATTGATTTATGAAGTGAGGGCGGATCGCGATGGCCCGTTCGGATCGCAGGCTAGCTCGAATCGCGTCAACGTTAACCTGGCACAGATTCTGCTCTATGCCGAAGCACAGAGGGCCAAAGCGGTCTACCTGAAGTTCGAGAACGTCCCCAAGGGGTTTAGCGAAGCTCTGGCCTTGCCCCGGTGGGGCGACTATTACGAAGCCTCCTCCTATGATCGGTTGGTCGACACGCCGGTCCTTTTAGCCGATTTCAAAGAGGACGCTTTCGACATCAGGGGCAAGCCAATTCGGGTTGTGGCCTACGGGCCAGGCGCGTGGCAGCGGATGGGCTCGCTACGCAGCACAGCTCGCAAGGTCGTCAAGACCGCGCTGGATCTAATGGGCGAGGATTCTTCCTTCGAGGGCTATACGTTCGTCTACGTTTTCGCGCACGCCGGCGGCGGGGGCATGGAGTACCGCGATGGAACGCTCATTTTTGGCCCCGCGGACTGCCCAACCTGCGGCATGGATGAGTTGACAGCGCATGAGTTCTTTCATCGCTGGAACGTGAAGCGAATCCGCGCTGCTTCGATGGAGCCGGTCGACTATAGCCGCCCTGTTCCCAGCCCGTCGCTTTGGTTCGCCGAAGGTGTTTCGTCGACCTATGCGCGCTATCTTCTGGCGGCGTCCGGAATCATCACCGAACGCGACATGCTTTCGCGCCTCGAGGAGCGCATCAACCAATATGAGTCGCGGCCTGCTCGGCTGACTCAATCGGCGGAAGAATCCAGTATTGACGCGTGGCTGGAGGGCGACCCCTCGTACCATCGCCCCGACCGCAGCGTCTCGTACTACCTCAAGGGCGAACTGATCGGTTATCTGCTGGACCTGGAGATACGCGGACGTACGGAGAACCGCCGCAGCCTCGACGATGTCCTGCGGCGCCTCGACCACGACTACGCTCAACAAGGGAGGCTGTTCGAGGATACGCGTGGCTTGATCGAAATCGCCTCCGATGTTGCCGGCAGCGACATGACCGCGGTCTTTGACGAGCTTGTGCGGACGGCGGCCCCCATCGACTGGGACCATTACCTGGGACGCGCCGGGCTACACCTGGAGAGGATCAGCCGAACTTGGCGAGACAGTGGCATGAGTCTCGGCAGCCCGCCGGGCGAAGGCATCATAGTCGCCATGATTGCGCCCGCGGGGACAGCAGAAAAGGCGGGCATCCAGGTCGGCGACCGTCTCATCGAGATCGACGGCCAAAGAGTGATCGGCAGCGCTGAGGCGGTGCTGGGGCAGCTGCGCGACGAGGATAAACCGCAGTCCATCACGGTCTACCGCAAGGGCGCCAAAATCACGCTGCGGTTGCGCACGATAGAGAAGTTGGAAACGGTCCACCGGGTAGTTTCGCTAGCCCGGATTACCGCGGCGCAACAGCTGGTTCGCGATGGCTGGCTCAAACGCCAGACCGCCAAGAGCTTAACGCCATAACCCGGGACCTATCGCTGCTTATAGCCGCCTATAATTGAAAAGTCTTCGGCGCAGTCTCATGGGTTCATCAAACTACGCAACAGACGCCGTGGATCGGGCGGTAGCGAAGGGCTACAAGTCCGCGCAGATGCAGCGTGCGTTGCGTGCCGCGGCACTGGGTCTGTCGGTCGCCTTGTCTAGCCTGACGGCGCTCCTGCTGGTCGGAACCTCCTGGTTCCCAGCGCCGCTGCTGTGGCTTGGGATCCTTGGCGGCGCTGCCGCAGCGGCGGCAAACTGGCGCATGTCGCGGTTTTCCGGCTACGAGATCGCCCGCACTCTGGATCGCGCGTGGAAATCGAGCGATCAAGTCTCAACGGCCTATCATTTTGGCGGCGATTCCCAGGAAGCCTCCGAAGTGGTGCGAGCGCAGCGCGAGCTGGCAGTGAGCGCCGTAGCGAACCACGACGCCGCGGAGGCTCTGGCGTTGAAACCCACGCCTGTGGTCTGGGTCGCAGCGGCTCTTTTGCTTGCTGTCATTGCTTTGGCCGGACTCCGCTACCGCGTCTCGCCAACGCTGGCGCTTGAATCGCCTTTGACTTCCGCCCTGCTCTCCGGCGAATCTCAAGCCGAACAGCAGCCGGCTTCGGGATCGGATTCCGAGCAAAGCTCCAAGGCCGCCGACGACGAAAATGCGGTTCGTCTCGGAGAGGAATTGGCGGAGGCGAGAGAACCGGCCGAATCGATTGCTTTCCCGTTTGATCCGATGGTCACTGGCAGCGAAGAAGCGGCGGCGGCTGAGGTCGAAGGTCTCGATGCGACCGCCAATGCCGGAGACGAGCTGGATTTCCAACAGCCTAGCGACCAGTCTGGAACGCCGCCGGGCGAGCAAGACAATGCGGCGGATGAGCAGGGATCGAACCTCGAACGTTCGGGCGACTCGCCTGAGCAGGCCGAAGCAGACAAGAGTTGGAGCGAGGAATCAAACTCCATGTTGGATCGGCTGAAAGATGCGCTCAAGCAATTGCGCGATAACATGTCAACCGAACCGGCGCAGGCTTCCGCCCAAGAAGGGTCTGCCTCCGCCGAGGAGGGCTCTGACTCCGCAGCATCGCCGCAAAGCGATGAGCAGGCTGGCGAGCAGCCGGCCGAAGGAGAAGGCGCCGCTGCTGAAGCTTCGATGGACCCAGGTGAACCGGTGGAGGGAGCTCAGCAGGCTTCGCAAGGGAGCGGATCGAGTGACGGAGCCGGAAGCGAAGGGGACGGAGACTCCGCCGGCGCGGCGGGAGATGGGGACGGCTCCAAAGAGATCCAGCAGCAGCAGGCGCAGGACGCAGCCTTCGAAGCCTTGGAGGAGTTCTACCTGCAGCGTGCCGAGGAACTGAGCGGCGACGTGCTGGTCGAGACCAGCAACGGCGAAGTCTTTGCCGCGGCGACTCCTTACAACCCGCAGCAAGCCAGCCGCCGCGAGGGTGCAGGTGTCGCGGTTCGCGACGAGGCTCCGGCGGCCTACCAAACGTTTGTAGAAAATTATTTTAGGGAAATCCGTTCCAAACAAGAGTGAGCATGGCAGCACCTGATACTTCACTACCGATGGTCTCCGAACAACTCCAGAGCGTTCGAGATGAAATCGGCAAAGTCATCGTCGGTCACGAAGATGTCGTCGAGGGCGTCCTGACGGCCTTGATTTCCGGCGGCCACGTGCTGCTCGAAGGCGTTCCCGGACTGGGCAAGACCACTCTGCTCAGGACGCTGGGCGAGGCCATGCACCTCAATTGCTCCAGGATCCAGTTCACTCCCGATCTGATGCCGGCCGACATCCTAGGAAGCATGGTGATGCACGGCGGTGCGGCTGGCGAGCGGGCTCTGCGTTTTGAGCCAGGCCCCATCTTTGCCAACTTGGTGCTGGCTGACGAGATCAATCGGGCGACGCCCCGCACTCAGTCCGCGCTGCTCGAAGCCATGCAAGAGCGCACCGTGACCACGGGCAACGAGACCCACGGGCTCGAAAACCCGTTCCTAGTCATGGCCACGCAGAACCCGCTTGAAATGGAGGGGACCTACCCGCTCCCGGAAGCGCAGCTCGATCGGTTTTTGCTGAAGATCCTGGTTCCCTATCCGAATCGCGCCGAGATGCAAACAATCGCGGATCGCACCATGGCCACCCTACAGCCGAGCGTTCGACAGACGATCGACCAGGGCCAGGTCCTCGAGATTCGCCGCCAAGCTAACGCCGTGTTAGTCGCCCCGCACGTGCGCGACTTCGCTATCGACCTGGTGCTCGCCACTCAGCCCGAAAGCGCACAAGCCCACGAGGTGGCCCGCAAGTACGTCCGTTATGGCGCTTCGCCCCGGGGTGTGCAGGCGCTGCTCCAGTGTGGACGCGTTCGTGCGCTGTTCCGGGGTCGCTTGAATGTTTCCGAAGAAGACGTGCGCAGCCTGGCCGGCAGCGCGTTGCGTCATCGGATCATCCTCAACTTCGATGCGCACGCCGAGGGCAAGACAGAGGACGACATTCTCCAGGTGATTCTGGAATCCCTCGATCGAAAATCAAGCGGATAGCAGGGTCTCTAGTAGCCCCCGCGAGCAACGCCCGCGGCGAGTTCTTCGGCAGCTTTGGCCATGCCCGGAGGACGCGAACTCACCACTTGCTGATCGATGGCTTCGGCCAACTTGCGATAGCCCTTGACGATCTTGGAGCGTCGCTGCAGCAGTGTATCCAGTAGCGAAACCTCCGCATTGGGGTCTTCGTCGATGGGCAATTCGAGCACAACTGGCCGCCGCGCGATCTGCTCCACTTTGTCCTTGGCCAAGGGCTTGGGGCCGACCTTGTTGACGATGATCCCGAGATTCTTGACCTCGGCGCCGCCCGCTTCCATCTCGTCGATGCGCCGACGCGCCATCGTGGCCGAGATGCGATCCGGATTGCAAACGATGAACTTGAAGTCGGCGCGTTCGCGAATAACGCCGAAGACGTCTTCGACCACTTCAGGCAGATCGACGATCACCGAGTCGTAGCGGCGAGTGGCGAAGCTCAACATCCGCAGGAAGTCCCAGGACGAGAACGCCGGCACAGCCCCGTTGCGGTGGCGGCCCGTCAGCAGCAGGTCCATCCCGCGGTCCGTCCAGATCATCTTTTTCCAAAGCTTCTCGCTCAGGTTGTCGCAAGCCTCCAGGGCCTGAACGATAGTCGGCGCCGGGTCATGGTTAAACCAGAACGGCAGTGAACTGGATCGCAGGTCCGCGTCCACCAACAGCACCTTGCGATTGAACTGATTGGCTAACGCGCTAGCGACGTTGAGGGCGATGGTGGAGGAGCCGCAGCCGCCAGTGGCTGGTTGGAAGGCTACAACGGGCCGTCTCTGAGTCCCCGGACTCCTGATGGCCTTCTGGATGGCGACAAACACCTCGCGATCCATGTAAGGCGCGGGCAGGATATCCTCGACGCCGAACTCCCTGGCCTCCGCTAAGAGTTCATCGCTGGCCTCAGGCCCAAAGCCGATCACGACCGTGCCCGGCGCGGCAACGACGATATCAACCGCGGTTTGAAACGATTGGCCCTGTTCGTCGACTTCGAGGAAAACGACCTGCGGCATGTGCGTGTTCAGCATCCGTACGAGTTGATGCAACGGGGGCTTGATGTCGAGAATGTGCGGAATAGACAGGTCCCGCACCCCCAGGCAGCAACGGTGGAAATAGTCCACGTTGGAAGTGTTGGTCCCGAGGATGAAAGCTGTCAGCATGCCAGGTCGGACCCGTTACACACCGAGTCCTGGCCAGTTTCGCTCCCGATCCCCCAAATCGTCAGTAAGGGTTTCCCCTTCCCAGGCTTTGGTAAACGTCCTAGGCGGACAGCCGCCGGAGACGCGTCACGACAGCGGCCACTTTGTCGGCCGCATAGTCGACCTCTTCTTCGGTGTTCTGGCGGCCCAGCCCAAACCGCAACGAGGCGTGCGCCAGTTTTTCGGGTACGCCAAGGGCCCGCAGGACGTGGCTCGGCTCGGGAGATTCAGAAGTGCACGCCGATCCGCTCGAAACAGCAAGTTCATCGAGACCCATCAACAGCGACTCGCCGTCGACCCCCGCGAAGCTGACGCTGAGATTGTTCGGCAGCCGGCGATCCAGGGATCCGTTCACCTGTAAGCCGTCGAGCGCGGCGAAGAGCTTGTCCTTCAATCGATCGCGGAGCCTCGCCAGCCGCTGTCCTTCAACTTCCATCTCCTCGCGGCATATGTCGCATGCGGCGCCGAGTCCAACAATCCCAGGTACGTTGAGCGTCCCGGATCGCAGCCCGCGTTCATGCCCCCCTCCGTCCATCTGCGCCGCAATCTCTGCACGGCGGCCGCGTCTGCTGACGTAGAGCGCGCCGGCGCCCTTCGGCCCATAGAACTTGTGGGCCGACAACGAGAGCAAGTCAATCGCATCGCGTTCGACATCCACGCCGATCTTGCCGACCGCTTGAGCGGCATCGACGTGAAACAGCGCGCGCGTCTCACGGACGATGGCCCCGATTTGGGCGATCGGCTGCAGCACGCCGATCTCGTTGTTGGCGTACATCACTGAAACGAGGACCGTGTCGTCGGTCAAGGCGTCGGCTACGCGTTGCGGGTCGAGAAGTCCGTCAGAATCGACCGGCAGCACCACCACATCAAACCCTAGACGCCGCAGGCGCAAACAAGGGTCCAGGACGGCTTTGTGCTCCGTCGCGCAGGTGATGACACGCCCCGAAGCTCGCCCAGACGCCTCGACCGCTCCACGTATCGCCAGATTGTTAGACTCGGTCGCGCCGCTAGTGAAAACGATCTCGCACGAACTCGCGCCGATCAGCTCCGCCAGCTGATCTCTTGCTCGCGAAACCGCTTCGCGCGCTCGCCAGCCAAAGGAGTGATTGCGGCTCGCGGCATTGCCGAACACTTCGCAAAAATAAGGCAACATCGCTTCCAGGACGCGCACGTCCACGGGAGTCGTAGCCTGATGATCGAGATAGATCGGCAGCGTCAAAACCTAGTTCGAGCGAACCGTACAGCGAATGCCCAAAAGCAAACGAAATACCCGTGCGACGTGTACCCACGTCGCGTAGCAGAGCAGAAAAAGTGCGGCAAACGGGAGGGCCGCTAACCAAGCGACCGCGCGAACTGTAGACTCGCCGCCAAGTCCGCTCCGCTGCTGCAGCAGGGCGACCGCATTGGTCCAGTGGTCGCGGTCGATCCAGAAAAAATCAACGTTCTCGTTGATCACCAGGAACTTCGCGGGAACGACGACGATCGCCGCCCATTTCCAGAGCGCCATGGTCGACTCGCCGGACGACAGCACGCCGGCGACCGCATACCCGCCGCGACGAATCCGGCGCAGAATGGCCAGCCTTTGTGAAAACGTGCGGGACTGAGCCACATCGACATAGCTCTCGACGCCCAGCAGGGGCGTCCGCCTACAGCCCAATACGTCGATCGGAATATCGGCGCCAAATGTCCTGCGCAGGCAGTCGATAGCCTTTTCGCCCAATTCCCGCTGCCCGCTCTCAATCAGCAGGATTCGCGTGACGGGCGGAACTCGTCTGGTGAGGAAGTACCGCACAGGAACATTGTAGAACCCGAGCCAGCGCCGGCGATAACCGCTCGGCTGCCATCAAGCTCTCTTCTTTGTTCTTGGGCGATCTATTGGCCAGGCTGGACGACGGGCTTGCCCGCTTCCTTCCAGGCCGTGATTCCGCCGTATTCGATCGGCTCGGTGTAGCCCGCTTCGCGTAAAATGTCAGCCGCCGTCGATGCACGGCCGCCGCGCATGCAGTAGGTGACGATCTCCTTGTCCTTGGGCACTTCGCTCAGCCTCGCCTGAAGCTGGTCGATCGGGATGTTGATGGCCCCGGCAATCATGCCGTGCTCTTCCAACTCATCGGGATTGCGAACATCCAACAGGTAGATGTCCTCCCCTGCATCGAGGCGAGCCGCCACGGACTCCACGTCCATTTCGACCGCGGCAGGAACCGCCGGCTCGACGGCCGCGGCCGTTTCCACAGCCGGCTCCGTAGCGGAACACGCCCAACAGCCAATCGCGAGAATCATTGCCAGTATCGTTCGGGTCATGAATCAATCTCCTGTCCGTCAAATCGACCGCCTATGCGGCTTCCGCTTTTTCGTTGCCGCGAAGGAAGTCTAGGAACTCCTGGGCCGTTCGCGATAACTTCCTCTTACGGTTTAGCAAGATACCTACCGGGCGCACCAGCCCCGTCGCCTGGATCGGGATCGCAACGAGCCGTCGTTCAAACACTTCCTGCCGCACAGTCCGCTCGGGCAGGATGCTCACGCCCTGGTTGATCGACAAAGCCTCTTTGATCATCTGGATGTTGTCAAACTCAAGCTGCACGCCCCTCGAGACGGCGTGCTCGCGGAAGAATCGGTCCAGGGCCTTGCGAATCGACAGCCCCTGATCGAAGCTGACGAAGTCCCGTCTCGCCAAATCCTGCGGGACAACCGCTTTTCGCTTCGCCAGCTCGTGTGCCGGATGGCAGACGAGCACCATCTGTTCCATCCGCCAGTCAATTACGCTCAAAGCCTTGCTCGGCGTGGGATAGCTAACCAAACCGAAATCGACTCGGTCGTCCAGCAAAGCCTCGTAAATCTTGTCCGGCCGCATGAACTCCATGTGGATTTTCGTCTCGGGATGCATCTGCAGGAAGCGCTCCCGAAACTGGGTCATCTCATACAGGCCGATTGAGTAGATCGAGGCGATGTGGACGGCGCCGGACAATACGTTCTTATGAACCTCCAGGTTCGCTTCCATCTCCCCGTGGCGGCGGACAATGTCTCTGGCCGCCTCGTAGTAGATTTCGCCGGCGGAGGTCAGCTTCAGCGGCCTGGTGGTTCGATCGACGAGGTCAACGCCAAGCTGCTTCTCCAACGCCTTGACAGTCTGGCTGACAGCCGACTGGCTGATGTTGTTGAGAGCGGCGGCCTGAGAGATCGAATGGGACTGGCCGATATCGCGAAAGACTTTTAAATGCGCAATACTCACGGGTTGACGGCATAAGTATAGCTTATTTCGTAATCGGCTAACGCACCACGATGTTGAGCAGCTTGTCGGGAACGTAGATCACTTTCACCACCGTCTTCCCTTCAAGATGTCGCGCTACGTTGTCGTCTTCGCGAGCGGCCGCCTCCACGACAGACCGGTCGGCGCCCTTGGCGACAGTTACTTTGCCGCGCATCTTTCCGTTGACCTGCACGGGGACTTCAGAGGCCTTCTCGACGGTCAGGTCCGGCCGGTATTCAGGCCAGGCCACGTCGAGAACCGGACCCTTTTCGCCCAACTCCTGCCAGAGTTCCTCGGCCATATGCGGCGCAAACGGTTCCAACAGCAGAACCAGCTTGCGCAAGGTCTCAGCAAGTACACCCGGCGAGAGTTCCGACTCGCGGGCGTAGAGATCGTTGGTTAACTCCATCACCGCAGCCAGCGAGGTGTTGAAGTGCCAGCGCGACTCAAAGTCGCCGGTGATCTTCTCGATCGTCTGATGCAGCTTGCGTAGAATCGCCTGGTCCGCTTCGTTGGCGGCTTCGGTCGTCGGCGCCGCGTCGGAATCGGCATTGCGAGTGACCAGACGGAACACGCGCGCCAAGAAGCGTGACATCCCCTCGACGCCCGAGTCTTGCCAGTCAAGATCCTTATCCGGCGGCGCGGCAAACAGCGAAAAAGCTCGTGCCGTATCGGAGCCGTATTGCTCGACCATCTCCTCCGGACTGACGATGTTGCCCTGACTCTTAGACATCTTGGCCCCGTCCTTGATCACCATGCCTTGCGTAAATAGGCGCGTGACCGGCTCATTCCAGGTGACCAAGCCCAGGTCGCGCATCACCTTGCTCCAGAAGCGGCAGTAGATCAAATGCAACACGGCGTGCTCGACGCCGCCGATGTACTGATCGATTGGAAACCAAGCGGCAGCCGCTTCGTTCGAAAACGGGGCCTTGTCGTTCTTGGGATCCGTGTAGCGGTAGAAGTACCACGACGAATCGACGAACGTGTCCATCGTGTCGGCCTCGCGCTGCGCCTCAGCGCCGCACTTGGGGCAGGTCACGTTTACGAAGTCCGGCACTTGCCGCAGCGGCGACTCGCCCACGCCGGTGAGCTGCACATTGCTGGGCAACAGGACTGGCAGATCCTCTTCGGGGACGGGCTGCACGCCGCACTCCCCACAGTGGATCATCGGGATCGGAGTGCCCCAATAACGCTGCCGCGAGACGCCCCAATCGCGCAGGCGATAGGTGATCGCTCCCTTGCCGAAACCCTTGCGCTCGGCAAACGCCGTCATCTGCGCTTTCGCCTCGGCGCTGGGCAGACCACTCCATTCGCCGCACACCGCCGCGATGCCGTACTCGGCATAGGCTTCGGTCATGTCCTCGGCTTTTGGCAACTCGCCTGCCAACGGCTGGATGACCGGTATCACCGGAATGCCGAACTTGCGGCAGAACTCGAAGTCTCTTTGGTCGTGCGCCGGCACGGCCATGATCGCTCCGGTACCGTAGCTCAACAGCACGAAATTGCCGACCCAGATCGGGGCCTTCTCGCCGCTATACGGATTTATCGCGTAACGCCCAGTGAAGAAGCCGTCCTTCTCTAAGTCGTCGTTCTGCTGGGCTTGCTGCGCGGCGATCCGCGGCTTCGCCTGATCCTCTAGGCCAAATTCCGCCACCCAAGGATGCTGAGGCGCAAGGATGACGCACGTTGCGCCGAATATCGTGTCGACGCGCGTGGTGAAGACGCGAACCTGCTTATCCGAGCCTTCGAGTTGAAAGTCAACTTCCGTGCCCTCGGACCGTCCGATCCAGTTACGCTGCATGGCCACAACGCGATCGGGCCAGCCTTCTTCGATCTCTTTGAGATCATCCAGCAATTGATCGGCGTAGGCCGTCGTCTTGAAGAACCATTGGTCTAGTTCCTTCTGCTCAACCGGCGTCGTCTCATGCCGCCAGCAGCAGCCGTTCACCACCTGCTCATTCGCCAACACCGTGCCGCACTCGCCGCACCAGTTGACGCGGCTTTTCTTGCGGTAAGCCAAGCCCTTCTTCCACATCTGTATGAAGAACCATTGGTTCCAGCGGTAATATTCCGGCTCGCACGAAGAGATCTCCCGATCCCAGTCGTAGCTAAAGCTGAAATAGCCCAGCTGGCGCTTCATGTTCTGGATGTTCGAGCGCGTCCAAACGCCTGGGTCCATCTTGTTCTTGATGGCCGCGTTCTCCGCCGGCAACCCGAACGAATCCCAGCCCATCGGATGCAGCACGCGGAAGCCGCGCATGCGCTTGTAACGGGCCAGTGCGTCGCCAATCGAGTAGTTGCGGACGTGCCCCATATGCAGCGTACCGCTGGGGTAAGGCAGCATCTCCAGCACGAAATACTTCGGCTTAGAGGCGTCCGTGGACGTGCGGTACAAACCCGCATCCTGCCAGGCTTTCTGCCACTTGGGTTCGATTTCTAGGGGTCGATATGACTTCTCGGGCATTTCGTATTGTCTTGCGTACGCAGGTTTCTGGGACTAAGCGACCGGCAAGCCGGGCAGGCCGTCGATGCTCTTCTGATTGTTCTTGGCGATGTACTCGTCCACCGCGTCCGGGCCTTTCTTCACGGCCCAATCGGTCAACGTCGTGCGGTCCTGTTCGAAGGCGTAGCGCGGAACGCCATAACCGCAGGAGTCCTGCACGCGCGCAATGTGCAGCACAATGATCGAGCGCTCTCCCGGCATTTCAGGGAAACGAGTGCGCATCTCCGGCCATCGGGGGTCGTCTCGCTCGATCACTTCGCCTTTGCCCCATAACCGCAAAATACGCGGCGGGCCATCAAAGGCGCAGAACATTACGATCAAGCGGCCGTTCTGCTTCACGTGAGCGATCGTCTCGACGCCGCTGCCGGCGATGTCAAGATAGGCGACCGTTGTCGGATCGATCACGGCGAAGGCGTCGAGCCCCTTCGGCGATAAATTCAACAAACCGTCCACCGCCGTCGGAGCGGTAGCGACGAAGAACATGTGTTGTTTCGAGATCCACTTGACGTTCGTCTCGTCAAGCTCCGCAAACGCTTTCCCCATCCGTTCATTGTGCCAGGGTCTTTAACGTTTCGGTGTTATGCCGATGCGTTCCGTCCTCGTCGTGGGGCGTCTCTAGGATGAACGGTTTGTCTCGCAAGCGCGGGTGATTGACGATGCGCCGGAAAGCATCAAGACCGATCTGGCCCTCGCCGATGTTCTCGTGACGGTCCAGGTGCGAGCCGAACTTCGCCTTCGAATCGTTGGCATGGATGAGCTTCACCTGCTCCAATCCGATCGCGGAATCGATCGCATCCAGCGTCTCATTCAGCCCCTCGGCGGTCGAAATATCGTATCCCGCAGCGAACGTGTGGCAAGTGTCGATGCAAAAGCCCAACGGCGCGTTGGGGGCCTCAGCGCGTATCGCCGCCCGAACCGCCGCCAACTCCTCGAACGTGCGGCCCAGCGAGGCCCCGCCTCCGGCCGTGTTTTCAAGCAAGACCTCAAGACCGTCCCAATCGAGGCCGCGAGTCGCCTTGGCGAACGACTTCGCCAAGACCGCGATGGCCTCGTCTCGTTCTTGCCCCTTGGCACTGCCTGGATGGAAGACCAAGTACTCCGCGCCAACCGCAATCGCCCGCTCCAGCTCGTCGCGGAATCCCTCGATGGACTTATCCCGGTTAGCTTCGTCCAAGGCTGCCAGGTTAATCAGGTAGCTGCCGTGAACGGCCAGCGGCCAAAGATCGTGTTCCTTGCGCAGCCGCTTGAGGCCCTCGATCTGTCCTCGGTCGAGCGGCGGCGCCTGCCACATCCGCGGACTTCGCGTGAATATCTGAAAACACGAGCAGCCCAGTTCGATTGCTTCGCGCGCGCTGTTGTCCAGCGATCCCGCAATGGAAGTGTGCGCGCCAAGGCGTCGTTTCTTTTTCGGCATTAGGGCTCGACGTCGCCTTCATACTCAATGATGGCATCGACCAGCCCTATCTCCACGCGGCGATTCGCCCCACGCGCTTCCTGAGTCGCTTCCTGCGAGCGAGGACTCGACTCTCCTAATCCACGCGCCTCGATGACCTCTTTCGGAATTCCTGCCTCAACGAGGTAGTCGCGAACTGCCGCCGCCCGGCGTTGCGATAAGTCTTTGTTGTAAATCGCCGGGCCTTGATCGTCAGTGTGCCCGTCCACATACAGGCGGAAGCCGTGAGACGTCAGCAGCACGCCCGCGATCCGGCTAAGCAGTTCGCGGTCCTCGTCGCGGCTCTGCGGCGAGTCAAACTCGAAGCGCAGCGCGGCCTCGCCTAAACGCATGACCATGCCCAGCGGCGTGCGCTCTGTTTCGACGATTGCTGCGAGCGCATCGCGCATGCGGTCTAGTTCTCGGCGCCTGGCGGCCCGCAGGTTGTCCAAACCCGCCTGCACGCGCGCGGCTTCGGCTTCCGCCCTGGCTGAATCCCGTTCCGCGCGTTCGGCAAGCTCGCGGGCCAGTTCGCGTTCCCACTCGGCACGGGTCCGCTGACCAAGCGCTTCGCCCAACAGTTGCTGAGCCTCGAAGGCCTGATTCTTCGCTTCTTCGGCTAAGTCGGCGTAGTCCGCGGCCCGTTCGTTGACCGCAGCTCTTTCGGCGTGCAGCTGGTCCCCGCGCAGTTCGGCTTGCTCGATGCGCTGTTCCAGTCGCCCGACGCGGCCGGCAAGCAAGAAGAGAACGATTCCGGCGACGGCAAGGCCAAACAGTCCGCCCGCCAAAACGAGCGACGACTGCTTGAGCTCACGCTTGTCGACCATCGCGTCCTTATTCTCTCAACTGCACAAGGATCGGTCTAATTCTCGATGCGATACAGCGCCGTGTCGCTGCGCAAGAACATCGCGCCGTCGCCAAATGCCAACGACGCCAGCGTATCGCCGTTCACTTTGTAGGCCGCGATCTCCACGTACTGATTCGACGATTGAACGATCGTCGTCTCGCCGCTTTCATTCAAGAAATAGACACGGCCAGCGGCCAACACAGGCGACGCGGAATAGGTTCCCGGCAGCCTTTGCCTCCACAGCTCGCGTCCATTCAAGGCGTTGATGCACGAGGCAATGCCGTTGTCGCTCACAATGTAAATGCGTTCGCCGTCCAGCAGCGGAGAAGAGATCAGCGGAACGCCGCGATTTACCCGCCAAGCGATATGCGTCGCGGTAACGTCGCCTTGTCCATCCGCGCGGACCGCCAACAGTAGCGGACCATAGAAGCCTGTCGTCAGGTAGACCATGCCGTTGCCGTAAACAGGTCGTGGGACGACCGAGAACCCATCGAAAGTAATCCGCCACAACTCTCTGCCGGTCGCCGGGTCGTAGGACGCTGCCATGTCCGGCCCAGTCGAAACCAGCTGCTCGCCCGACTCACCCCGGGGGATTACCAAGGGCGTCGAAAACGAAAATCTCTGGGCATTCCTGGGCGCCTGCCACACGGTCTTGCCCGTACTCGCCTCCAGCGCAACCACGTACTGCACATCCGCGCCATCGCAGTTGAAAATCAACAAGTTGTGCCACAACACGGGCGAGCCGCCGGAGCCATGGACGTCCTCGTAGAGGTGCTCCGTATTCCGCCACAGGATGCTGCCGTCGAGAGCCAGCGCGGCGGTTCCCTTCGCTCCGAAATGCACGTAGACCCGGTCGTCAGCAAGAATTGGCGTGGGCGAAGCATACGAGTTCTTCTCGTGTTTGTGCGGCGGACGCTCGGAGCGAAAAACCTCGACGTTGCGGGTCAGCTCGCCCGAAGCCGCATCAACGCTCAGCACTCTTAATGACCGTCCGCCTTCGGTGGCCGTTGTCAGCCAAATGACGCCGTCTCGAATGACCGGCGATGACCATCCGACTCCCGGCAGCGGCGTCTTCCAACGAACGTTCTCGGTTTCGCTCCAGCGGACCGGGGCAGGTTGCTCGCCGACAATGCCCTGCCCGGTCGGCCCACGAAACTCAGGCCAGTCCGCCAAGCAAATCAACGGCAGCGCCAAGCCGAGCGCCAAGATTGCTCTCATCCGGCTGTTATACCGCACGACTGCGGATCGTGCTGGGGGTCTCGGCCTGCTCGTGAGTGGAATCGGCGCCGACCCTCCGCAACAGCTGGCCGGACAACACCGCCGCAGTCGCCCAGCTACAGGCGGTGCTGGCGACCGCTCCTGAAATGCCGTAGGAGGCGCTGAAAGCGAACGCCGTCGATAGCCCAACCGCCAACGCGACTCCAAAGACGGCAAGCTGACCCGCCTTCACCCCTGCGGCGGTCAATGCGTAGCCGAAGACCGATGTGGCGTAGACGAAGAGCGAGGCGATCATCATCACGACCAGCTCCGGCTGCAGGACCGCAAATCGAGGATGGAAGACGGCCCCCAATATGACGTCGCCCCAAAGCAGAGCCCCCAGCAGCGCGACGCTGCCGACGCCCCCGGCAAACATCAGCAGCCGGCGGACGCGGTGCCGGAACGCGCCGCGATCGCTGGCGAAAGCCGCGCCAAGTCTTCCCAGCGAAGCTTGCCCGGCGCCCTGGACCACCAGGTTTCCGAATAGGGCCGCTTGGGCCAGGGCCTAGTAGTCCCCAACCGCGCTCTCCCCGCTGGACCAAGCCAAGGCATAACGCGGCGCGTAGGCAATCAAGCTGACGATGGCCGCCGTGGCGCCAAGCGGCCAGTTCAATCGCAGCAGCGTCCGGGCGCTGATCGCGTTCTGCCGGGCGGGCTCCAACACACGCGCAAACGGGGCATCGAGCCCCACAGTAACGGCCCCCTGCCACAAGGCCACGGCAAGCAGCGCGGCAGGCAGGCCGGCAAACCGCCAGCCAAGCGGCAGCAACACCAAGGCGCCGGTCAAGCGCAGCAGCTGAGAAGCGGCAATCCGAGGCCAGCGGCCCGCCCGTTGCGCCGGCGCGTAATGAATGTCGCCGATCTCCTCGGACCAGCGCACCAGCGCGACGGCGCACAGGACCCAACACGACTCTGCTTGCAGCGTCTGGGCGAATAGGCCGATTGCCGCTAGTGAGAGCGCCGCTGAGATGACTCGCAGCCGGCGGTAGGAGCAGAACGAGGCGCCTCCCTGCGGGTCCGCCACCGCCGCCTGACGCAACTGCATGCGGGCCGCCAGAAAAACGGGCACGGTGACCGCCACGGCGAGCGAATAGCGGCCTAATTCCTCGGCTGAGGCGACCCGCGCCAGGATCAAGAACGATCCGAAAGGCCCCAGGGATTGTAGTGCTCCCGCCAGGGACGCCCAGACGGTTTCCCGCAGCTCAATGCGCATGCCTCCCACGATTCCTTCATCGATCTTCTCGGCGATAAGGTATAGGCCCGCGTGACGTTATGCGGGAGATAAGAAACCTCTATTGGACTTCCACCAGGTGGGAGCCTAGCTTAAGGGTATGGTTGAGAACATCCCCAACTCACGGCCATCGGATTCGCCTGAGCCAGGTCAGCCTGGGTCCGGTGACGTCGAATTTGGCTTTCTTCATGAGATCGGAAGCAGACTTGCTGCCGCCGAACCGTTACAGGGAGTGTTGGATCGAGTTGTCGAGTTTCTGCACGATGTAATCGGGCCGGATTCGACGTTTATTTACGTCCTCAAAGGCGAGCAGCTGCGCCTGATGGCGTCCAATAACCAGCACCCAGAGGCGCTGAATCAGATCGCTTTGAATGTCGGCCAAGGCATCACCGGCTGGGTCGCTGAACACCAAAAGCCCGTCGCGGTCGCTCGAAACGCCGCCAGGGATCCGCGATTTTTGGCCTTTTCCGAACTTCCCGAAGACGAGTACGAAGCGTTCCTGTCTGTACCTCTTGTGAGCCGGGGCAAACTCGTCGGCGTCATCAATCTGCAACATCGCATGCCGCACATGCATACCAAGCGCGAAATCAACTTCGTGGCAGCCGTCGGCTATCTAGTGGGATCGGAGATTGAACTCGCACGCCTGGATGACGAACTGGGAGATCTGCACAGCCAGTTGGCGACACGGAAGCTGGTGGAAAGGGCGAAAGGACTTCTCCAGCGAGACGTTGGCCTAACCGAAGAAGAGGCTTATCTCACCCTGCAGCGTCAGGCGAGGCAACGGCGTCTAACTATGAAACAAGTCGCTGAAGCGATCGTTCTGTCCGACGATCTGAAGCGTAGGCCCGACTCAACGACCGGAAAATAACTGCAACAACTCGCGGCGACAATTCGACCCCGCCGCCAATCGGCGGAATTAGTCGCGCGGCTCTGGGTTGAACCGTTAACAGTAGCCGTTAGGCGAGGGCGGGATTGGAGTCCTGCTCATTCGCTTATTGCTCGAATCGTTACGGATCGAGTTCAGCAGCTGCTTATGAAAGTTGCATAGCTTACCGTCCGGCGCCGGATGACCGCAACGGACACAGACGCTTGGAGCGCCGCCAGTCTGACCGTTGGGCTGCGTATTGATGCTGTTCCCCGGATTCATCGACCGGTTGTTGCCGGGCTGAGATCCGCGATTCCCGTTGCCGCCGCCGCCGCTGCCATTGCGGCCTTTCCTTCGATTGCTGTTCTTGGACGGTTTCCTACGGTTTACTTGCTCTTGCATATGAAAGATTTTGTGTCTAGTTACAAGGCCCCGACAGTAGGCAGTCATGGCCTGGGTCGGATGAGCGCCGTAGCGCTCGGGAAAACCAACGCGGGTTCTCGGGCTGTAAGATGCCGTCCGTTAGGGAGAGATTAACGTGTTGACGGACGTTGCAACCTGAGGATACACCAGAGTTTCAGAAAAGTTCAACCCCGTCCAACAATGTTTTGGAAGCCATGGATCTACTGTCCGTTATGACGCTGGCTGCGGGCCAGTGGTTTCAAGTTATTTGGCGCCTGCCGGGAACCGGTCGGGGGCAGGGCCAACAATGGGAAGGGCGCCCGGTCGTCTCCGGGCACCCTTCAAAAGACAATTTCAGCACTAGCAGAAGCCAGCCTTATTCGGCGCCGGCAGCCGGCGCTCCGCCGTTCTCGGCGTCGTACGCGTCGATGATCGCCTGCGTGATGTTGACTTCGTTCATCGCGAACAGAATCAAATTCGGCTGCACCGAAACGTTCAGCACGACGCTGTAACCGTTCGCCTGAGCGTACTTGTCGATGACCGTGACGACCTTGTTGCCGACTTCGTTGAAAATGCGGCCCTGCTCCTGGCTTAGTTCACCGCGGGCGTCTTCCAATAGCCGCTGCCCCTGGGTCTGCTTCTGTTCGATCTTGAAGGTGAGATCCCGTAGGGCGTCCTCACTCAGCGTGTTGGCGCCGTTTGTTCGCTGACTCTCCAGGCTCTGGATCTCAGTCTGGAGAGCTTCCAGTTCCTGTTGTCGAGGAGCGTACTTGTCCTGGAACTCTTGCATCAAGCGCTGCCCTTCTTGGGTGCGCGCGATGGCTTCTTCCATGTTGATTATCGCGACCTTAGTTTGGGCAAAGGCGGGCGTACACGACAACAAGACCGCGCACAGCGCAAGTCCACCTACGTTTCGAATATTCATACGGACCTCGTTGATTCTTAAAGGATTGACTCCGCTTCGATCAGTCTAACATAGCGACCCTAAATGCTATTCGGACGTCTTAGAACGTACGGCTGATAGTGAAACGGAACGTGCTCTTGTCTTCGACATAGGGGAAGGGTGTCGCGAAGCGGGTGATGCCCTGCACAAAGCTGCGCTGATTCGGGAAGAGCGCCCGGTCGGCAACAATCGGCGGCTGCAGAACATCGCTCACACGGAGCGGATTGTAGGCCCAATAAACCCGGAAAGGCGCCTGCAGAATCGGCAGAACAACTTGCACTTCCAAACCAGTCGAGGCGCGCACCTTCTGCGTCGCGGAAACGACCCGGATCCTCTCCTCGATCTCAGCCTGGGGGAACGTGGCGTTGAGATCAGCGACGCGTCCCGAGTTCAACCGAACCTGGTCCGTGAAAATGATCTTGTTGAAGCCGATGTCGAAGAATGGCGCCAAAATCACCGGACCGAACAATTTGATGCGGTACTCACCGTTGAAGACGAATCGCGTGTCGCCGCCCGGCTGAATCGGTCTGAAGACCGGCACACTCGTCGTCACGGGAACCTGCTGCTCGATGCCGTTGATGATCTGCGACTGTGTTCTTTGCGTACCGTTGTCGTTCAGCAACGGCACGACCGCGCTGTCCGGAATCCAAGCGACCGGCGTCACCTGGAACAATCGGAAACCGCGGATGTCGTTCTCGCCGCCCATAAAACTGCGTCGGAACGGCGGAGGCACACTGCCTCCGTAGCCGGTAAGCAACGACCCGAGCACGCGCATCGCAATCACGTTGCGGCGGCTCGTGTGCGGCTTGAAGTACTTGAACTCAACCGTCGGCTGGATGAATTTCGTATTGCCGCCGACGCCCGCCATCGCAATGCTGGCGAACAAGCTCTTGCCGCGCGACGGCGTAATCGGATGATCCACAGTGTTGTGGAAGAAGTTCGGCGTGATCTCCGATGTGGTAATGCCTTCCAGCGAGTTCGGTCCCGTTACTCCCTGGAAGTTCAGGAAGTTGAAGTAGTTCTGTGTCGTATCGCCGAACGTCTGGATGTCCGATATCTGGTAGCTATACGTCAGACCCACTCGTGAAAAGTTGCGCTTCATCGGATAGCTGAGGAACGTAGTGAATCCCGTGCTGTTCTGGCGATAGTCCAAGATATTGCCTTCGCCGAAGAAGCTGGTCAAGTCCCGGCCCGAGAAAATCGACGCCTCACGCGCCGAGTTAAAGCTGAATCGTCGTGAGAACACGGTGAAGCCCGCTTGGATCGGCCGATCGAAAAGATACGGCTCAGTGAATCCGAAGCTGATGACTCGTTCACGGCTGCCCAACTGTGTGGTGAAGCTCAGTGTCTCGCCCATTCCCAGGAAGTTGTTCGTCGAGTAGCCGAAGCCGATGAAGCTGCCGGCGAATCCCGATACGCCGCCGTTGAGGCTAACCGTGTTCCTGCCTCGTTCCTTGACATCCAGCGTCAGGTCGACCAACCCGTTTCTCGTGTCGCGCGAGATGTTCGTGGCCTCCTCTTGCTCCAGCGGGTCAAAGTACCCCAGCTGATTGAGTCGAAGAATCGACAAATCCCACAAACGCGTGTTGAACATGTCGCCTTCGTCCAACAACAATTCACGGCGAATGACCTTGTCGCGCGTCGTGTTGTTGCCCGAGAAATTGATCCGGCGGACGAAGAACTGCTTGCCTTCATCGACCGTCAGGTTCAGGTCGATTAGCGGCGGATCCTCTGCGTCGCGGAACTCGAACGTCGGCTCGGCCACGAAGTCGATATAACCAAATTCGCCGTATAGCTTCTTTAGGTTTTCGAGGCCGTCGCGCAAGCTCTCAACGTTGAAGATCGCATTCTCTTCCATCCTGAAGACAGGCGTGAGTATGTCCTCCGGGCTGCGGAATAGGGCCACGTCCGTGAAGCTAAGGCGGCCGCGCCGATACTGGCGACCCTCTTCAACGAACACTTTCACGTTGGCCTTTTTGGCTTTCTTTTTCCAGATGAAGGGGATCGGCAACAGCTTACGGCCCGTTAAGTCTTCAATAGCCAGCTCATGCGTCGGAACCGAGGCCCGGAAGAAGCCATTGATCTGATACTCGTTGCGCATCAGCTCCTTGTCAGCCTCAAGCTTCTGAATGTCGAACGTCTTAGCGAACAGATTCTCTAGGATGATGCTCTTGGGAATGCCGGTAGGCTTCAATGCCTTCTGCGCGCTCTTCAGTTGGCGATCGCTCAGGGAAGTATTCCCCTCAATCTCGATCTTGCCCATCTTGACCTTCGGACCTTCCTCGATTTGAAAGACGATCTCGACCGACGACGGCGGAATCTGACGCACTTGGGGCTCAACCACCGCATATTGGCGTCCACGTTCGCCCAGCAACTCCCGCAGGACCACCAGCGCCCGCTGAACGATCGTCGGGTCGTAGCGGCTCTCCACCGAAAGGCCCACGTTGCGTTCCGAGAAACGCTCCAGGATGTCCGAGATCGTCGCCGACTTATTGCCCTCGTAGCGAATCGTGCGAACGATGCGTCGCTCGGTCACCACGAAGCGGACGATTTTCCCGACCTCGCCGTCCTCGATCTCTAATCGAAGATCGTCGAAATACCCGGTGTTCCACAGAACCATGTAGTCGCGCCGCAGCCCAGCTAGGTCGTAAGAATCACCCTTCTTCGTAAAGATGCGGGCCAACAGACTGTCGCGCGGCACACGTCGAGCTCCGCGGAACTCAACGTCCTCGACGAAGTCTCCCCCTGCGGTAGGCTGATCGGGGCCTTCGACGTCATTGAAGGGGGACGGCTGCTGATTCGGATCCGCGGGCGTCACGTCCTCAAAAGGCGAAGCCGGAGCCTGTGGCTCGTCGGGCGCCGCGACGTCCTCAAAAGGCGAAGCCTGCTGGTTCGGCGCTGCCTGGGCCAAGATATAAACGGCGCGGCCATCTTCACCCTGAACGAGACGTTCAGTGAGCCGGATGTCCTGGGCGGCAAGCATCCCTGCAAGGACCAAGCACCCGGTGATGACCATCGCGCCGCGAGTAGCGGTGTTTCCCAACTTCAACTGCGCATCCTCTGTTTGATCTTGCGGCGGGTCGCCGGATGAAGGTCGTATGCCAAGGCTGTCTCGGGGATACTACGCACCGCGCCGCGCGGCGGTTTCATGGCGTTCCTTAGCCCCCAGCGTTCCAGGACGCCTCGGCCCCAAGAACACAATTCACTATTCTATCGAATGCGCCGCCCTATTGCGAAAGGTCTCTTCACAATCGAATCACTTCTCGAACGAGACCCGGAACTCCCCGTACCGTCCGTCGTAGCTCAGACTGAGGTGTTTTCGGTTGTGCTTCGGGTCTACTTGGAAGTACAGATACCCGCTCACATCCGCGTCGCCCGCGTCCAAGGGCAACTCCAAGCGCTCCAGGCGCCCGTACAGGGATAGGTCTTGTTCCTGTGCGGGCATCTGCCGCACGGTTGTGGCAGACGAAGTCCCGGACCCGACTGGGCCGCCGATCGTGTCGGGAACCGGGTTGCCGAGGCGCCGCGGCCGGCCGGTCGTGCCAGGAACCCCACCAACTGGAATTCCCTCCCGGCTCTGCGAATAGACAGCGCTGCCGCTTCCTCCGCCTGGCTTAAGCGACAGCACGTCGGAGCCGGCGATGAGGTCAGGCGACTGCGCGGTGGACTGCTGGTTGTCCCTGAAGGAGCGAAACAGGAATGCCGTGCGGTCCAAGTTCACCTTCGTCCCGTACAGCGCCCGCAAGCGAACCTCCACAAGTATGAATTCGTTATCGAGCCGGTCCCCAAGCAGCCGCTCGATCTCGTCCACGTCCTGGACCAATCGAAACTCAAAGGCCACATCCTTCAGGTCCGCCTTTCTCCAGTCCGGTGCGTCGGCTGCCGCGGCTGCTCCGATCAGGACAAACGCCAGCATCATTCGGTGCATCATCGTGTCTGCTCCCGTCGGTCTGGATTATCCCACACGCTCCCCGAAATGCGGCTGAGCTAACCTGAACCTCAAAGGACGCAATGTGAAGCTTCTCACCAATCCTTCGATCGCGGCAGGCGCGGCGCTCGATCTCGTCGGATTGGCGCTGGTCGTCTGGTCGCTCCCCGAAGGCGGTCTGCCACTGGCCGCCGGGGTCACCTGTCTGTTGGCCGGGGCCGCGCTCATCACGCGTGCCTCCAGCCAGCATCTGAACAAACTCGGATCCGACGCTCCCCACGCCGCGGATTGGAAGCTCGACCCGGCCCTGCGCCAGCCTCTGCCTCGCTCCGTGCGCCTACGTCCGCTGGGTTATGTTATCGCCGCCACATGGCTGATCTCGTTGGCCGCATTGGGCTGGTTTGCAGCGAACCGCGTCTTGGCCCTCAATCCTCCCGTCCCCTCGCAATCGTTGATTGAAACAGGGGGAGTTCTCGCCGTCGCCGAAATCTACGAGAAAATCGAGCGGACCAACAGCCGCGGCGAACCGCGCTACTACCTCTACTACAGCTACGAATATCCCGAGGGGTCGGAAGTGCGCGCCTCAATCGCGGTAACCAAACATCTCTACGACCGCTACCAGGCCAACGATTCGCTGGCGCTCAAACTGCTTCCGGTATCGCCTCCCGTCGTGTTGATTCCGGAACTGACCCAAGGCCCCTTCGCCCTGCGCGGACTGCTCGCCGGCAGCGTGATCGCCGGGCTCATGCTGATATTCGTGGATGCTCAGCGCCGCCGCCACAAACGCCTCGTACGCTACGGGCTGCCGATCGCGGGAACCGTCGACGGTTTGCGCCGCAGAGGAGGTTCGCGCACCTATCAGGCCCGTTACCGCGTGGGCGGCAGCGACCACCTCGTACGCGCCTCTGAACGCAATCCCAGCCGTCGCAACAACGACCAGGTCACCGTCCTGCACGATGCCGAAAAGCCGTCCGACGCCGTGGTCTACGAAGGCGCCTTCTACAAAGCCGTCTGACGGCTAGACGCCGTTCGAACGGCGGCCCACCAGGCTCAAGAATTCTTCGCGCGTCTTGGGATTGTCGCGGAAATCGCCCAACATCGAACTGGTGATCGTCGCCGAATGCTGCTTCTCTACGCCGCGCATCATCATGCACAGGTGCCGCGCCTCGCACACAACGCCGACTCCGATCGGATCGACCGCCTTCTGGATCGTCTCGGCAACCTGATGCGTCAGCCGCTCTTGCACCTGCAGGCGGCGCGCGAACATGTCCGCCACGCGAGCGACCTTACTGAGCCCGATCACCTTGTTTCTCGGAATGTAAGCAATGTGCATCTTGCCAAAGAACGGCAGCAGATGGTGTTCGCACAACGAGAAGATTTCGATGTCCTTGACGATGACCATCTCGTCGTAGGCCACATCGAAGAGCGCATCGTTGAGCAACTCGTCGACGCTCATGTCGTAGCCGGAAGTCAGGTCGCGCCAGGCCGTCGCCACTCTGCGCGGCGTGTTGACGAGCCCGTCGCGCTGCGGGTCTTCGCCGATCTGGCCCAATAACTCATGGACCAACTCCTCTAGCCGAGTATTGTCGGGACGGCCGTCTTCGGTTGCCTTCGGATCGATGTCATCCGGCAGATGGTGTAGCGCCATTTTTAGAGACCCATCCTTAGCTCAAACGTATTGCGCCCCGTCTCTTGCAAGCAAATCTTCCGCAGGCAGGGCTCACCGGAAGCGAAATGCCGTGGCCAAGCTGCGTTCAGCCAGCCGCCAATCACTCTCGCCAAATTCTCGGTCGTCGGCGTCAGATCAGCAAATTCCTGGACAGCCGCGTTCATGTCTTTGCGGTCAATCCGGGGCAGGACCGCTTCGTTGACCACCCTATCGACGGCTTCGCGTTCGACGATCATCCCTGAGTCCGCCGCCGCTTCGCCCCCGACGGTGACGTGCAGCACGTAGTTGTGTCCGTGGCCATAAGGGTTGTTGCATTTACCAAATAGCCGCTGATTCTCTTCTTCCGACAGCGAGTCCACATGCAGCCGGTGGGATGCACTGAAAGGATAGACGCGAGTTAACTCCATCACGGCAAGAAAACCTGGGGCCTAGGCGGCCTGCGCGCTAACGGGTCCCGTGTAGTCCACGTAGAGATCCGACGTTTCGTAGAGCCGGATCGAATGCAGCCGACGCCCCTCGCCGTGAATCGCCGGCTCCAAACGCTTCCAGGTCTCTTTCACGAGATTCTCCGCGGTCGGAACGATCCGGTCAAACGGCGGGGCCTCGTGATTCAAGTGGCGATGATCCCAAGGCTCAATAATCTCGCGGGTGATCAGATCTTTCAGTTCTTTGAGATCCATGATCATGCCGTTGACCGGGTCCACGTCTCCGGCCACGGTGACCTCAAGCACGTAATTGTGACCATGAGTTTGGCTCTCGATGCCAAACACTTCCGCGTTCTTTTCATCGGACCAATCGGGGTTCGCCAGTCGATGAGAAGCGGAAAACTCCGCCTTGCGAGTAATCAAGACCATTTGCCGTGAGCCGCCTGGAGGGGCTAGATTAAGGACGAAGCTTCATTATGGCATTAAGCCGAAAATCTGCCGTCTCGCTCGGCCTAACCCTTTTACTTGCAGTGGTTTTGATGTGGCGGGTGGCTCCCTACCTGCGGATCTACAAGGTCGACGCCGGCGACCGTGCGCCGGGCTTTGAACTCGCCGGCGATAACGGCGCGGGCGCACGCCTCGAAGACTATCGCGGCAAGTACGTACTCTTAAACTTCTGGGCGACATGGTGTCCTCCTTGTGTCCAGGAACTGCCGTCGCTCAACACGCTCCACCGTGAACTGGAACCAAATGGTTTGGTTGTCCTCGGCATAAGCGTGGACGAGAACAAAGAGGCTTACGAGCAATTCCTCGACCGCTTCGATGTCGGCTTCCCGACCGTTCGCGATCCGGAAATGGCCGTCGCCAGCCGCTACGGCACCAACATGTACCCCGAGACCTACCTGATCGATCGCGACGGCCTCGTTGTGCGCAAGTACATCGGCGGCGATGACTGGATGCGCCCCGAGATCGTCAACTACCTGCGGTCGCTGCTCTAGTCCGCGGCAGTCCCCATCAGCTCCAGAAATGCCTGCGCTGCGTGCGACAACTGCCGCTGCGTGGGATAAACCAGCCGCACCTTGCGCTCCATGTGGATCTCCTCCACCGGGACCATCCGCAACTCGCGCGCCGCCAGCTCGTTCTCGACACACATCCGCGGCAGGAACGCCACGCCCAAATTCTGCTGTACCATCAGCCGGATCGTATCGATCGTCGGCAGCTCGATCTCAATGTTCAAGGGCACATGATGCCGCTGGAAGGTTTCCACAACCGACCGACGGTATGGCGAGACCACGTTGTGCGCGATGAAGACTTCGTCGCCCAGCTCCTTGATACTCACCTTCTTGCGCCGCGCCAGATGATGTTCCGGCGAGACGATAAACACCAGGGAATCGGTGTAGATGTCGACCAGCTTCAGCCGTTCGTCGCCCGGGTCGTAGCTGATCGCACCCATCTCGAGCGAGCCCCGCAGCAACTCATCCGGAACCTTGCTAGACAAGCTACGCCGCAGCTCGACCTTCATCTGAGGATGCTTCCGTCGAAACGCCGTCACATGCTTCAACAGGTACAGTGCCGTAGATTCGTTGGCCCCAATCGTCAGCTTGCCGGCCTTCAGATCCCGCAGTTCCCCCAGTACGACCCGCAGTTCGCTCTCCAACCCGTCAAACCGGTCGCAATATTCCAGCACGAGTCGGCCGGCATCGGTCAGCATCAAGTGCTTCGAAGAGCGATCGATCAGCCGCACCCCCAAGTCCGTCTCCAGCCGCTTCAGCGCCAGCGAAATCGCCGGCTGCGTGCGCAGCAGCTTCTGACCCGCCCGCGAAAAGCTGCCTTCGCGGGCGATCATGCGGAACGTGTCGAGCAGCGCTAGGTCCATGGCGGTGTCAATCATTATCTCTACTTATGCAAAACCCAACAACAATAAATTTGCATTATGCGTTGCGGCTTGCTCTACTGAGGCGCATAAGCCTATGTCTGACCGCGTCTACATCTTCGACACAACCTTGCGCGACGGCGAGCAGTCCCCCGGCTGCTCCATGAACACCGACGAGAAGCTACTCGTTGCCCGCAAGCTTGTCGATCTCGGCGTAGACATTCTCGAAGCCGGTTTCCCTATCGCCTCCGACGGCGACTTCGAGGCTGTCCGCAAGGTCGGCGCCGAGTTTCCCGAGATACGCGTAGCCGCGCTGGCCCGCACCGTACAGAAAGACATCGAACGCGCCGCCAAGTCGCTCGAAGGCGTCAAGAATCCCCGTATCCACTGCTTCGTCGCCACCAGCGAAATCCATCTCAAGTACAAGTTCAACAAGACCCAAGACGAGATCCTCGAACTAGCCGTTCGCGGCGTTGAGCTAGCCAAGAAGTACGTAGACGATGTCGAGTGGTCCGCCGAAGACGGCTCGCGCACCGAGATCGGCTACCTGCGGCGCATCTCCAAGGCCTGCGTTGACGCCGGGGCCACGACCATCAACATCCCCGACACCGTGGGCTTCTGCACACCTGAGCACTATGCCGAGATCATCGGAGCTATCGTCGATGAAGTCGGCGACCGGGCCATCGTCAGCGTGCACACCCACGACGACCTGGGCTTGGCTACCGCCAACGCGCTGGCCGCCCTGCACGCCGGCGCACGGCAGATCGAATGCGCCATGAACGGCATCGGCGAACGCGCCGGCAACTGCGCTCTCGAAGAAGTCGCGGTCATTATGAACGTCCGCAAAGACCGCGTGCCCTTCCATACCAACATCCGTACCGAGGGTCTTTTTGCCGCGAGCCAAGCGCTCGCCTCGGTCATCACCTTCGGACCGCAACCCAACAAGGCCATCGTCGGACGCAATGCCTTCGCCCACGAGGCCGGCATCCACCAGGACGGCTATCTCAAGCATCGCTCCACCTACGAAATCATGGAGCCCGCCTCGGTCGGCGTCCCCGCCACGAACCTCGTCCTCGGCAAGCACTCGGGCCGCCACGCGTTGCACCAGCGCATCGTCGACTTGGGCTACGGCGATCTCAGCGCGGACGATACGACCAAGGTCTACGAAGCCTTCACCACCATGGCCGATACCCGCAAGGGCGTCCTCGACGAAGACATCGCCAAGCTGCTCGACCAAATGGGCTACGGCAAGGTCGCTGAGCCCGCCGTTGTCAGCTAGATTTCAGTCTTACCTGCACTGCACGTCACGCTCTGAGGTGGTTTAAAAGGCAAGCGAGAAACGACCGTTTCGACCGTCGAAGACGAGCATACAGTGCTTGAGAACGTCTCGCCCGATCAGGACATGGAACCCTTGCGATTCTAGGAGTTGCGTCTCAATAGCCGGGATCGTGCGGTAGCTGAGCGGCGCTTCCTCCTGCGTAGAGAAGATGCTAAAACTCACGTCGTAAAGATCTACCGTAGCCGGGGTCGCACCCGTTGAGGGAGTTGACATGAGGCTACTACCGGTAGGACCCAGGCCCAGCTTCTGCAAAACAGAACGGTCAATACAAAGGCAGCTGGCCCTTGTATCGACCAGAGCCTGGACGACAACAGGCTCCGGCACTGGTTTTCCTGCTCGCTGAAGAGCCTTGAGCCGCGCTTGGCTCACGCCCACCAGGGCAGCCAACATCGGGCTGCCCTGTTGATCGACTTGGCGCGTAAAGTAGGGCACTACAGTCGAGAGACAAACTGAGCTTGTTCGGCGGCAACGATTTGTCGAACCATGAAGGGTTCGTCAAGTTTAAATTTTTCGTACCCCTCTTTCATCGCATCTTCGTAGGTTCCGAAGATCTCCACAATCTGGTCCTTGTGGATCAGCGCGTACTTACCGCGGTCTTTCAGCAACTCCGATAGCTTTTCTTGGTAGGTCTTCTTTTCTTGTTCCAGCGACATGACGGACCTCCCGTGTACATTATATCGTTCGGTCAAGCGCCCGATATCTTCCATCAGTGATTTCCCCTAAGCCCTCACGGCGGGCCCGAATACCCGCGAAATCTCAAAGGCGGCTAATCGCTTGTATCTTGCAACCTCCGGGTTGCCGACTGCTACGCTAGCGGACGCCATTCGTCCGCTCATCCTTCTCCTTCTGCTTTGTTCGGCGGCTTCCGCCCAAGATGAAAAAATCCGTCTGTGGCTGCGCGGCGACGATTTCGGCTACACCCACGCCTCGAACATGGCCATGGAAAAGGCCTTCGAAGAGGGCTTCATGTCCTCCGCCAGCCTGCTCGTTCCTGGCCCCTGGTTCAGCGAATCTGCCGCCATGGCCGTGGCCCATCCCGACTGGAACGTTGGCGTCCATCTCACCATCACCAGTGAATGGAATGTCCTGCGTTGGCGCCCGGTCTCTCCGATCAGCGCCGTCCCTTCCCTGGTCGCTGCGGACGGCCACCTCTACACTTCCGGCTACCGTCCCGGCCCAGCGGACCCCGCCGGCCTGCGAGCGACCCACATGCCCAACCTCGCCGAGGTGGAAAGAGAATTTCGTGCCCAAATCGCGCGCGCCAGATCCAGCGGCCTCGAGATCCAGTACGTCGACTGCCACATGGGTATGGCCTGCCGCGAAGACATGCTGCCCATCACCCGCAAGATCGCCGCCGATAACTGCGTCCCTATCGCCGGCCGCCAAACATTCCCCGAGATGCAGAACTTCGGCCTCAACTGGGACCAACGCACTCCCGCCGAAGGCCACCGTCTGCTCGAAGCCGAACTGCGCAAGCTCACTCCCGGCCTGTGGATGTACGTCGCCCACCCGGCCGCCGACACTCCCGAGCTCCGCGCCGTCGACACGAATTCCGGCGAGCGCTGGGCCCGCCAACGCAGCTCCGTCCTGGCCCTGTGGACCGACCCTCAGATCCGCCAACTCATCGACGAACTCGGCATCGAACTCGTCGGCCCCCGCGACCTCTTCGACTACCAAACCTGCGCGCCTAAGTGATGGCCGGAAAAATCAACCTCACCCAGCTCGACCCGAGCACCCACTGATCAAAGTGTTCTGCGAGCCTTCGCTCGTGGGCTTATGGATGTGTCCCGGTGCGTTGCCCGACCCCGCAGCCAAAACTGCGGGGCAGTCGCCGCTCGCGATTTGTTGTAATTGAGAATTGGTCGAGGTCCGTATCTTCCCCGATAGGTAATCTTCCCTTGGTAGTGCTCGGAGTCCCGAAGGAAACGCTTCCCGGCGAACAGCGCGTTGCGCTGACGCCCGCCAATGTCGCCCGTCTTGTTCGCGGCGGATTTAAGATCGTGGTCGAATCGGGCGCGGGCGCCGCCGCCGACTTTTCTGACGCTGAGTTCATCACCGGCGGCGCACGTGTCGCCGACCCCGCCGAGATCTGGGCCGCCGACTGGGTGCTTAAGCTCAATCCGCCCGTCGAGAAGGAAGCGGCGCAGCTACGCGAAGGCGGCGGCCTGATCGCCTACATCTTCCCCGGTCAGAATCCCTGGTTGCTCGAAGCGCTGGCGGCTCGCAAAGCCAACGTGATCGCGATGGAGTCGATTCCGCGCATCACGAGAGCTCAGAAGATGGACGCCCTCAGTTCGATGGCCAACATCGCCGGCTACCGCGCCGTGGTCGAGGCGGCCTATCAGTTCGGGCGGTTCTTCACGGGCCAGATCACGGCAGCCGGCAAGGTGCCGCCGGCCAAAGTATTGATCATCGGCGCGGGCGTCGCGGGACTGGCCGCAATCGGCGCGGCACGCGGACTAGGCGCGATCGTCCGCGCTTTCGACGTACGCGCCGCTGTGCGCGATGAAGTGCAGTCGATGGGCGCGGAGTTCCTTGAGCTCTCCTACGAAGAGTCCGGCGAGGGCACCGGCGGCTACGCGAAGGAGATGAGCAAGGAGTTCATTGAAGCCGAAATGGCGCTGTTCAGACAGCAGGCCGCCGACGTCGACATCATCATCACGACCGCAAGCATTCCCGGCAGGAAAGCGCCTGTACTATTGGCGCGCGACATCGTTGAACAAATGAAGCGTGGCTCGGTAATCGTCGATCTTGCGGCGGCCGGCGGCGGCAACTGCGAACTGACGCGCCCCGATGAGGTTGTCGTGCACAACGGCGTAAAGATCATCGGCTGGGCCAACCTGCCCGGTCGGCTGCCCAATCAAGCCAGCGAACTCTATGGCAGAAACCTAGTTCACTTACTCGAGGAGATGGGCGGCGGCGAGCACTTGCAGATCGATCTCGAAAACGAAATTATTCGAGGCGCCATGATCATGCACGGGGGGCAGCGGCTCGAACCGCCGGAGCCTCCGCAGCCCGCCCCCAAACCCGCTCGTGCTAAGGCAGTTCAGCACCCGCTCGAATCGCCAATACCCAAGAAGAAGTCCGGCTTGGCGTCGGCGATAGCCCTTGGAGCCGCCGGAGCCGCGGTGATCGCCGTGGGCGCGGTCGCGCCGCGTTCCGTCCTGGAACAACTCACCATCTTCGTGCTTGCCATTGTCCTCGGTTGGAAACTGGTCTGGGACGTTACGCCAGCGCTGCACACGCCGCTGATGAGCGTCACCAACGCGATCAGCGGCATCATCATCCTTGGCGGAATGATCCAACTCGCCCAGCCCGGCTTCAGCCCTGCCGCCCTGCTTGGCGCGCTCGCTGTACTGTTGGCAATGATCAACGTCGCCGGCGGTTTCCTTGTCACCAGGCGCATGTTGGAGATGTTCCACAGGGATTGACGCTATGGAGTCCGGAGTCATTACTGCCGCGTACCTCGTAGCCGCGGTGTTGTTCATCCAGAGCCTCAGCGGCCTTTCCACCCAGGAAACCGCCCGTCGCGGAAATTGGTTGGGAATCATCGGTATGCTGCTGGCCGTGGCAGTCACGCTGGCCGGCGGCCACATCGGCAATTGGACGCTTCTGATCCCGGCGTTGGGCGTCGGCGCGGTCGTCGGAGCGATGCTGGCTGCCCGCGTCGAGATGACCGCCATGCCGCAATTGGTCGCGATGCTCCACAGCTTCGTCGGCGCGGCAGCCGTACTCGTCGGCATCAGCAACTACTTGGCGCCCGGCCACGAGGCTGCCGGCTTCGAGCGCGTCATCCATGAGTTCGAAATCTGCGCCGGCGTCTTTATCGGCGCGCTCACATTCACCGGCTCCGTCGCCGCCTTCGCCAAGTTGCAGGGCATCTGGGGCAGCAAGCCGCTGCTGCTGCCGGGCCGCCACGCGCTGAACCTCGTCGCGCTGCTAGCCTGTGTGCCGCTCATGATCTGGTTCATGAACGCTCCCGAGCCCACCGGCCTCACGCCCTTGCTCGTCATCACCGTAATCGCTCTGTTGCTAGGAATCCACGGGGTCGCGGCAATCGGTTCGGCCGACATGCCCGTCGTCGTCTCAATGCTCAACAGCTACTCGGGTTGGGCCGCGGCGGCTGCCGGCTTCTTGCTCGACAACGACCTGCTCATCATCACCGGTGCGCTGGTCGGCAGCTCCGGCGCGATTCTGAGCTATATCATGTGCCGTGCCATGAATCGTCGATTCGTTAGCGTCATCCTCGGAGGCTTCGGCCAAGGCGCAGGCAAGGCATCTCCGGCCGCTAACGGCGAGCCCCAGGGCCAGGTCGTCCCGACCTCAGCCGAGGAGGTCGCCGGTTGGCTAGGCACGGCGAAAGAGGTGGTGGTTGTGCCCGGCTATGGCATGGCCGTGGCCCAAGCGCAGTACGCGCTGGGCGAACTGATGAAAAAGCTGCAAGCCAACGGCACGCGCATGCGCTTCGCTATCCACCCCGTCGCCGGTCGACTGCCCGGCCACATGAACGTACTGTTAGCCGAGGCCCGTATCCCCTACGACGTCGTGCTGGAAATGGACGAGATCAATGCGGATTTCCCGTCGACCGACGTTGTGCTCGTCATCGGCTCCAACGATATCGTTAACCCCGCTGCGCTCGACGACATCGCCAGCCCAATCTACGGAATGCCGGTGCTCGAGGTCTGGAAAGCCAAGACCACTGTGATCTTCAAGCGCTCGATGGCCAGCGGCTACTCCGGCATCGATAATCCCTTGTTCTACCTCGACAACTCACGCATGCTGTTCGGCGACGCCAAGGCCTCGGTCGACGCCTTGCTCGCCAATATGCACGCGGACTAACCCATCGACGCCGCTTGAGATTGATCGTTCCGACGCGCCCCGGCCCCAGATCAGGTCCGCTAACTTCAGTGGCCAATAATTCCAACGTGTACTAGAATACCCAGCGTGTTCGACTTCTCGAGACTGGAAGCAGTGAGGCAAGCCGCCGAGCGTCAGGACTGGAACGCCGCCGGAGACCTCTACATAGACCTGTCACTGCAGCTGCGCGGCACCCGTGACCGGGTCCGTGTCGAAGCGCTAGCGCCGTACGTCAGGTTGCGGGACGCTGAGGGCATACAGGCTGTCGTGAAAGAGCTCTGTGCCGCCAACGAGCGCCCCGACTAGCGTCCCGTCCTTTAAAACTGACCTCAGCATCTGGCGGCCTGCCGTCAATACGAACCGCGAGCGCTGGGCCGCCAACGCAGCTCCGTCCTAGCGAGGTGGACCGATCCCCAAGTCCGCAAACGCATCGACTAACTCGGCATCGAACTGGTCGGGCCCCGCGCCCTTTTCGACTACCAAGCCTGCGCGCCCAAGTGACCGCCGTTAGTCGACGCCGCTCATCTTAATGACTTGCGAAGCCTACGGTTTTCTGCCGGCACACAGCCGTCGCACCCATACTGCCGGCCCTTTCGTAAGTTCTAAGACGGTACAATCGCCCCTATCGTGGTCATCGGATCCACCATCAGTCACTACCGCATCGTCGAGAAGCTCGGCGAGGGCGGCATGGGCGTCGTTTACAAAGCCGAAGACACGACGCTCGAACGCGCCGTAGCTCTGAAGTTCTTAGCCGATCACCTGCTCAACGACGACGAAGCCAAAGAACGCTTTCTGCGTGAAGCTAAAGCCGCTGCCGCTCTCCATCATCCGAATATCTACCCGGTCTACGAGATCGCTGAGGCCGAGGGGAAGACCTTCATCGCGATGGCCTTCCTCGAAGGCGAATCACTAGAGGACCGGATCACCCAAGGCCCGCTTTCCATCAAAGATGCCCTCGATATCGCTCGCCAAGCTGCCGAAGGCCTCGAAGCCGCACACGAGAAAGGCATCGTCCATCGTGACATTAAGCCCGCCAATATCATGGTGGACCCGAAAGGCCGGCCCACCATCATGGATTTCGGCCTGGCGCGCCTGACGGAAGCCTCGCGTCTCACGAAAGTCGATACTGCCATGGGAACGGTCGCCTACATGGCGCCCGAGCAGGCGCAGGGCATGGACGTCGATAGCCGCTCCGATATCTGGGCGCTCGGCTGCGTGCTGTACGAGATGGTCGCCGGTCAACGACCGTTCCTCGGTCAGTATGACCAAGCGCTTCTGTATGAGATCGTCCACGAAGAAGTCGCACCGCTCACATCCATCCGCGCCGGTGTGCCGATGGAGTTGGAATTCATCGTCGGCAAGTGCTTGGCAAAGGATCGCGATGATCGAACCAGCGCCGCGCAAGAAGTCTCCAGGGATTTACGCACGCTCGCCGAGAAGCTCAAGTCGGGACACTCGACGATCCTACGTACGGGGCAAATGACCGGTGCCGTCCCCGCGACGATGACAGGCGCGCACACGCTCAACCCGGCCACAACCTTGCCGCCTGACGCCGTCGTTATGCCGTGCAACAAGCAGCGTGCAGTCTATGGGTTGGCCGCTTTGCTGGCTATCGCTCTTCTCGGCCTCGCCTTCGTCCACTTCACTCAAGCGCCGCCCGAGGCGCCGCCTACACCGCTGCGGCGCTTCTCATTCGCTCCAGAGGCATACGCCCAAGACACTTCTGTCATCTCTCCAGACGGCAAGTCCATCCTCTACCGGGCCACCGCTGGCCAAGGCAGCCTTTGGCTGCGCTCGCTTAGCGACGAGTCCGCCCGCGAGGTGGCCGGCACGGCAGGAGCGCTCAACGAGGGCTTCTGGTCTCCAGACAGCCTGTCGATCGGATTTGGCGCTGGCAGTGAATTAAAGAGAGTCTCGATCAACGGCGGCGACCCCATCACGCTGTGTGAGTTGCAGTCACAGTCTTCCTACCCCCTCCAAGGGGGAACCTGGAGCCCCGACGGCGAGCGTATCGTGTTTTCCTCAGGCCTTCGCCTCTATGAGATCCCGGCCCGCGGCGGCCAGCCCGAGATGCTGTTTGACCCCGGCGACAGTCCTCGGGCCACGTCTGTCTACCCTCATTTCTTACCCGCCGATGGAGGGTCTCAGGGCCTGGTCTATGTAGCGGCAGTGGGCTCGTCTGATCAAATGCTCGCGGTCATGAATCTCGAAACCGGCGAACGCCGCGAGTTGGCGCCAGGGAGTCGTCCGGTCTACTCGTCTGACGGTTACTTGATTCACGGGCCCATGAACGACGCGGGCGAAGGATTGCGAGCCTTACCGTTTTCTCTCGACACGTTGGAGGCGACGGGCCAGTCGTTCCCCATCGACGAAACAGGCAGAGCAGCTAGCGTGGCGCTGGACGGCACTCTGGCGTACACCGATAGCCCGGCAACGGGCGGCGCGCGCACTCTCGTTTGGCGCGACCGCTCCGGCGAGCTGATTGAGGCCATCGGCCAACCACAACCGCACATGGAAGACCCGGCTCTTTCTCCCGACGGCCAGCGGGTTGCGGTGTCTTCTAGTGAGAGTGGGAACCGGGACATCTGGGTTCACGATTTGATCCGCTCCACCAAGACTCGGTTGACGTTTGATGACGGGGACGAGGGCTCACTGACCTGGTCGCCGTCCGGTGAGGAGATCACCTACTGGATCCGCGGATCCAAACCCAGCATCACGAGCAAGGCAGCTGACGGGACGGGCGAGGCGGCGGCGGTGGTTGAGTCCGAAGTCCAGGTGTTCAGTTCCAACTGGTCGCGCGACGGACGCTTTCTGGTCTATCAGCAGACCAACGCGGAGACCGGGCCCGACATCCTCTACGTGGAGATTGAGGCGGATGGCAGCGCTTCCGAACCCGTCACGTTTCTCGCCACGTCGGCAGCCGAACAAGCTCCGAAGCTTTCGCCGGACGGCCGCTTCGTGGCATATAAGTCCAACGAATCGGGACGCAATGAGATATATGTGCGTCCATTTCCCGACGGCGCAGGAAGACGGCAGGCGTCGGTGAACGGCGGGGGGGCAGGTGCGCTGGGGAAGGGACGGTAAGGAGTTGTACTACGTGGAAGGCGAAGCAGCGCTGATGACGGTCTCCGTTTCGACTGAGGGAGCGTTGACGCTAGGCCAGCCGCAGCAACTCTTCGAGGCCTCAGACTTGCGCCTACCGAATGGAGTCACACCTACGTACGACGTCTCGGCTGATGGCCGACGATTCGTGATGATTGCGCTCGTCGAACAGGGCGAAGAAGAAGCTCTCGCCAAGATCCGCATCGTTGAGAACTGGTACGAAGAGTTCCGCGATTGGGAGCAGTAGAAACTACCAGAATCGCAGTCTCGAATTGGCCTTCGCCGAGTAGATTCCCACAAGTCCGCGTGTAGGTATGACCGCTGGATTCAGGCGTTTTGGCGTGCCGAGAGACCCCAGATCGGGCGCCTTCCTGGTAATTCCGATTCAGCAAGTTGCTCGGATCACCGCTTGACGGGGCTTTCAGAAGACCAGTAACTGGAGGCGCCCAATCTAGTGCCCACCCCCTTTGGACCGGTTGGGATAGGTTGCTGCCACAATCCTCGATGTCGCTTGACCCGCAAGCAGGCGGGCCGTATGCTGGCCTCGGATGGTAAGAGTGCGGCGATGATCTTTTCCTATCGTTCACCCTGAGGTGCGTCATGTCACGTCTCGCGTTTGCTGCGGCCACGCTTCTTTCATTAGCCTTCGTGCTCGCGATCATTGCGCCGAAGGTCGAGCTGTCCGCGCAGGATGCCATCGTACCGTTCGAGTACGAGTTGATTCCCGAACCGAATCCCTACCAGCCACCGTGGCCCGCCGGCTTCAGAACGGCCTGGAGTTGGGGACAGCTCCCGAACGGGCGGAACTGGGGCTCTACGAGCGCCGTTCACGTCGACATCGACGGCAAATCCATGTGGGCCTTCGAAAGGTGCGGGAGCGATCACGGAAACTGTCTGGGTGGTTTGAATCTGGACCCGATGGTCAAATTCGATCCCGATGGCAAGCCTCTCGTTTGGTTCGGCGCCGGCATGTTCATCAACCCGCATGGAGTGCATGTTGACCGCGAAGGGAATATATGGGCCACCGATACGGGCGGTCCCAACGAGCGGTCGATCCAGGAGTATCCGGCCTCGAAGAACCTGGGGCACCGGGTGGTGAAGTTCAGTCCAACAGGAGAAGTTCTGCTGGTCATTGGGACCGGGGGAGTGGCCGGCGCCCCCCCGAACCGACTAACGACTCCGACTGGCGCCGTCACAGCCCCTAACGGCGACATCTTCATCACCGAGGGCCACTCAGGTAATACGGCACGCGTCTCCAAGTTCGCGCCAGATGGCAAGTTCATCAAGAGTTGGGGCAACTTTGGCTCTGACCCGGGCGAGTTCAATGTGCCCCACGACATCGCCATGGACTCTCAAGGAAGAGTGTTCGTGGCCGACCGGTTGAACTACCGAATCCAGATTTTCGACCAGGAAGGCAATTTCATCGACTCATGGAAGCAGTTTGGGCAACCCAGCGGGATCTACATCAGCCCAGACGACGTGCTCTACGTGACCGATTCTCACTCGTGGGGCGACGAGCCCCGCACAGACCGTCTCCCGTACAGAAAAGGCGTGCGGATCGGCAGCGCTCGAACCGGGGAGGTGAGGTACTACCTGCCGGATACCGAGGTGATGACCAAGGCCAATAGCGGAGGGGAAGGGATCGGCGCGGACTACGCCGGCAACGTGTATGTGGCTGTGGTCCGACGGCTCGGAGTGGAGAAGCATCCCGCACCCCCGGAGTTGCGTTTCGAGCACTGAGGGAATCGGGGGCGGCGATTCGACGCCTTACCCGGCAGCTGCGAGTGATACGAGACGCTCAAGCCCCCAAAGGGCCTTCAGAAGGGGTCATTCCCTACATTTCCTGAGTGTAGGAAGTGACCCTTAAGCGAGCTTCTAGAAACGCCGACCCGACTCCCGTGCAACCGTGCAAGCGCAACAGCGCCCAAACCGCCCCGATCCTCAAACAGCGAAAATAGTCTTGTGGGGCGCCAAACCTTCACCGCGACCCAGCGTCTAAGTGATTGAACCGGCAAGACCACGTGGCATTGGCCGAAGCGGAATCGATCGGGCTCAGCGCCCAGCCTGAGTCAGTCGCTCACAGCGAAACTGCGCTGATTGAAGCGGCCCAGAAGAAGGACCCTGTCGCCTTCGAGGAATTGGTGCGCCTATACGAGCGCTCGGTCCTGCGGCTGGCCATGAATATGTTGCGCTCCCCGGAGGACGCGCGAGATGCCTATCAGGAAGCGTTTCTTAAGGCCTACCGCAAGCTCGATACCTTCCGCTTTCAGTGCAGTTTCCACACCTGGCTTTATCGGATTACCACCAATGTCTGTTTGGACCAGTTACGGCGCAAGGGAGTTCGCAAAGAAGTTGGGGTCGACGATCGCGACGACACCAAAGGCCTCAATCCCCTGCAGGCCGCCCAAGAAGCGCGCGTTGAAGGCAACCCCGACCGCGCCTTTGAGGGACAAGCGCTTGCCGCCCGAATCGAGACCGCGCTCGAGCAACTTTCCCCCAACGAGCGGGTCGTCTTTGAACTGCGCCACTACGACGGCATGCGGCTGCGCGCCATCGGCGAAGCTGTCGGAATCAGCGAAGAAGCAGCCAAGAACAGTCTATTTCGAGCGACTCACAAATTGCGAGCCGCTCTGCAGGACGCGAGGGCCTAGATGACCGAAGACATCAGAAACAAAGTCAGTCTTTATCTCTACGGCGAGTTGTCGGCCGAAGACGAGACGCAATTTGAAGAAGAGCTCGGCCGTTCTGCGACCATGGCGGCCGCCGTCGAGCAGGAACGTCAGCTCATCGAAACATTGCGTCAGCGCGCGGCGATCGACTTCGGTACTGCCGACCTCGCCGATTGCCGCATGGACCTGATGCGCGCGATTCGCCAAGAGAGCGTAATCTCCCAAAAGCAGTCCTGGCTCTCGCGCCTGCGTACCTTCTTCAACCCGAACACGCCCAACTTTGCCTGGCAAGGGGCCCTGGCGCTGGTGCTCGTCGCAGCCGGATTCTGGGGCGGCCGCGCCACTCAGCAGTTCCGTATGGCCTTCTTCGACCAGCAGCCCATCGCGGAGCGAGGCTCGATTCCCATCGAAGGCGCAGCGCTCGCTTCCTATGAGGATATCCCCGACGTCCGTTCCATCTCGACCGGCCCCGGATCGTCCTCGGTGGAAATCGTCGTAGAGGAACGCCGCACGATCCGCGGCAATGCTAACGATCCGCAGATCCAAGCGCTGCTGATTGCCATGTCGCGCAGTTCTAACTCCGGCCGACGCCTCGACATGATTGATCTCTTGCGCCAACGCACCGATGACCCGCAAGTCCGCGGCGCACTCGTCAAAGCCATGCTCGAGGACGAGAATGCCGGCGCCCGCTTGAAGGCTCTCGACGCACTAGCCCCTTACAAGCAAGACGTTGACGTCCGTCATGCACTCATCACGACGCTACGCACCGACGCCAACCCCGGCATGCGCGTCTACGCCATCGACCTACTGACCGCCAATCCCGACCGCGAGCTGGTCGAAGTACTCCAAGACGTCGTGCGTTATGAGCCGAACAGCTGGGTGCGTTTGCGCTCCGAGCAAACGTTAGCCGAACTCAATGCGTCCATTGGGTTGTACTGAGGGGAGCAGAATCTTGTTGCAAGCGACACGAACACTTCAGAGCGCGGCCTGCTTCTTAGCCGTCTTCGTCGCGCCGCTGAGCGCGCAGACGGCGGGCGGCCCGATCGTTAAAGACGGATCCTATTTCACCCAAACCTATCAGGGCGAAGTAGCCGGCAGGCCGCGTTTGCGCATCAGCGCCCTCGGTGAGATCACCGTTCGCGGCGCCGACACCCAAACCGTGGCCTACCGCATTCTGTTGAAGGTCCGGGCGAGCAACGAGCAAGAAGCGCGCCAATACTTCCAGCAGACTCAAGCCGGCGCCACCAGCAGCGCGGACACCACGACCCTCGGGATCGGTGAAGTCAATTGCGGCCGCTGCGGCCTGCGCGCCGAAATCGAAATGACCGTCCCGCAGACCATCGCCGACGCCGTGATCGTCACCCGCGGTGGCGCCCTCGATGTCCGCGGCATTCGCGGCCGCGTCAACGCCGACTCCGCCGGCGGAACGATCACTCTCGACCAGATCGGCGGCGACGTATTGGTCACGACCGGCGGCGGCAACATTGAACTCGGGGCCATCGGCAAAAACGTGCGCTGCGAAACGGCTGGCGGCTCCATCGCGCTGACCTCTTCGGGAGGCGACGCCGTACTCAATTCCGCCGGCGGCGGCATCCGCGTCGGCAACGTACGGGGCCGCTTGCAGGCGGAAACCGTCGGCGGCAACATCGAAGCGAAATTCGTCGGCGGCCGAGTTGCGGCGGCGACATCCGGGGGCTCCATCGTGCTCGGTGAGGCAGGCGGCGAAGTCACTGTCGATACCGCGGGCGGAGCCATTCGCGTCGCCCGCGCACCGGCCGGCATCCACGCCGAAACCGCTTCCGGCGACATCCAACTCAACGACGTCGCCGGACGCGTCTATGCTCTCAGCGCCGCCGGCAACGTCCAGGCCTATTTCATTTCTGACCGCCAGATGATGGACTCGCTCATCGAGACCAACGCCGGCTCCATCGTGCTCTTCCTGCCCGTGGACATGCGCGTCACGGTCGAAGCGATGGTCGACTTCGCCAGAAACCTACAACGCATCGAAAGCGAGTTCCCCGACATTCAGGTCACTCGCGGAGACAGCTTCGGCGGCGTGCAAGCCGTCGGCCAATTGAACGGCGGCGGTCCCGTTCTGCGCGTTCGCAACACAAGCGGCCGGATCTACATCCGCCGTAGGGAGTAGCTTCGGATGACTTTGCAAAGTTGCATCACCCAGGCAACCTTTTCGCTGGCGCTAGCCGCCACTCCGTTCACGCTACACACCGTTGCCCAAGGCGCTCCTCCGCAGGCAGCGATCAGCTCTCAGAGTTGGCTGGGAGTAGGCATCATCGACCTCGCGCCCGAGAAAGCTCGCCAGTTGAATCTAGGCGAAACTCATGGCGTCGAGATCGCCCAAGTCGCCCAAGGCGGCCCTGCCGAGGAGGCTGGCCTGCAACGGGGAGACGTGATCACCCGTTTCCGCGGTGAGCAAGTCCTCGGCGCCGAACACCTGGCCCGGCTTGTTCGCGAGACCCCTGGCGGACGCACTGTCCCACTCGAAGTCTGGCGCGACGGTAGACAACGCGGGGTCGATGTCGTGGTACAAAGTCGCGGCCTGCCCACCACCGTAGACATCGCCGAGCAGTTCAAGCGCAAAGCGGCCGGCGTCGGCTTTGACTTCCCCCGCGCCGTGACGGTGGTCCGCAATCGCTCGCTCGGCATGGAGATGGAAGTCATCCAAGACCAGTTCGCCAACTACTTCGGCGTCAAGCAAGGCGTGTTATTGCGATCCGTGGAAGCTGGCTCTCCGGCCGCGAAGGCCGGCCTCGTCGCAGGAGACGTCATCGTCAGCATCGCGGATAGCGTGGTGCAGGATCCGGCCGACATCCGCCGCGAGTTGCACCGCTCGGACGCCTCGGTCGAAATCGGCATCGTGCGCAATCGTCGTACCGTCAAGCGCACGCTAGCAAAGGAAGAATCAACGGGCGGCTCCTGGCCACTCGCTGGCCACAACTAAGGTTTTTTGTCGGCCTTGTAGATGACCGTGTGGCGACCGTAGGCCATGCCTTCCGAAGTGGTCATCACTTCTTTGTTGTCGCGTAAGGTCAAGTGGAGGATGCGCCGCTCGCGCGAGGTCATCGGTTGGAAATGGAACGGTCGCCCCGACTTCGCCACTTTTTCAGCGGCCGCTTCCGCGCTCATGCGCAACTCTTCAATCCGCGCCACTCGATAGTCGTCGGCGTCGAAAAGCAACCGGTAGCGGTCATCGTGCGAAATCTTGAGCGCCTCAAGCGTCAGGTGTTCCAACGCCAATAGAAGTTCGGCGTGGCGGTCCAATAACTGGGGCAAATCATCGCCGCTGAAATCGACGGTCAAGTCAGGACTGATCAACTCCGCGGAGTCCCCGCCCCCTTCTCGAATCTCGTAGTCCAGGTCCAGCCCCGCCGTATCCAGGACAGCGTCCAAGAACTCATCGATATCGTCGATGATCTTATCCAAATTCCAAGGTTGAACCGGCATAGGACGGACAGTAGGGCGGGTACGGAGCGCGGAACGTTACTTCTTCTTGCCTTTTGGCTTACGGCCGGGCATCTCGATCTCGAGTTCTTCGCCGGGCATCTTGTTGAGGATTACTTGCTGCCCCACGCCCACCAAATTCATCGTGAGCCAGTATATCACCAGTCCGGACTGGAACCCCCAGAAGATGACGCCCATCATCAGCGGCATGAATTTCATCATGCGCGCCTGTGCCTGGTCCACGCTCGGCATCGGCGTCAATGTCTGCATCCAGAACTGCGCGCCCATCATGGCCAGCGGCAAAACGTGAATCGAGGTGCCTCCGAGGATCAGCCAGTTCTCCGGCTGCGATAGATCGCCCACGAACAGCCACTCGGCGCCGCGCATCTCAATCACGAGCGTCAGCACCGTATAGAAGCCGTAAAAGAACGGCAACTGCAGCAGCATCGGGAAGCAGCCGCCTACCGGGTTGACCTTGTACTTCTTGTACAACGCCATCGTCTCTTCTTGCTGCCCCTGCTTCTTCGGGTCGCTCATCTTGAGCCCCTTGTATTTCTCGTTGATCTGTTTAATCAACGGCTGCAGCTGCTGCATGCGCTTGGTCGACTTATTGCCCTTCCACTTCAGCGGGAAGAGAGCGATATTGATCACGATCGTTACCAGGACAATCGACCAACCCCAGTTCGCTACCACGTTGGCATGCGTCCACAGCAGCATCAGGAACAGCGGCTCGGCGATGAAACTAGTCCAGCCGAAGTCCACGATCTCGGCCATGCGCGTGTCCAGCGTGCGCAAGTCGTTCATGCTCTTGGGCCCGACGTACAACTCGAACTGGTTACCGGTCGAAGAACCGATGGCGGTCGACGCAAATATTTCTAGATCGTCCCGGTCAGGGACCAAGGGATCGATCTCAATAGCGGCGGTCTCGACCTGTACGGGCTGGGCCTCTTTCGCGCGAAACGCGGCCGTGAAGAAAAGATCGTCGATGCCCGCGAACGGATACTCGCCCTGGTTCGTGATCCGTCCGTCTTCCGCGTCGCCGGCCGAATTTCGCTCCAAGCCCTCCGCCGGGTCCCAATAGAAAACACTGCTGTAAGTCTGGTCGCCTAGATGCGCGGTATCGCCAAAGCCGCCGGCCCAAGCGATCAAGTGCATGCGCGGCGCACCGTTTTCGGTAACTTCCGTTTCGACGTCCAGCTCATACCCTTCGCGGCGAAATCGAAACGTCTTGCGAACCTCGCGCACGCCATCGGCGTACTTAAACTCAACAACCGCGTCTCGCGTGCGCCGATCGGGGCCCGCATTCACTTGGTAAAGGGCATCGTCCAAACCAGGCAACGCCTCGCCCCCGCTCAACTGCAATCGGAACGGATAGCCGTGCTCTTCGGCCCCAGCTTGATGAACCAGATTGAGCGGCTCGCCGCGAACGTCTTTGTAGTCCTTCAGCACCCACTTCTTCACGACCGCGCCGCGATTGGAGAAGGTCACTTCGAACTGGTCCGTCTCGACGACGATCTCGCGCTCCGCCTCGGCCTGCACCGACGCCGCTGCTTGATCGCCTGCCGCGGTCGCCGCTTGGGGAACTGCCGCGGCAATCTGCGGAGTCTCCGCCGGTTCTACAGGAGCTTCGACCGCCTGCTCTGCGGGCTGCGCCAACGGCGCGCCTTGCGGCTGGTAGAAGTAGAAGTAGCCCATCATGGCTACCGCTGATAAAAGGGACGCCACCAGCAGACGGCGTTGTACAAACTGTTCCTCGTTGTCAGGCATCAGGGACTGGGTCGAATCCGCCGCGCGCGAAAGGGCGGCATCTGATCAGGCGTTTAGCCGCCAGCCACGAGCCCTTCATCACGCCGTGGCGTTCAACTGCTTCTTTAGCGTACATCGAACAGGTCGGATAGAACTTGCATGCAGACGGCAATATCGGAGAAAGAATACTCTTATACGCAACTAGGGCGAACAGCGCGATTCGCTGCCCAGGGCTAAGCCGTGGCCTCTCCCCCACTTCGTTTGGCCGCTTTCTCGAGTGCACGCTTCACCTCGGATTGTACCGCTGCAAAGTCCGCATCCCGCATCACCGGCCTCGCGTGAAATACCGCCTCACTTCCCGTGGGAAACAAGTCCCAACAGAGGCGAACCGATTCACGCAGCAACCTCTTCACCCGGACACGAACCACGGCCCGTCCCACTTTCCGCGAAACCGTCAAGCCAAATCGGCCCGGCGCGTCCGACGAACTTTGCCGAATGAATAGAGTAAATAGCCTGCCGGAGATCCGCAGACCTTCTGCGTAGACCTTTTGAAACTCCGTCCGCTTGCGCAAGCGGCGGTGTTTCGGAAGGCCTTGATCAGTTGGCGGAACGGAGGAACGGCTTGCGTCGCGCGGCGAACTATCGCTCGTCGCTGACGGTAAGAACACTGCGGCCTTTGCGGCGCCGATTCGCGATGACTCGGCGGCCTCCCGGCGTGCTCATGCGCACACGGAAACCGTGAGTCTTTGCCCGGTGGCGGCGATTGGGTTGAAACGTTCTCTTGGGCATGGCGACACAAAAATGACGTTGAGTTCCGGGAGGACCTCAACGCCGCTCTCCAATCAACAAGTCTATCAATGCTTGCTGGAAGGGTCAACTTCCAATTACATGCTCCAAACAATCCGCTAAGTCACTGAACCGAAAGCGATACCCCAGCCGCTCCGCTTTCTTGGGCAACACCTTCTTGCTCGACAGCAACTCAGTCGAAAACCCGCCCAGCGCCAGCTTCAGCGCAAACGCCGGCGCGGGCATGAACGCCGGACGGTGCAAAGCCTTCCCCAACGCCTTCGCGAAATCCTTTTGCCTCTCCGGCTGCGGCGCCGTTACGTTCAGCGGCCCCTCCGCCGCCGGAGTCCTCAGGGCGAAATCGATTAGCCCGATCACGTCGTCCAAAGCCACCCACGACCACCACTGCTGACCCGATCCCAGCGGACCGCCGACACCTAGCTTGAACGGCAACAGCATCGCTTCCAAGGCACCGCCGCCTTGCCCCAGAATGATCCCCAGCCTCAAACAAACCACGCGCACCCCACGCAGTTCGACCCTCAGCGCCGCCGCTTCCCAGGCAACCGCCACCTGACCCAGAAAATCGTTGTCCGGCCCAGATTCCTCGGTGACCTCCGCCTCGCCTTTCTCTCCGTAATAGCCGATTGCCGACGCCGAGATCAGCGTCGCCGGGGGCTTCTCCAGCTTGGCCAGCGCCGCGACCAGCAATTGCGTCGAGTCCACCCGGCTGGCTCTGATCTTTTCTCTCTTCGCGGTTGTCCAGCGCCCCACGACTGACTCGCCCGCCAAATGCACCACCGCGTCAACGCCGTCGAACGCTTCCGCCCCCGGCTCCTCAGTCGCTGCATTCCACGCGAACACCCGGCTCACGCCTTCCAGCGAGGCCTTCGCTTGCGCCGGTCGCCGCGAAAACGCCCACACTTCATCCCCCTGCGCCGCCAAATGGCGACACAGCACCCGCCCCACAAACCCCGTCGCCCCGCTAATCAATATCCGCATCTAACTTCCGCCTACCAACATGCCACAGTTCCCCACACCAGACTCCTCTCCCGCAATCCTCCAACGACCCGAGCCCAGCCGCGTCAGCCTCGGGACTTGGCCGAAAAGCTTGACACGCCATGCTACAACTGAGTCAGAAGGTCCCTGGCTAGTCGAGACACGACCAGGGGCTCCGGTGCACCGGGAGCAGTGTCACGGGCGCG
>JAQCLD010000130.1 GCA_027592785.1 Acidobacteriota bacterium
CCCCTGCTTACTAGACTCTCCGCTTCCCACGCCGCTGCTGCTCCTCGCTTACCCACGGATCGGGGACCAGGAACCTCCAAACCGAGCCGCCTGATATCCTCGGTGGACCGAGCCATGTCTTCCAAATCGCGCCCCGCGAACGCGCTCATCCACGAGACGAGCCCCTATCTGCTGCAGCACGCCTACAACCCGGTAGCCTGGCTCCCCTGGGGCGTCGAAGCGCTAAGCCGCGCCAAGCAAGAGAACAAACCGATCTTTCTCAGCATCGGCTACGCGGCCTGCCACTGGTGCCACGTCATGGAGCACGAAAGCTTCGAAGACGCCGAGGTCGCCGCGCAACTCAACGCCGACTTTATTCCAGTCAAGGTGGACCGTGAAGAGCGACCCGACCTCGATGAGATCTACATGTCGGCCACCATGGTCTTTACCGGCGGCCACGGCGGCTGGCCGATGAGTGTCTTTCTCGCTCCCGATCTACGGCCTCTCTATGCCGGAACCTACTTCCCCAAAGAAAACGCCTACGGACGCCCCGGCTTCAGGACTGTTCTCGCCGCAATCGCCAAGCGCTGGCGCGAAACCCCCGAAGCGCTGCTTGCAGACAGCGACCAAGTCGTTGAGGTCGTCCAGCGGTTGCACACCGCAGGCCAGCCGACGGACCTGATTACCAACGACCAGATTCAGGTTGCCGCCGACGCGCTCTGCCGTGCCTTTGATTCATCCAACGGCGGCATCCCTAGCGGTTCCAATCGCTTTCCTCCATCGATGGCCATGGACCTGCTCTTGCGCCGTTTTTTTGTCGACCGCGACCCCAAAAAACTCGCCGCGGTGGAGCTAACCCTCGAAAAGATGGGCAACGGCGGCATCTACGACCATCTGGGCGGCGGCATCCACCGCTACTCGACCGATCCCAAATGGTTCGTCCCCCACTTCGAGAAGATGCTCTACGACCAGGCGCTCGTCGCCCCGATCTTCGTCGAAGGCCTGCAGGTCACCGAGAGCGAGGAGCTGAAGCGAATCTGCGCCGACCGCGCGCGCGGCATCTGCGACTATGTCCTGCGCGATCTCACCGGCCCTGACGGCGGATTCTACTCGAGCGAAGACGCCGACAGCGAAGGACTGGAAGGCAAATTCTATCTCTGGACGGTTGAGCAGATCCGCGAACTGCTCGACGAGTCCGCAGCCGCGGTCTTCTGCTCGCACTACGGCGCCAGCGAGTTCGGCAACTGGAGCCATCCTGGCGACGAGCACGTGCCTCACGGCCCGAAGAACATCCTCAACGTTGCCCGCAGCGTCGAGACAATCGCCCGCCTTACCGAGATGGACCAAGAAACGATCCGCGCCAGCCTCGAAGAATCACGGCGTACGCTCTTCGCCGCCCGAGAAAGCCGCGTGCGCCCCGGACTCGACGACAAAATCCTTTGTGGCTGGAACGGACTGATGATCGGAGCCCTGGCCAAGGTTGGGGCTGCGCTCGATGAACCTCGCTACATCACGGGAGCAAACCGGGCTGCCGATTTTCTGCTCACTCGTCTGCGCGTCGACGGCCGCCTAATGGCAACTTTTGGCAAGGGTCAAGCCCGGCTCAATGCCTATGCCTCCGACTACGCCTTTGTCGTCGAAGGCCTCCTCGCTCTCTATGAGGCCGCCGGCGAGTTCAACCGCGTCCGCCAAGCAGCTGAGCTGACCGATGTCGCCCTCGCCCACTACTGGGATTCGGCGTCGGGCGGCTTCTACATGACCGCCGACGATCACGAAGGCCTGCTCGTCCGCAGCATGACGTCTCAAGACGGAGCGACGCCTTCGGCCAACTCCACGATGGCCCGCAACCTTCTGCGTCTAGCCCTGCTGTTGGACCGCAGCGACTACGCCGATCGAGCCGTTGCCATCCTACGCTTGTTCGGAGATGCAGCCGCTAACCAACCGTTCCAGAGCGAACGGATGTTGACCGCCGCGATGGAGCAAGCCGGCGGGTTCGTCGAAATCGTCATCCTTGCTGAATCCGCGGGCCCAGACGCGCTGGTGCGCGAGGTCCATTCCCGCTACCTGCCCACCAAGTTAATCGCCCAAATCGACTCGGTACACCTAAAAGAGGTCGAGGACCTTCCCTTGTTCCGCGGCCGGACGCTGCTCGAAGGCAAGCCGACCGCCTACGTTTGCCGCAATTTCACTTGCCGCGAACCCGTCTCCCGTCCCGAAGATCTGGCCAGCCAGTTGAGCTCGATCGGCCCTAGTTGATTCCGCGATTGCCTTCGTGACAAGCCGGTCCGATAAACTGCACCCCGATCCGGTAGCACTCCTCGTCACGTTGGCAGTGGGTTACCGTCCCTTGTCGATACGAGCCCAAGTGAGAAACCTCGATGAGTTCTTCCGCCGACAACGGTTCAGGTGATTCCAGCTGCAGGCCGCTCTCGCTCGCGTTCCGAATGATGACTGGCAAGTCATCGCGCCTGCCTTCCCGTGTGCAGCTGATCTTAGCCGCACAGTACATGGGCTCACGGTCACTGCGCCGCTGTTCCCGCGGAATGATCTCCGTTCCCAGGTAGAATCCCCCAACGCCCGAAGCGCAATGGCGTACAACAGCTTTGACGGCCGGTCCCTCCTCGGCCGAGACCAATATGGTCTTTCCGGGCGGGATCAGTCGGGGCCCTCGGATCCCCAAGCCCTTTGCCGAACGGTTCTCCAATCTTCCGGCGAACGCCTGCGGGCCTTTCTCCAGGTCCTCCCATTCCACGAGTACCGTTTGGTATGCTGGCCTGCGCGGCGCTGATCTGCGTTCCAGCGGCGGTCCTGCGCGTTTATGCGGCGCGGGAGGCCGAAAGATACGCGCTAGGGTCTCTTTGAATTGGAGCGACATGAGGGTTCCTCGCTCGTATCGGCCGAATCTTGGTTAGTCGTGAGTCGAAACGCCGCGCAGCAGATCCTCCGCGTAAAGGGCGCCCTCGGGAGTATCTTCGTGCTTGAAGTAGAGGAACACATCCTTGCCCGTCGAGAGCAGCCCCTCCACTTTGTTGCCAATCGCGATGCGATCCGCCTCGCCGTAAGCCGTCTTGCGAAGGCGCATATAGACGAAGTCCGCCGCTACGACTTCCGGAACCGTCAGTTCGTCCGATTCGGCCTGGCACAGCGCTGCATTGTGGTCCCGCAAGGCCGCGTAGACCGCTTCGTCGAACCACGACTCGTGCCGAAATTCGAACGTTGCACGGATTCCGCTAGGCAGCAATTTCAGAAAAGCGCGAAGTCTCTCCAGGTCGAGTTTCATGTTCGGGGGCAGCTGGAACAAGACGGACCCCAGCCTTCCCGCCGCGCGCAACGGTTCAATCGATCGCAAAAAGAACTCGGTCGGTTCGGCCTCCTCCACCTTCAACCTCGCGAAATGAGTGATCCGCTGATGCGCTTTGACGCTGAACTGAAATCCCTCCGGCGTCGTATCGAGCCATTTCGCCAGCGTGGATTCGCTCGCGCTGCGACGGAACGTGTAATTGATCTCGACGCTATTCAGACGAGTCGCATAATGTTGTAGAAACCGCGCCTGCGGCACGTTCTTGGGGTAAAAATCCGGCTTCCAAGCAGGATAAGCAAAGCCAGAGGCGCCGGCGTAGAGGTGAGGCATGGCGACGTACGCCCGGCAGCCCAGGCTAGAGGCGAGTATAATTCACCAGCAATGAATGCTCCACTCGATCGTCGCGATCTGCTTCGCATGGGAGCGCTGGCCGCTCTTCCTTTTGCTGCCGCGCGTGCTGCCGAGAATGAGATCCGCTTGCCCGGCGAAGTCCGCCTCGGCTTACTTGGCCTCGAAGGCCACTACTCCGAGGCCCTCAATGCCGTCCGCGACTACCCGGCGATCAAGATCGTCGCCCTCGAAACGCTCTCGGACGAACAAGACCAAGCCGCCGCCCGCATTCCCGCTTTAGCGACCGCCACCCGCTACAAGGACTACCGCCGCCTGCTGGACGCCGAGAAGCTCGACGCCGTCTGCGTCTGCGATCAGAATTGGCGACGTGCCGAGTCCGTAACGGCCTGCCTTGAGCGCGGCATCCCGACCGCCGGCGAAAAGCCCATCGCATCCAGCATCGAGCAGCTCGAAGGATTACAACGAGTCGCCGATCGGACCAAAACTCCTCTCACCACGCTGCTGTCTATGCGCTACGAACCGGCCTTCGTGGCCATGAAAGAGATTGTCGCCAGTGGAGCGATCGGCCAACCGATCCTGCTCTCCGGCCAGAAGTCGTACAAACTCGGCGAACGCCGCGACTGGATGAAAGACCGCAAAACATTCGGCGGCACGATCCCCTACATCGGTTGCCATGTCGTCGATCTGCTCTATTTCATCAGCGGCCAGGACATGACTCACGCGACCGGCTTCCACGCGAACGTCGGCGCCCCTCAAGTCCGCGAAATGGAGAATACCTGCGCTTTCTCTCTGCGCCTTGACAATGGCGGCACGGCTGAAGTGCGACTCGATTACCTGCGCCCAAGCACAGCCCCTACCCACGGCGACGATCGCATCCGCGTCGCAGGAACGAAAGGAGTGGTCGAGTACCAGCACGGGAAGGTGTCCCTGATTGACGCCGACGGCCCGCCCCGCGAAATCGTGGAGTTGCCGAAAACCCGCTCGCTCTTGGCGGACTTCCTCGATGCGGTCTTCAACGGCTCAACACCGATGCTCACGGCGCCGGAAGTCTTTAGAGTCGCCCGCATTGTCTTGCGCGCGCGCGACGCTGCTGACACGGGTCGAGTCCTGGCGATCTAGCCCCTGCTCATTGCAAGAGTCCGCCATGCCCGAACCCGCCAATCTCAGCGGCGTTTAACCGGTACTGCGTCAAAAACGCGGGCAGGAGCAAATCCAGCACGTTAGGCCGTGCCGATCGGAAACAGCCTGGAGCAGCGACGATGGGGATCTCACCGACGTAGGCCAGCAGGAGGAGATTCCCTGGCTCCACCGGGGCCATAAAGCGTTCTACGGCGCCCCCGACCCTCTTGATGGCTCGGCCAACCACGTCATCCGGTCCCGCTGGCGCCGTCGTGGATGCCATCAAAACCATCGTCGGCCGCGCCCGCAGCAGATGTTGCAGGCTTCTTGCCAAGGCGTCTTCTTCCTCTTGCGCCGACAAGACAAACGACGCATGGACGCCGAATCGCTCCAGCCGCGTTCGCATGATGCCCTCAAATAGCCTGCGAGCCCGCTCCGCTTCAAACTGATCGCTATAGAGCACTCCCACCGCCGGTTCGCCCACCGGGCGCGCCTGTAGGAGCGGACCAGACGCTTGTAGTCGAGCCCGCTCCAGCTCCAACTCCTGGCGCGGGACGCCAAACGGAGCCGACTTGATCGTCGCCAACCGTTGTTCGGCGAAGGCGAAAGACAGATTCGGCAACGTCGCTGCGGTGACGATGCCCGAGTTGTTCAACTCCCGCAGGCGCCCTTCATCGACCAGCAAGCAGCAGCTCTCGGTAGCCACCAAGTTGGCGCGGCCTCCCGCGCCCATGCGGATCTCCAAGCTCCCGCAGGCCGACTGAACGGCCAACTGCACCGCCGCTTCCTCTTCCGGTACATCGCCGTCCTCCAGGACATTCACAGGAACCTGGAGATAGCCTTCCCGAGTCAGCAATTGGATGTCTTCATCGTTCAGCTGATGGCCTTTCGCCAGCAACTTCTTGCCTGTCGGATAAAAAACCGAGTCGCTTAACAGCTTCCCTGCAGCACTCGACACATCGACTACTTGTCTCCGCAACACGGGCCTCCTATGCAGAGCGCCTCACGACCGACCGCTCTGACCCAGTGGAAGTATAGCCTCACCGCGCCGCTTTTCCACAAGAATAAACCGCGTATTTATGGACTATTTAGGTTCTAGATGATCTCTAGACCCATAGATACCAGCACAAAACGAACTATTTTATTGTAGATTTCGAGCGATTTTTCTTCGTAAATATGTCACGTATTGACGGCAGTTCGTGCGAGGCCCTACTGTTTTGCGAGGACAACCGGGGCCTGCTCGGCTCCTGCAATCGCCCGGAAGAAGTCCCGCACCTCGGCGTATCCGTCAGGCGCTACGTCTGCGTTTCGCACGGTCAACTCCCTGGCGAACGTCAACTCATCGCCCTGCACGACCCAAGAGGCGCCATAGTCGCCGAACTCGGTATGAAGTACGACGTCAACGGGCTTCTCGTCCACGGCATAACCTTGCGGCAGAGAAAAACGGATCGTCTCGCGGAAAGCGTTTGCATTCAGCAGCACCGGGTGCACCCGCTCTCCATCCGTCAGGTACGTGCCCGTACGCCGCTCGACAATTGCCGGCTTGAACACCAAAAGCCTCCCGGCAATCAACTGTGCGTAGCGCGGCGCGGCGAACTTGACCGCCAAATCGAAGGCTGCTTCCGGGTCGTCGTTCACTGCCACCGCGCTTACGGCCGCCGCTGGCGCTCCCCGCGCGATCCATCTTTCGATGATGCTGCGGTATTCCGCTTCCGAACCCCTGCCCCGCAAGGCACGGTTTTCGGTCGCCGATTGCCCCATGGACCTTTCCGTAAGCGCAACCTCAATGCCACCCTCAGCCGACAGCGCCACCGTAGCTTCGCGCTCGACTCGATTCTGTTCCGGCGCAGCCGCCGGGACGCGAATCAGCAGTCCCTTCGCCGGGGCTGTCAGCAGTGCCCAGCTATCTTGCTCGTGCGTCGGCAACAGTCCCAAGGGCGTGTAGGAGTCGGTGGGGTCGAACAGCAACAGGCGCCCGAAGCCATCCCACGCGCCAACCGCCGCGGCTTCGAACTCCTCCGGCGCCTCGATCGCCACAATCACGTGATTGAATTGATGGGGCGAAGGCCACTCCTCGCGAACGTACCGTGGGTCGCCCGAATGGATCGCCACCAAATAGGAGCCGATTCCAACAGACTTCAGCATCGACCTCATCAGCGTGACCTTGTCTTTGCAATCGCCATAGAGGTTTCGCAGAACTTGCGGAGCCGGGTGCGGCGTGTAGCCGCCGCCGCGCCCCGTCCCGATTTGGATCGAAACGTAGGTCACGCCCTGCACGAACTCGCCGATCGCCTTCACCTTCTCCCAAGCGTCGGCGGCGCCTGCGGTCAGCTCCTGCGCCTTCTGGGCGACCGCCGCGTCAGGCTCCATCTCCGACGCGCTGAGCTCATTGAGCCATGCGCCGACCGTGCTCCATTCCGCGAAGCTCATCTCGGCGGCGCCGCCCGGGGGCGGAAAATATGTGGCCGCAACCCGCGGGGCCAACGCCGAGTAGGACGGGCTCCCCGCCTCTCTTTGAATAGGCGGCAGATTCCGCAGCTCCCAGGTGTAACGGGAGCCTTGTACCAGAGGTTCGATCGGCGCCGCGTTCAGCGTCGCCGCCTGCGCTGTCCCTCCCGCCGGCAGGTCCATCGTGAAGCGCGCGGTAAGTGCCGGTAAATCATTCTGGAAGGTGTAGACGAACTGTGCAAAAATCGAGCGCCGCTCCAGCACCGACTCAAAGCCGAAGACTGAACCCGGGTCTGCTTGGCCCGCGGCAGACAGCACTTGTACCCTCGCCTCGTCGTAGAAGTTATTGTTCGACAACGATCCCTCGATGACGTCTTTCTTTTCCAATACCTCATGCCCGCCCGAAGGGTAGAGGATCCAGCCCTCCAGCTTGCGCACGCGGTCCGTATCCGTGGTGTAAACGATCCGCTCGGCGGCGCGCGTGTCTCCGCCGCGTTGCAGCACCCGTATGGCGCCGCGCCGGGACACCGTCACCCTTCCGGCGCCGTCGACTCGCACCGTCTCTTCGTCGAGCAATACAACGGCCTCGACATCGGAGTCGTACGCGGGAATCTCTCGCGAGGCAACTTCCGTCAACCAACCAGGCGGCGGATCGGCGCCGAATGCGAGCGTCGAGAAGGCTATTGCCCACACAGCTAGAGACAGGCGCGTCACGAAGCTATTGTCCTCGCCGTGCCGTCATCACGTGCTGGTCGTTCTGGTGTTGGTTGTCGAAGATGGCCTTCAACTGCGGATAAGCATCGCGGCCGAAGACCACCGCGCCCCCTTCGCCCCATGTGAACGTGCGCTCGTAGATAATTTTCGTGCCGTCTTGCTGCTTCACATTCACGTCGTAGGAGCCCACGCTTGAGGCGCGGAAGGGTTCCGGCGCGTCGGGTGTTTCGAGCGTGAAACCATCAGGAAGGCTCATCGTGTAGCGGTCCGTCTGCGTCCAGGGATAGTCGAAGTAGATGTCTTGTTCGCGATCGTTAACCGCGAACCGCGGGCTCGCGTTTTTCATTCCGTAATTCGGTTGGATGAACAACCGTTGGCCGGTTCCCGCAGCGTACCCAGGGACACGAATCGAGTAGGAGTACCCGAACAGCCCTTCCCGCGAATCCGCGTTCTGGACCTGCACGTTGGTCACCTCCGCTCCCGGGAGCCGCCCGGTCAGCAGGCTCTCGACCCGGTCGATGCGCTCGCGCTCCGAGAGCCCGTCGTAGAGCTCCTTAGCGCCGATGCCGCGGTGTCCGGTGTAGGTTTGAGTCACCTCGCCAACCAGAGTCCCATCCGCCTCCAGCGTGAACGTACCTTCCCGCGGCGACTTGCTGCGCACCGGTTCGGCCATCGCCGTTCGTACCCACTCCACCTCCTTCGGTTTGGGGTTCGTAATGAGCGCGGCGACACCCTCGTGGCGCCAACGCAGCATCCCTGTCTCCAGATAAGGGTTCGACAGGTCGTGGAACTCCCACTTGCCGTCCAGTCTCGTCGCCGCGATCAGGTCATTCAGGAAATAGGGATTCAAAAAGTTGATATTGAAGAACGTCTCGGAGCGGTCCGAAAGCACTGCCGGGCGCGCTTCGACTCCTGCCGCGCCGGCCAGCGCCACGAACAGCATATTGATGTCACGGCCCGTGCCCATGCTGCGGCTTAACGTCTCGGATGGCTTCTTGTTCTCCTCTGCATTCGCCCGCTCTTCCGCTGAGACGTCTGCGCGATCACCGCTGAGTGAACGGATCTGCGTCAGGCAAAACTCCCGCAACCGTTGCACCTTTTCGGCGTCGCTCGATGCGCCTGAGGTGATCCGAGCGGCTGCCTCCTTGACCTGCTTGTCTTCGCGAATCTCCTCCTTGAGCAGCTCGAAGACCTCCTTGCCGTACTCTTGCCAGAACCGCTCCGGATCCGTAAACTTGTCGCGCTCGTAAAAGACTAGCGCCCATTTGCGGACCGCTAGCTCCGGGGGCATCGAAGGCTCGTCGCGGTACGCAGGTGTGTCGTGCGTCTCCATGCGCGTAAAGACCGTCATGCCATAGCGATCTTCCGTCCGCGGATCGAACGCGCAGCCGAAGTCTTGCGTGCGCATGTAATATCCGTAGTTCATCATTTCGGCCAACGGCTTTACGCGGTAGATGATCTGCCACGCCGGATCGTCCCGTTGGCAATCGAGACGTTGATAACGAACCAAGGTATTGTCGCGGTATTCGACCCACTGATACTCGATGATGTCGCCGACCTCGACATTCGGCATGGAAAACGACCGCATATTGACGTGGACGCCGCCGGAGCGGGCGACCGACCGCTCAAAAACGTCTGCCTTGCTCAACTTCACGATGGTCCCGTCCGGCTTGATCGTACGACCGCGGATCTCACTCACCTGAACATCCGAGGCGGCCTCCACCAGGTCGATCGTGCTCTGCTCCTCGACGCCGCGCTCCGTGAAGATCTTCACCCGCAGGTATTGGGTTTCCATGGTCTGCGGTTGGCGCCCGCCCAGTAGTCGATCTTCAAGCCAAACCTGCCAAGAGATCGTCTCCGAGTCGGCGTTCGGGTCGATCCGCGGCGCCGTAACCGCGAGGAGCTCCGGAGCGACCGGATCCCAATCAACGGCCTGAATTTGAGCAGGCCACGCGCCTAATGCGGCTGCGAGCATGACGGAGTTGACGAAGGAGCGCATGAATTTCCCCCTACTTATCCCGGATTACCTATTTGACGCCTGACCGCTAACCAAAGCAGGGCTCTCGGCGCCCCTACAGATGTGGGTTTGAGCGCATCAGATGGGCCGAGGAGGGCGACACCGAGTGGGTGACAAAGATCGCAAGGCATTTCAGCTCTCGTTCAACGGATTT
>JAQCLD010000021.1 GCA_027592785.1 Acidobacteriota bacterium
GCCCCTGCTTACTAGACTCTCCGCTTCCCACGCCGCTGCTGCTCCTCGCTTACCAACGGATCGGGGGCCTGTTTGTCTTGGTGTTTGGCCCGTTCCTTAAGCTACAATCGCCTCGTGACGGGAAAAGCGACGGAGGCATACTCTCGCTCCGACGTTGTTCGCATTCTCGGTATCGGCTCCTCTCAACTCAAGCGGTGGGAACGGCAAGGGCTGTACGATCCGCTAACGAGTTTTGAGTTCACGAATCTTCGTGAGTTGCGCAACCTGAAACGGTTGTACGCCAGAGTCCCTCGACACCGTCGGGGCGAACGCGTGGAGGGGTTGTTGCGCGACATCCGCAAGCGGATGGGCGTGAGCCGTCCGCTGCTCGACGTGAACTACGTGTGGGATGCGCCGGGCGTCGTCGTGCAAGACTCCGCCGGTCGTTGGGTACAGCCCGAGACGTTGCAGCTCGTCTTCAGCTTCGGGCCGTTGCCGCCCGTGCGAGCCAAGGCCGTCTCAATTCCGCCGCGTCCGGTCGACGACCAGCAGATTCGCAGGGCGGAAGAATGCTTCCAACGCGGACTGGCATTGGAGGAAGGCGGCGGCTCTCCCGAGGAAGCTGAAAAGGCGTATCGAGCGGCGGTGGAATACAATCCGCATGCTGCCGGCGCTTGGGTTAATTTGGGAACGCTACGCTTCCGAGACGGCGAACTTGAGGCCGCCGAAGAGTACTACCGCCGCGCCTTGACCATTTCGCACGACTACGCGCTGGCGCATTTCAACCTGGCCAACATCTGCGAAGAAACGGGCAGGTTGCGTGAAGGGCTAACGCATTACGAAGAAGCGATCCTCATCCATCCTTCCTACGCCGACGCTCATTACAATTTGGCCTTGGTTTCCGAACGAATCGGCGAGCCGATGCGGGCGGTGAAGCATTGGCAGACCTATCTGCGTCTGGATCCGCATAGTCCTTGGTCCGGGATCGCCAAGCAGCAACTGAACTCCTTGCTGCAGGTGAAGTTGGGCGGCGCGAAGCGCCCGTAGCCTAGTTGTGGTCCTGTGGCCCTTGCCCCACAACGATTTGCGTCCGGTTAACCGCTCTCTGCGGCGAAGAAATCCGGCAATTGAGGGTTCCCAGTCGGTTCTCGCGGTGCCGGAATACGCATTGCCATGCGGCCGGCCTGTTCTCTGAGGCTGATTGGCGGCTACCGAACAACCATCAATGGTGCTCGCAAGTCACTGTAGGCACAAGATATAGGGCCCTTCCATTAATTGTATTGTCAGGCTCAAAAGGCCTTGACATGCCGCGGCCATTCAAAGAAGCTATAGGGACTGCAAGTGGTCCAAAATGGACAATTTAGGGTGATTGTGGTTGGCTTAGTGGCCCGATGGATGGTTTTCGGTTCAAGAGATGTTTCGCGGAGTTCAAACAGGGAATGTGGATGACAAGTTTCGGCTCAAGATGCCGGCTCTCGTCCGCAGCGCTCTGCTCGCGAAGCACGAAAACCCGGCCGTCTTCATCACCAGTCTTAGCGGAGAGGATGTTCGCGTGTATCCGGTCAGCGAGTGGGAAGCGGTTGAACGACGACTCTCTCAGCCGAACGAGAACGCGGCGCCGATGGACGGCGACATCAAGACGAAGATTTTGCTCCAGGCAAATCATTATGGAGCAGACGGTGCCTTGGACAACCAAGGACGCATCCTCATTCCGGTCCCTTTGCGGGAGGGGGCCGGAATGAGGAGCGAGGTTTATCTGCAGTGGTCGCGCAACCACATTCTGGTACTGAGCGCTGAAGCTTATCGTACACGAATGTCTGGCGCGAAGCTGAACAAAGACGAACTTGCATTTGCGGCCAATTGGGGAGTCTGAGTTTGAGGATATGAGGCGAGACGCTTGGCGCATTACCCCGTCCTCTTAGAAGAAGTAGAGCAGTACCTAGAGATTGAGCCCGACGGAATTTACGTTGATTGCACTCTGGGCGCAGCCGGTTACGCGGAACGGATTTTGGGATGCCTGACGACAGGCCGGTTGATCGCGATTGATCGAGACGAGACAGCTATCGAAGCGGCGAAAGAGAAACTGGAGCGGTTCAAAGACAAAGTGACCTTCTATCACGGCAGTTTTGGAGAGATTGAGCAGGCCGCAGGGCCGGACGCTCAGCTTGCCGGGGTGGTTGCGGACTTGGGTTTCTCGCGCACGCAGATCGAGGACGCTGGGCGCGGTTTTAGTTTTCAGTCCGAGGGGCCTCTGGACATGCGGTTTGACCGTCGTCAAGAGTTAACCGCCGCGGACATTGTCAATCACTACGGAGAGACGCAGATCGCTGACTTGCTCTATGAGCTGGGCGGCGAGAGGAGGAGTAGAAGAGTCGCTGGAGCCATTGTCCGAGGACGGCCGATCTATGACTCCGCCCGACTGGCGGGGATCGTGGAGAAGGCCGTCCCTCGGTCGCCTGGGGTGAAGATCAATCCGGCTACGCGTACTTTTCAGGCTCTGCGGATCGCAGTGAACGACGAGTTGGGACAGCTTGACCGGTTATTGAAAGGCGCGCCGCCGCTCCTTCGCCCAGGAGGACGCATGGTGGTTGTGAGTTTTCACAGTTTGGAGGATGGCCGCGTGAAGCGGGCGTTCCAACAATGGGCCCGCTCGGACGAGTACGAGCGGATTACGCGTCGCGCGGTGCGGCCCAGCGAAGAAGAGATTCGGCAGAATGCGGCGAGTCGAAGCGCGAAGTTGCGTGCGTTGGCGAGGACGAGGTAGGGCAATGGCACAGGCAGCGGCGATTCGTTGGGAAGAAATAGCGCGAGAACAAGCCGCCAAGGAATTGAGTTGCGTTGTCGAGGAGAAGCGACAAGGCAGACCGGGACAACCTAGCGCGTGGTGGTTGGACGACCAAGAGCGGGGTTTCGTCTATGACGGAGTTCGCTGCGGTCGCGCCCTACGCGCAGGGTTGTCCCGGAGGTCTGCTTTCGGTCGGCCCTTGCCGATGGAAGAATTAGGTCTCTACGTCAAGAGCGTCGACAATGCCGGAGTTCGGCGCCGGTCGGCTTCTGAGGGAAAGAAGTACTGGAGCCGCATGGTCGGCGTGAGCAGCCTGCTGCTCGTGGCGTTTGCGTTCGGTTACGGGCCCAGAGCGTGGTTACGGCAGTCGGGCTATCGCATCGCCGAGATGACCGAGAGGCGGCAGGCTCTGGTGGAGAATCAAGACCACCTCAGGGTTCGGCACGCGCGGCTGAGCGGGCTGGATCGTGTGGGTGAGCTTGCTGCGCAGCAGGGCTTGATTGCTCCGGCGGTCGAGAACTACACGTGGCAGAAAGGAATTTCGGCTGAGCCGAATCAGAAGGAAGTCGCGAGGGCTTACCGGGCCGATCAGGTCCCCAGCAGCGCGATTCTTGACTGAGTGATTTTTGAGTTTGCGAACTGAGCAGCACACGCTCCGGGGGCGCCGGGACAATGCGATGGGGAGTCCAGTCTGAGGAGCGCAACGCGGCAACGGTCGCAAAGAGGCCCTCAGTTCGCTTTTTTTTTCGCAGCCGATTCGTTCGGCTGTTCGTTATCGGCGCCGTCGGGACCCTTTGGTGCGGCGGCGTCGCTTACCGCCTTTGGGATCTCCAGGTGCGCCAGAACGACTCGTTCGCGAGCCGGGCGGAACGCCAACAGCAGGGCGAGTTCGCGATACGCGCCCCGCGCGGAAAGATCTTCGACCGTCATGGAGTTGAGCTAGCGCTCAGCACGCCGGCCGCCTCCATCGGCGTCATAACGAAGCGCGTCTCCAACCCCGCGTTGATGGCGACGATGCTGGCCCCAATTCTTAAGGAGCCGGCGAGCGCGATTGAACTGAAGCTGAGCTCCGAGAAGTTCCAATGGCTGCGCCGGCTTGCCGATCCCGGCGTAACGCAGCGGCTTCACGACTTGGATCTGCCCGCCCTACAGTTCGAGCAAGAAACGAAACGTTACTACCCGAAGGGCACGCTGGCCGCTCACCTTTTGGGCTTTGTGGACATCGATCACAAGGGCCTCGCCGGACTGGAGTTGCTCTATGGCGACCAGCTCGCGGGGAAAGACGGCGAAAGCATCGTACAAGTCGACGCCTTGCAGCAGAGCTACAGCACGACCATCGCCGAGCCGCCAGTAGCGGGTGAGAGCCTCTATCTGACGATTGACGAAACGATCCAGTCGATTGCTGAAAAGCGTCTGGCCCAGGGCATCAAAGAGACGGGCGCGCGCAAGGGCGCTGTGATTGTAGCCGACCCGAACACGGGCGACGTGTTAGCCATGGCCAGTTGGCCCACCTTCGATCCGAACAACCGCGCGACCGACGGTACGGATTGGAACTATGGGATCCGCGAGCGCTACGAGCCGGGCTCGACATTCAAGATCATCACCGTGGCGGCTGCGTTAGAGGCCGGCATCACCACCCCGGACGAGTTAATTGACTGTGGCAATGGGTCGATCATGGTCGGCCGTCGCCGTATTCGCGACCACAAAGCGTACGACATTCTATCCGTCGAGGACGTGTTGGCGAACTCAAGCAACGTCGGCGTCATCAAACTTGGTTTGCGTTTGGGGGCGCCCAAATTTCGAGAGTTCGTCACCGAGGCCTTTCACTTTGGCGAGCCAACGGGAATTGAGTTGCCGTTGGAAGACGGAGGCATTGTGCATCCGTTGCGCAACTGGCGAGATGGCTCGGTGGCATCGATTGCCATGGGTCATGAGCTGACGGTAACGCCGTTGCAAATGGTCCAGGCGATGAGCGTCATCGCCAACGGCGGCTATCTTGTGCGCCCCAGGATCGTGGACGCTATCGGTTCTGAAGATAACAAGAGGACGCTCCAACGTCCGGCCAAGAAGCAGGTATTGAGCGCGACCGTGGCGGCGCAGATGCGGGCCATGTTGGAACGCACGATCGACAACGGAACGGGCCTTCTGGCACAGGCCCCTGGCTACCGTGTGGGCGGCAAGACCGGCACCGCGCAGATGGTCGACAAAGAGACCGGGCGCTACTCCCATGAGGAGCACGTCGCGAGTTTTCTGGGCTTGGCTCCGATCAACGATCCGCAGATCGTGGTACTGGTCGTGCTGGAAGCCCCCCAGGGCGATTACTACGGCGGGCAGGTCGCAGCGCCGGTCTTTCGCGATGTCACTGCTCAGGCGCTGAGACTGCTGGATGTTCAGCCCGACCAGCCGGTTCGGCCGACGCCTAGGAGGAAGTCCATCCCGGCAGAGATGCTGGCGGACTTCGTGGAGATGACGTCTGAAGAGGCCAGGGTCTTGCCGTCGGCCGCAGATGGTTCCATCTTGGTGGCGCGGTCGGCGCCGCTTCCATCCAGCGGAGCGCTGGTTACGCCTGCGGCCGGCGCGCCCAAAGCGCTGCGCCTTACCGATCTGAGGGCTCCGGATCTTCGCGGCATGACGCTGCGGCAGGCGCTTGTCGAGGCATCGGGCTTGGGCCTACAGGTCGATTCCCAAGGGACGGGCGTTGTGGTGCGACAAAGTCCGTCGGCGGGCACGCTAATGGAACAGGGCGCTCCGATGCGACTTGAGTTGGGCCGGCTGGTAGCCGGGGCGGGAAGCGGACGATGACCCTGGATGCCCTCCTGGTCAATTCCGAAATCTTGTCTCCCGCTCCGTCCATCCCAGTGACGGGACTTGAGTACGACTCGCGCAAAGTCCGTGAGGGTGCGGTCTTTTTCGCGTTCCCTGGCGAGCATGTAGATGGACATCGCTTTGTGCCCTCGGCACGTGCCGTCGGCGCGGCGGCAATCGTCAGTGAGCGCACGCCTCCAGAAGGCGATGAGGGAGTCTGGGTTCAAGTGCGTCACGGGCGGCGCGCGCTGGCTGCCGCCGGACTGGTGTTCTACGACAATCCCGACCAGCGCCTGCGGCTGATTGGCATTACGGGGACGAACGGCAAGACGACCACCGCCTATTTGTCGGACTCGATTCTGCGGGCCGCGGGCAAGACGACCGGCCTGGTCGGCACGACTGGATACCGGATTGGAGATCGTTGGTTGCCGGCGGCCAATACCACTCCGGAGTCATTGGATTTGGTCCGTATGCTCGCCGATCTGGAGAAGGGATCGGGCACGCACATGACGCTGGAGGCTTCCTCCCACGCGCTGGAATTAGGCAGAATTTCCGGATTCCAATTCGATACGGCGGTCTTCACGAACCTGACCCAAGATCACCTCGACTTCCATGGCGACATGGAGGCCTACTTCCAGGCGAAGCGAACGCTGTTTGACGGCAACGGCCCGCGCCCGCGGGCCGCCGTGGTCAATGCGGACGATGCTTACGGCAGGCGCCTGGTGGGGATCCAGGGCATCGAGTCGCTCTCGTTTTCCACCCAAGGGGCGGCCGATATTCGCGCTATTGAGGCGGAGTCCAGTTTCGACGGCCTCAAGATTCGCGTCGGGACGCCCCAGGGCGACGCTGTGTTGCACTCGCCGCTCGTCGGCTGGTTCAACGTGGCGAACATTCTCGCCGCGGTGGGCGTGGGGCTTACCCAGGAAATCGATCTCATGAAGATCGCGCAGGGAATCGAAGAGTGCGGGGCCGTGCCGGGGCGCTTCGAGATCGTACGGGAAGGCCAGCCGTTCTTGGTGGCGGTTGACTATGCGCACACCGACGACGCCCTGCGGAACTTAATCTCGGCGGCGCGCCGATTGGTGCCGACGGGCGGGTGCATTCTGACCGTGTTTGGTTGCGGCGGCGACCGCGATCGAGCGAAGCGTCCGCTTATGGGCGCCGCCGCGGGAGAGTTGAGCGATCGCGTAATTCTTACCTCCGATAATCCTCGCTCCGAAGATCCGTTACGCATTCTTGCCGACGCCGAAGTCGGGCTGCAGCGCGTCGACGCTAACTATGTAAGAGAGCCGGACCGGCGGAAAGCAATCGCGAAAGCCTTGAATGAAGCGGCTGCGGGCGACATCGTGTTGATCGCCGGCAAGGGTCATGAGACTTACCAGAAGATCGGCGACGAGAAGCTGCCGTTCGACGATAGGGAAACGGCCCGTGAGTTGCTGCGAGATATAACGCACGGGAGACGTGCTGGATGAATTGGACCATTGGACAGGTCGCGGATGCACTCGGCGCTGGCTTCGCGGGCGGAGACGGGCGCGTCTCGGGCTATTCGATCGACTCGCGTTCACTGAACCAGGGCGAGATGTTCTTCGCTGTGCGGGCCGAACGAGACGGCCATGACTTCGTTGCGGGCGCCTTTAAGCAAGGCGCCTGCGCAGCGGTCGTCGCCTTGGACTGGCCTGTTCCGCGAGAGCTTGCCGGCAAGGCGCTGCTGCGTGTTGGTGACCCGCGGCAAGCCCTGGCTGATTTGGCGCGGGCGCAGCGGCGGGCCTGGGGCGGATCTGTCTTGGCAGTGACGGGGAGCAGCGGCAAAACGACATTCAAAGAGGCGTCAGCCGCGATGTTGGCAACCAAGTATCGGACAGCGAGGGCCGTCGGCAATCTCAACAACGACCTGGGAGTGCCCTTGACGCTGCTGCGGATGGCTGACGATGCCGAGGTCGCAGTCGTCGAAATGGGTATGAACCACGCCGAGGAGATTCGCGTGTTGGCGCGAATCGCCGAGCCTAACATCGGCGTCGTGACCAACGTGAGCCATGCCCACGTGGGAGCTTTCGAGTCGATCGACGGCGTGGCCTTGGCCAAACGCGAGCTAATCGAGGAGTTGGGTCCGGGCGGCACGGCGGTGTTGAACGCAGACGATCCGAGGGTTCGTCGCTTCGACGAAGTTCACAACGGTCCGGTGGTTACCTACGGCGTCGCCGAATCCGCCAATTTTCAGGCGACTGCAATCGAGACGCTGCCTGGAGGCGGTTCGCGCTTCGGTCTGAAAGCGGAGGGCCGTTCGAGCCGTCTCGAATTCGAGACGCGCTTGCCCGGCATGCACAACGTTTCGAACATCGTTGGAGCGATCGCGGCGGCGGCGGTGTTGGACGTCGATCCGGCGGAGATGCAGGCTGCGGTCGCCGAACTCCAGCCGGGCAATCATCGCGGGCAGACTCGGCGATTGGGCGCAATCACGGCGATTGATGACTGTTACAACGCCAACCCTGCGGCCGTCGAGACCATGCTGCGCGACCTGGCCAGCCGGCCTGCCGTCCGGCGCATCGCGGTACTGGGCGAGATGCGTGAGCTTGGAGCGGCGTCAAAAGATCTGCATCAGCGAGTCGGAGTTGCAGCGGCACACGCCGGTCTCGATTTGTTGGTTGCCGTGGAAGGCGACGCAAAATGGATTGCTGAGGCGGCAGTTACCTCAGGCATGGCGGGAGCACAGGTACTCTTAGTCCCGAATGCCGACGCTGCCGGCTCAGCACTAATCGAGCTTCTTGTCGAAGGCGACCTGGTCCTACTCAAGGGGTCCAGGGGTGTTCGCTTGGAGAGAGCTCTGGATCGCATCGTCGCGGCCTTCGATCACGAAGAGGCTGTCGCACAGGGGGCGGAGTGAGGAATGCTCTACTACCTGTTTTACGAGCAACTCTTCCCCGCTATCAGTCCGTTTCGCGTCTTCAGTTACATCACGGTCCGCACGGCGTTCGCAGGGTTTACGGCGTTGCTGCTGGGGTTGCTGCTGGGCCCCTGGCTGATCCGCCGGTTGCAAGCGTTTCAGATCGGTCAACACATTCGCGAAGACGGCCCCGCGTCGCACCAGTACAAGGCGGGCACGCCGACCATGGGCGGCTTGCTGATCAATCTGTCGATCATCGTGCCGACGTTGCTGTGGTCGAATCTGACGAATCCCTACGTGTGGCTGGCCTTGCTGGCTTTGACCGGTTTCGGCGCGATCGGGTTTCTAGACGACATATCCAAGATTCGCGGCGAACGGAGTCTCGGACTCACGGCGCGCGGCAAGATCGGCCTGCAGATCTTAATGACCCTGGTCATCGTAGCGGCCCTGGCCTGGCTATACGCGCGAGGCGACTACAATCCGCAGCTCGTCTTCCCGTTCTTCAAGACGTTTCGGCCCAGCTTGGTGATCGAGAGCTTGACTGCCAATCCTTGGACTTTCCCGGCCGCCTTCTCGTTGCTGTTCGTCTTCCTGTTCTTCGTCTTGGTGGGCGCCTCGAACGCGGTCAACCTGACGGACGGTCTGGACGGCTTAGCGATCGGGCTGATGATCATCTCGGGTGGGGCCCTGACGGCGCTGTGCTACGTCGCCGGACATGCCGAGATCGCCACCTATCTCGATATTCCGCGCGTGCCCCTGGCTGCGGAATTGACGATCTTTTGCGGAGCGCTGGTGGGAGCGAGCCTGGCGTTTCTTTGGTACAACGCACACCCGGCGGAGATCTTTATGGGCGATGTCGGATCGCTGGCGCTGGGCGGCGCCATGGGCATGGTTGCGGTACTGATCGGTCAGGCGATTCTGTTGCTTTTTGTGGGCGGAGTATTCGTTGCCGAGGCGCTGTCGGTGATCTTGCAGGTCGGCAGTTACAAGCTGCGGGGCAAACGCATCTTCTTGATGGCGCCGCTCCATCATCACTTCGAAAAGCTTGGCTGGGACGAGTCGCGGGTGATTGTACGTTTTTGGATAGCGGGATTGATCTGGGCGCTGTTGGCGCTCAGCACTTTGAAGTTGCGATGAGTGCATACGAAGGGAAGCGCGTGTTGGTGGTCGGGCTGGGCGAATCCGGCAAGGCCGCAGTGCGTTTTTTCCACTCTCGCGGCGCTCGCGTAACGGTCGCCGATCGACGCTCGGCGGCGGAGTTAGAAGCAGCGATCGAGGAGTTTCGAGGATTGGATGTCGAGCTCGCTCTCGGCGAACATTCTGGGGACGTTTTCCTGGCGCAGGACTTGATCGTTCCTTCACCCGGGGTTCCCTGGGATCTGTCTCAACTAAATTCGGCTCGGAAGGAGGGAATCCATGTCGCAGGCGAACTCGAGACAGCTTCCAGGGAGCTTAGGGGACGTGTGGTTGGCGTCACTGGTACGAACGGCAAGACGACGACGACCTCTTTGATCGGACACATTTTCAATACGGCGGGAATCACAACCGAGATCGGCGGCAATATCGGCCGGCCGGTACTGGACCTCGTCGAGACATCCACGGACTCAACCTGGAACGTCTTGGAGCTATCGAGTTTCCAGCTGGAGGCGATGACTACATTTCGCTGCCACATAGCGGTCGTTTTGAACGTCACTCCGGACCACCTCGATCGCCACGGCACGTTCGATGGTTACGCCGCCGCCAAAGCGCATGTCCTCGGGCCGCAGCAAGTAGATGACTTTGCGGTGCTAAATCAAGACGATGCGACTTGCCGTACGTTTGAGAAGTTCGTCCGGGGGCGGACGATTTGGTTTAGCCGCACCCGACCGCTGACGAAAGGCATTTGCGCCAGCGATGGATGGATCTTACGAGACGGCCAACGAGTTTGTTCGACTGAGTTGCCTATCCTCGGAACGCACAACCTCGAGAACGCCTTGGCCGCCGTAGGCGCCGCGTCGGCCGCCGGCATTGGCGACGAGCAAATTGCTCGCGGATTGGCCAGCTTCCAGCCTGTCGAGCATCGTCTGGAGTTCGTCCGGCGCCTGAATGGCGTTGACTATTACAACGACTCGAAGGCAACGAACGTTGACGCGGCCATCAAGGCGCTGGAGTCTTTCGACAAGGAAATTTGGCTCATTATCGGCGGTCGAGACAAAAAGAGTGATTACACGGCGCTGCAGCCGGTCATGAATGGCAGAGTGAAAGAGGCCTTGCTGATTGGCGAAGCCGCAAAGCAGATTCGTGAGCAACTCGACGCAGCGACGCCTTTGGTGGATTGCCGGACCCTTGAGGCGGCAGTGCAGCGAGCGCAGCGCCAGGCTGCGGCTGGAGACGTCGTGCTCTTGTCGCCTGCCTGCGCGAGTTTCGACCAGTTTGAGAACTATGGCCAGCGCGGAAGAGAGTTCAAGCGCATCGTGAACGCATTGGGAGACGCGAGCTAGTGCCAAGTCGACTGCAGTACGACCGTACGCTGTGCAGCACGGTTCTGGTGTTGGCCTTCTTCGGGCTGCTCATGGTCTTCAGTGTCACGACGGCCGGGGCGAACGGCAGCGGCTTCGTGGTGAAGCAGTGTGTTGCGGTTCTGATCGGCCTGACCGCCATGCGCTTCTTGATGTTCCGCGACTATCACGAGTGGCGCAATCAAACAACGGTGAACGCGGTCGTCGGCGGCGTGATCATTCTCCTGCTCTTAGCGCTGTTGATCGGCACGGGAGCGGGAACGAGCCGTTTCATCCGCTTTGGGCCATTGTCCTTGCAGCCTTCAGAGTTGTCTAAGCTGGCGTTGATCCTTTTCCTGGCCTACTTCTTGGAGTCGCGTAAGGGAAAGTTGGACAACCCGCGAACGCTGGCCGGAGGCGTTTTAGTGCTGAGCGTCTTTTGTGGCCTGATCTTGGGAGGCCGTGACTTGGGTACCGCGGTCGCTGTGATCGCGATTGCCGCCGCGATTTTCTGGGCGGCTGGCGTGCCGACCCGCTACTTTGCCGTTGGCGGAGCCGCATTCGCCGGCTTCTTTGCCCTCGCCGTTTGGCTCGATCCGTTCCGCATGAAGCGCTTGTTGATCTTCTTGAACCCCGAGAGTGACCCGCAGGGCGGCGGCTTCCAGATTATCCAGTCCACGATCGCCGTTGGCAGCGGCGGGTGGCTCGGTCAAGGGCTCATGCTGGGACGGCAGAAGATGCGCTTCTTGCCGGAGGCGCACACCGATTTCATCTTCGGCGTTATCGCCGAGGAATTAGGTTTGATCGGCAGCTTGCTTGTCGTGTTGGCCTTTGCGCTAATTCTGTGGCGCGGCTTGCGCGCGGCGCGTCGGGCGCCGGACGACTTTGGCTGCTATCTGGCGACTGGCGCCACGGCAATGATCGTCTGCCAGGCGATGATCAACATCGGAGTTGTGCTGGGCATGCTGCCGACGAAAGGCATGCCGTTGCCGTTTATAAGCTACGGCGGCTCGTCCATGATTGTTTCCCTGGCGGCAGCTGGGTTGTTGTTGAATGTCAGTCAACGGGCACAGTAGCCGAGAGGCCGCGGTCGCCTCAGTGGCGATGCCGGCGGCGTCGGCATTCGAATTTGTTACGGAGGACGTGGACCGTAGAGAACCAGTGACGATACTAGCTGCGGCAGGAGGAACCGGCGGGCACATTGTGCCGGCGCTGGAGGTGGCTCGCGAATTGCGCGAGCGGGGCCATAGCTGCGTCTTCGTCGGCGCCGGCCGTGAGTTGGAGCAGCGTCTGACGAGTGCGGCGGGGTTCCCGCTCGAAGCTCTGCGCAGCGGTCCGCTGAATCAGGTGTCGCTGGCAACGAAGGTCAGAACGCTGCTGCGCTTGCCCGGCGCCTTGTTTGACGCGCTGCGGTTGATTGGCCGCTACCGTCCCGCCGCCGTGCTCAGCTTGGGCGGATACGCCTCAGGCCCGCTTGCCGCGGCGGCCTGGTTGCGCGGCGTCCCGATCGTCGCCTTGGAGCCCAACGCCTACCCAGGGATGGCCAACCGGCTGATCGGTCCCGTAGTCGCTCGGGCGCTCACAGGCATTCCGGCGACCGAAAGATACTTTCGACGCAACAGGACGGAGACCATCGGAGCGCCGGTCAGGAAAGAGTTTTTCGAGATTCCTATCAAAAAACATACAGAACCGTTTATGATTTTGATTACCGGTGGAAGTCAGGGCGCGCGGACGCTGAATAGTGCGGTGGCGGAGGCTGTTCAGCTTTGGGTGCGCAACGGCGCTTCCACGCAGCTGCGCATCTTGCACCAAGCGGGCAAAGCGGACGCCGGCCGACTGCAGTCGGAGTATGTGAGGCTCGGGAGCGGATCGGTGCAGGCCGAAGCCGTTGAGTTTTTGGACGATATGCCGGCCGCGTTTGCGCAAGCGGACGTGGTGATCAGTCGTGCCGGCGCGTCGACAGTCGGAGAACTCTGCGCGGCGGGGCGCGCGTCGATTCTGATTCCGTACCCGCATGCTGCGGACGATCATCAGACTCGCAACGCCGAGGCTCTGGCTTCGGCGGGAGGCGCGCAGGTGGTCAGCGATGCGCAGTGGAACGGTGCGCGGATGGTGCGGGAGATTGAGTCCTTACTGAGCGTTCCGGGACGCTTGGAGGAGATGGAGACGGCCGCTCGCTCCTTAGCGCGACCGGGTGCGGCTCGACGGGCGGCGGACGTGTTGGAAGAAGTTGCCGGGTGCAACGGACGGAAAGGATCGTAAGTGTTATTTCGCGACGGCCTCATAAGACAACGCCGCATCCACTTCATTGGGATCGGCGGCATTGGCATGAGCGGAATTGCGGAAATCTTGCTGAACCTGGGCTACAAGATCAGCGGTTCCGACCTCAGGGGCTCCGCGGTCACCGACAGGCTCAAGACGATGGGCGCCGTGGTTTTTGAGGGACATGCGGCCGAACACGTCGGCGGCGCGGACGCCGTCGTGTATTCCTCCGCTATCTCTCCCAAGAACCCGGAGTTCGCGTTAGCGCGTGAGCGGGGCATCCCGACCATCATGCGCGGTGAATTGCTTGCCGAGCTGATGCGGCTGAAGTACGGCATTGCCATTGCCGGCAGCCATGGCAAGACGACAACAACCTCGATGACGGCTGCAGTGCTGCATGGAGCCCAAAAGGACCCAACCGTGGTCGTTGGCGGCCGGGTCGGTTCGATGGGTTCGAACGCGCGGCTCGGCAAGAGCGATTTTCTGCTGGTGGAGGCCGACGAGAGCGATGGATCATTCCTGCGCCTAGCGCCCATCATTGCCGTGATCACCAACATCGATCACGAGCACATGGACCACTACAAGTCCGTGGAAGCCCTCGAACAAGCTTTCGTCGACTTCGCTAACAAAACGCCGTTCTACGGCTCGACGATCGTTTGCCTGGATGACCCGACTCTGCGGCGTCTGCTGCCGCGGATCACCAGGCGAGTGCGAACTTTTGGCACAGAGGAATCGTCTCCGGATGCTGATCTAGTGATTAGCAACATGGATTGCGGACACCTGGCGAGCCGCTTCGACCTGTGTCTGCGGGGCGAAGACCTGGGCACGTTTGAGGTACAGGGCGTCGGGCGCCACAACGTGCTCAATGCGGCGGCTGCTTGCTCGGTCGCGTTGGAACTGGACGCGACAGCCAATCAAGTACGCGATGGCCTGCGGGAATTCATCGGCGTCGATCGGCGATTCCAAGTCCGTGGCGTTCGCGGCGATGTGACGGTCATCGACGACTACGGACATCACCCCACCGAGATCCGCGCGACCCTTGCCGCCGCCAGAACTTGCGACTTTCGCAGAGTGCTCGTTTTGTTCCAGCCGCACCGCTATTCGAGAACAAGCTTGCTCGCAGATGACTTCGCAATAAGTTTCGAGGACTGCGATCGCGTCTGGGTAACCGATATCTACGCGGCTAGCGAAGAGCCCTGGCCTGGGGTCAATAGTCCCGCCTTGGTGGAGAAGATTCGTGCCGCCGGCGCCGACCACGCCAGCTATGCGGAGTCGATGGAATCGGCGGTTGAGCAGGCCGTGGCGGAGGCGTCTCCGGGCGACGTGATCATTACGCTGGGCGCGGGCAGTATTGGGAGAGCGGGCGACGATCTGCTGGCTGGACTAGAGACGCGGTTTGCAACTGCCGCTTCAAGAGCGAGAGCGGCGAAATAGATGGCTGTCGAAGGAAAACCAAGAAGTCGCAAGACGAAGGGCGATCAGGCGGACGGCTTTCAACGCCGTAGTCGGCCTGTGCGTGTGCGGCGCGGGGTTGCGGATTGGCGCAGCTGGCCTTGGCGAAAGATCGTGATTTTCAGCGTCCTCGGTGTCCTCAGCGCCAGCGCGTTGAGCGCACTGAGCGGTTATGTCCACACTTCAGAGCGATTCCGCTTCCCGTCCGATGGTTCCGGTCTGGCTGTTAGCGGGTTGGAGCGGCTGGGGCCGCAACCGATACAGCGGGTCTTTGAAACCGCCTTCGGCAAGCCGCTCGCCGAGGTCGATTTAGAAGCCCGCCGAAAAGACCTCTTGGAGTTGCAGTGGGTGCGGGGCGCGACGATCTCACGAATCTGGCCCGATCGAGTATGGGTGGACGTCATCGAACGGCAGCCCGTAGCTTACTTGCGTCTGAAGTCGGGCCGACGCGGTAACACGTTGATCGATCGAGACGGAGCGTTGCTCGATCCACTGCCCGGCGTTCAGTTCGATCTGCCCGTGGTGGATGGCATCGAGGCCGACACAAGCGTTGCGGACCGTCTCAAGCGCGTTCAATTGCTTGAAAAACTGGTTGCCGACCTGGATCGTGAGGAGCCCGCCTATAGCGAACATTTTGGCCAGATCGATCTCAGCGATGCGCAGAATGCCGTGGCGACGGTAGTCCGTAAAGGCGAGGTGTTCCAGCTGGCGATGGGCGACAAACTATTTCGGCATCGTTTTGAAGCGTTTCTAGACGGCGTTGCCAGCTGGGAAAAAACCTACGGAAAGTTGTCCAAGATTGATCTACGCTTCGAGGACAAAGTGTTTGGAGAGCAGCTGCAAGACGAGCCGGCCAACCGACGGAGTCGCTAACGAGATAAGATGCCGCCAGTACAACATTGTCTCGTCGGTCTCGACCTCGGCAGCAGCCGGACGCGCTGCGTTGCGGCCATTGAAGAGAACTCGCGTCTACGATTCATTAGCCACGGCTCGGCACCGGTAAGCCGTCGTGGTTGGGAACGCAGCGTGATCTCCGATCAGGACCCGGTTTTGGAGTCGGTGGAAAAGGCGGTTGAAGAGGCCGAGCGAAACGGCGGTGTACTCATTGATGCCGCGGTTGTGGGCATAGGCGGCATCCACGTTAAGTCCAACTTGAGCCACGCCTACGTCAATCTGAACTCGTGGGAAACGGAGATCGACAAAGGGCACGTCGACGAGGCAGTCAAACGCGCCTCGCAAGGGCCGCTGAGCGAGGATCGGGTGGTCGTCCAAGCCACCCCGCTGGAGTTCTCGGTCGATCAGCAGCCGCACAAGCGAAATCCCCTGGGAATGTCCGGCAAACGTCTGGACGCTCAGGTCCAAGTCGTCTCCGCTCTGGCGCAGGCTCATGACAATATTTGCGCGGTGGTCAACCGCGCAGGCGTCCGGGTGGAAGAGACGATCTCAGAAGTATTCGCTGCCTCCTATGCGGTTCTAGAAGAGCAAGAGCGCGAAATGGGCGTTGCCGTGGTGGATATGGGCGCCGACTCGTGCGAGTTACTGGTCTATCTGGACAACGATCTTCGCTTGGTCTCGAGCATCCCCTTCGGCGGCGAGCACTTCTCTCGAGACGTCGCGGCCGTGCTCAGAACTCATCGTGAAGACGCCGAACGGCTGATCGAGCAGTATGGTTCCGTGTTGCCCGAACAAACTCCGGCCAATGTGACCGTTGCCGTGCCCAATCTCAAGGGCAACGGTTTTGAGGAACAGCCGAGACGACTGCTTAACGAGATTCTCAAAGCGCGCGCCGAAGAAATCTTCGAGTTGATTCGCGACGAGCTGGACCGGCAAGGCTTTTCTAATCGTTTGATCGGCGGGACGGTGCTCACCGGCTCGCTGGCTTGCATGGCTGGGGTGTGTGACCTGGCTGAGCAGGTGTTGGACTCGAGTACGCGCATTGGGCTGCCCCCTCGGATCGAAGATCTGCCCGATGAGTTGGATCACCCGGGGTGGGCGACGTCGATCGGCCTAGTGCTCTACGCGCAGAGGCTGCGACTGCATCAGAAACGTCGGAAGGACAGAGTCGCGGAATGGCTCAAGGCGCTGTTTAACTAATTTCCTGGAGGACGCAAGGCATGATCGAAGACCTCATCCCAGAATCGCATGAAGACAAGGCTGGCCTGAACCAGAGAGGCCGCGAGGCCGAAGAGGGCGAAGGCCTGCTTTACGACTTCGAAGACGAAGCGCGCCCCAGTGCGCGGATCAAAGTCATCGGCGTCGGCGGCGGCGGTTGCAACGCCGTCAACCGCATGATCGAGGCCGGCGTTGAGGGCGTGCAGTTCGCCGCCATCAATACCGATGAACAGGCGCTGCGTGTCTCCAGAGCTCAGGTCAAGCTGCAGATCGGCGCCAAGCTCACCGGCGGCCGCGGCGCCGGCTCCAATCCGGAGATCGGCCGCAAGGCTGCTTTGGAAGACTCCGAGCGGCTCATTGAATTGCTCAGCGAGTCCGACATGGTCTTTGTAACGGCCGGTCTGGGCGGCGGTACCGGAACCGGCGCCGCGCCTATCGTGGCCTCGTTGGCTAAGGAACTCGGCGCACTCACCGTGGCCGTAGTCACCAAGCCGTTCGCCTTCGAGGGCGTACAACGCATCGCCGCGGCCGAGGAGGGGATCAAGGAACTGGCCGAGACCGTCGATACGGTCGTGACGATTCCCAACGAGCGCCTGTTGGACGTTGTCGAGCGCGGAACCAGCTTCTTTGAGGCCTTCCGCGTCGCGGACGACATTCTGCTCCAAGCGGTGCAGGGTATCTCGGGCATCATTACGATCCCCGGCATCATCAATCGCGACTTCGCCGACATTCGTACCGTCATGCATGGCATGGGCTATGCCGTTATGGGAACGGCGCAGGCCGCCGGGCCGAGTGCGGCAGTCGAAGCAGCACGCAAGGCCGTCAATTCGCCGTTGCTCGAAGACGCATCCATCGAAGGCGCCCGCGGGATTCTCATCAACATCACCGGCGGAAAGAATCTCAGCCTGCATGAGGTGCACGAGGCCTGCACGATCATTCAGCGCGCCGCAGATCCGGCCGCGAACATCATCTTCGGCTGCGTGATGGACGAGTCGATGGGCGACAAGGTCAAGCTGACCGTGATTGCAACCGGCTTCCGCGAAGAAATGGCCAGCTGTGTCGAGCCGCACGATGTCCATGGACACGCTAACGTCCGCACCATGCCGGTGCGCAACGATCTGACCCGCAGCCGAGTGCCGAACGGCGCCGGTTTGCAGCCGTCCGCGCGCGCGGAAGAACAGATTGCCGAGGAGCGCGCCTCTCGCGAGGAAGCCCCCGCGGTTGATCCCACTGACCGCGAGCAGCCGGCGTTTTTGCGCCGCAAGATCGAATAGCGATTTGGACCTGCGGTATAGGTTGAAAAAAAAGGGGCCGCCTTGTGCGGCCCCTTTATTGTCGAACCTCGGCCCCCCCTCCCGCAAACGCCCGCCGCTCCACGCTAGAATCGGGTGTATGCGACTGTTCGCTGGCCTTTGTCTCGCTGCACTTTTCTCCTGGGCGGTTCCGGCGCTCGCTCAAGACAAGCTGCCCAATGTCGTCTTCATCACTGTAGACACGTTGCGTGCCGATCACCTGTCGAGCTGGGGCTATCACCTCAAGACCAGTCCGAATATCGACAATCTTGCTGCCCAGGGCATGCGCTATGAGAACGCCTACACGGTGACCTCGCGTACCGCGCCATCGCACTACTCAATGTTCACCAGCCGCTACCCGCAAGAACACGGCTCCAAGCTCAACGGGTTCGCCGTTCCCGAGAAGACGAAGTTTCTCTTCCTGCCGCAGATCTTTCAGAAGAACGGCTATGACAACGCGGCTTTCGTCAGCTCCTGGGTTTTAACAGAAAGGCTGACCAAGTTGGGGCGGTTTTTCAATGTGTACGACGACGATTTGAATCGCAAGTACCAGACGATCAACTCCATGCGCTGGGCCGAAGACGTGGCGCCCAAGGCCGTTAGTTGGCTGCGGCAAAAGAAAGATCAGCAGAAGCCCTTCTTCCTCTGGGTGCATCTGTTTGACCCGCATTCGCCCTACGAGCTCCGAGAGGAATTCGATGCCACGGAGAAGACAGGCGCGCCGGATCATACGAAAGACAGGGGCGAAGACGCCGTGATGACCGATGTCCGCGCCTATAACTCAGAGATACTCTATACCGACCACTACGTCGGCAAGATCGTCGATGCGCTGGACGAGATGGGTCTCGCCGACAACACTTTGGTCGTGCTCGTTGCCGACCATGGCGAGAGCCTGGGCGAGAACAACACCGATCAGGGTCACGGTCACTGGCTGTGGGAGTCCGTGGTGCGGGTTCCCATGATCCTGCGTTGGCCGGGCAAAATTGAAGCTGGCCGCGTTGAGACCGCAAGGGTCTCCACCATCGACCTCATGCCCACCATCGTCGACCTGACGATCAAGAGGACTAAGCCCGATACCGTCATCCCGACCGAGTATGCCGGACGCAGCCTCTCTGACAACCTACTTGCCGGGGCTGACCTGCCCGACCGCATCGTACGGTTTGTCGCCTTCGCGGGACAGAAATGGATCATGCCCAAGTGGTTCGCCAAGCTCTGGCTCCGCGATCTCGACTTCCCGCTGCGGGTCGGTTATCGCCAGGGCGATAGGAAGGTCCTCTGGACGCCCGAGAAAGAAACCATCGATATCGTGAACCTCGACCGCGATCCCTTCGGGATGCACCCTGCGTCTCCCGCTGAAGGCACGCCTGAATACACAAGCGAGGTTGATTCGCTGACCAATTGGTTCCGCGCGACGCATCTTGAGCAAAACGGAGAAAACCGCCGGACGGCCAAGGACGTCGAAGCTCTCGAAAGTCTCGGCTACATTCAGTAGGTCAGAAGCTGATCCAGCGATTTTCTGAGGCTAGCGTTGAGGTCCGCGAAGTAGGCGCGGTCTGCGCCCTCATGTTCTTCACGAATCTGTCCGGCCTGATCGACGAACAGCAGGTAAGGGTAGTAGAATCGGCCAGCTACTCCACTGAATTCCACAAAGTGAGCGCGGTCGCCGAGCCCGACCGGGAACTCGACGCCGAACTGTTTGACGAAGCCGCCCAGATTGTCTTTGGCCGTGGGGTTCAGCGTGACCCCGACGATCTCCAGGCCCTTGACGTGGTACTCCTCGTAGATCGGCGCCAGGATCCTAGCGGTAGCTTGGCAATGCGAGCAGTCCGTCGAGAAATAAAACACCAACACGGGCTTACCCGCCAGGTCCTTGATGTCGAGTTGCTTGCCTTCAAGCGTGGTGATCTCCAATTTTCCGCCGGCCCGTGGCGTGTCAGCCGCGGCAGCCATCGATGCGAAGGTCAACAACCCCGCGATTAGGGCAGTAGTCAGGAATTTCATTCTGCTTCTCCTCGCTCCGTCTCAGCCACGTACTCACGAGCCTTGTAGTCGTCGGGCAGTCCTTCCAAGCTGGTCGCCGAAGCGCCGTCCAGGGTCACAATGAAGCGACCGTTGTCCCCTGATCCTTCCAAGCGCGCGCGTGATCGGCTGGAGAATTCGATGTGTTCCCACTTCGAACGAAGTATTCGCCTGTAAGCGTCAAAATACGTTTTGGCGGCATCCGCATCCGCCCAATCCGAACCATAGCGCAGGACGGCGCTAGAGTCGTCAGCGTTGGACCAGATCTCATAACGCCCGCCGCGCCACAGCGGCGCGATACGCTCCGACTCCTGCTCGTCGATATACTGCTGCAGCAAGATGGCGTGATCAAACTGGCCCACATCCCCGCGTGACTCGCGCTTGAACCCGCGCAACTTGAACCGAGGCAGTTTCGGCTCAGACGGAACCCTCTGCGCGAAATAACTCTCCGCGTCGAGGACTTGCTGCGTGGATGTCGGCGGCTTGCGAAACACCTGGTCAAAACCTTGCTGGCCGTAGCGATCAATGACTCGCTGTTGAAAGATCATTCCTTGCGTGTACGGAAACAGCATCGCTTCGCGCAAGTACAGCGGCTGCGAGGCGAACACCGGATACTCCACCGCCTCATAGCGGGAGGCCCCCGCGGCGGCCGCCGCCAGCAGTCCGTTCTCGCGGAGACTTCGCCCAGTCTGCAGCATGACCCATTCGGTCATTACCCAAGAGGCCTGTCCTTCGATCACCGCCGAGCGGGCCAGATCACCGTCAGCCGACTTCGATTTGTCTACATACTTGCCGAGGTCGAAATGTTGATCCGCGATCGCGTGCGCCAATTCATGCACGATCGCGAACTCTTGCATGTCCTCCGGCGTCCAAGTCGAGAGATACAACTGTTTGGTCTTGTAGTCGTAAAGCGCCGTTGCCTGTTCGGTTAGCGTATTCACGACTTCTTTGGCCAGGTCGAACTCCTTGTCCACGAAGCCGAACAGCTCGAGGAAGCGCTGCTCGTTATTCACGTCTTCACTCGGGCCCTCCTCGTTCATCCTGCCGCTCACTAGTTCATTGATTTCTTCACGGGTCAGCATTGATAGAGGAATCGGGGCCAAAGCCTTGAGGCCCATGATCTGTTCCACGTCGCCGATCATCTCGTCGATCTTGGCGAGGACCCTGGTTGTGCTGGCCTGGCTGGGCGCCTGCGGCTGCGCCGGCATGGAAACCGTGAGCAGCGCCGCCACAACGACAGTGGCATAGACCATGGCGGAGGAGCGGCCGAATACGCGTAGACGCTGGGTTTTCATGGGTGTCCCGTCGCGTTAGAAGGGATCTTTGACCGGATCCGATGCAGCGTCCGGATAGAGCCGCTTCTTCGTCTGGCCGATGAACTGCAGCGTGACGCTTACCCGCTTCGTCGCCTCGTTGACGTCTTCTTTGAAGCGCGTATCCTGAAGGCCGTCAAAGGCGTTCTCCTGCTGGAGGCGAGCCAAGAAAAACGCCGGATAGCGCGGCGAGTAGGCGGCTCCTGAAGCCATGCCCCAGCGCTTCCGGATAATCGGTTCGGCCAGAATGTCGAGACCCTCAATGACTAGCCGGTCAAACGTGTAGCGATAGCCCTGCTCGACCAAGAACTCGAGGTCCACAGTGTTCGCTTCATCGTCAACAGACACGTCGAGTTGCGTGCTAGCGCGGATGAAACCGTTTGCATGCAGCACCTCTTCGATCGCCGCCTGGGACTCACGTGCTTGCTTCATGTTCACAGCGGCGCCGGCCTTCGGCGAGTACATGGACGCTACCTTTTCCGGCTCTATGCCGGCAATCTCCGGCGGCGGTACGGCGTCGAACCGGTATTCCGGCCCTTCGTCGACTTGCACCGTCACGCGCAGTCCGAGATTATCTGGATCGTCTTCCGCCGAGCACGGACAAAACTTGACGCCCATGCGGCCTTTTTCCTCAAAAAGGGGTCGCACGTTGTAGCGCAGCAATTCCTGTAGACGCGCCTCGGAATACTCTTCGCCTCGGGCAATACGGTTGAAGAAGCCCTGTAGATCGAAGGCTGAAATGACTTCCGAATTTTCGAACAGCACCAACGAAATCGTCTGCAGTCGCTCCTGCGGACGGAACAGCATCACGAGTTCGCCCGACGTCTGCGCTTCCAGTTGGCCGACGACCTTTGAATCATGTCCTTGGCTTTGCCAGCGTGCTTGCAACGTGTTGCCGATCCCTTCGATCATCGGACCTGTCGACGGAACTCGCGCGGCAAACAGAGGAACCTGCTCATCGAGCAGCGCCTTCAACTCATCCGGGGAATCATCAAACCCCCGAAATTCGACCGCATAGAGCTGTTCCAACTCCTGGACGGTAAAGGTCACCCTATAGCCGTCGCCCAGCGGATCGTAGCGAAATTCCAGCCTGTCGAAGACGCCCGCGGCGTTGATGCGCTCCAGGGCCCTCTTGAACTCCGCCTCGCCGACGGGGTCGCCGACCTTGAGGCCCGAAGCGGCAATAATGCTTTGCGTAGAGTAGTTTTCGGCTCCGACGATTTCGATCGCACGCAATGGATATTTGTCTTGACCGGCAGCGATGCTGCAGACCGCCAGGGCCAGGCAGAGAAAGCGAACCATCATGAACAGGTACGCGCCCGAAGGCCGGTCGGTTTCGCAGCCGCCCGGGATCTCTCCAGGATTAGGCATACAAAGCATCGATCTGTCGCTTGAAACGAATCTCGACGGCTCGCCGCTTGACCTTCATTGACGGAGTCAACTCGCCGTCTTCGATAGAGAGTTCTCGGTCCAGGATGACGGCCTTCTTCGGGACTTCGTAGCGCGCCAGCTCAGCGCACGACGTCTCGATCTCTTTCATGAACAGCTCGTTGATCTTAGGGAGTTCAACCAAGTCTGAGTTCGTCAGTTGCCCAAGGTCGTTCTGTTTGGCGAACTGCCGCAGTTTCTCGAAGTTCGGGACGATCATTACGCTCGGGAACCGGCGCCCCTCAGCAACCACGATGGCCATCGAGACGTAAGGGCTGCTCTTGAGCAGATTCTCGATCGGCTGCGGCGCGATGTACTTGCCGCCTGACGTCTTGAACATGTCCTTTTTGCGATCCGTGATCGAGAGGAACCCTTCTTCGTCCAACTTCCCGATATCCCCGGTATGGAACCAGCCATCCACCATCACCGTCGCGGTCGCTTCTGGGTTCTTGAAATAACCGCGCATCACGTTCGGGCCGCGCACGATAATTTCTCCGTCGTCGGCGAACTTGACCTGGACGTTTCGAATGACCTTGCCCACCGTGCCGAACTTCATGGCTTGGCGGGTATTGAGGCTGACGACCGGCGAGGTCTCCGTGAGCCCATACGCCTCGTAGATAGGAACCCCAATGTTGTAGAAGAACTCCGCCAGATGGCCCGCCAGCGGGGCCGCTCCGGAGAAGAAGTTACGAAATCGTCCGCCAAGCCGAGCCCGCAGTTTCGCAAATACCAGCCGGTCCGCTAGCCACACCTTGATGCCCAGGCCCGTCGGTAGGGGTGTGCCCTTGAGCCGGTAGGGCAATGCGTCGTTCGCGCAGCGCAACGCCCAAAAGAACATTCCGCGCTTCGTGCCCGAAGCTTCTTCCATTGCGTCCATCACCCGATCGTGCACCTTCTCGAAAAACCGCGGCACGCCGACCGCCAACGTTGGGCGCACTTCTTGCATGTTCTTCGGGACTGCGTCGATCGACTCGGCGTAGGCCACAGTTGCACCCGAGTTGAAATAGATGTAGTCGGCAATGCGTTCGGCGACGTGTGACAGCGGCAAGAACGACAGGCAAACGTCGGTCGGACGGCAGTCGAAATCCACGTCGTTCACGTTCGAACAAAAATTAGCGTGCGTCAGCATCACGCCCTTCGGCGTACCCGTCGTCCCCGACGTGTAGATGATGCTGGCCAAATCGTCCGGTCGCGTCGCGCTGATTGACGTCTCGAATTCGCGCCGCTCCTCATTCGTCAGGGCGTCCTCGCCGATAAGCGTTTTCAACCAAATCACGCGAGCATCGACGGCCGCTACCGGCTCGCAGGTAATCACCCCTTGCAGATTCGGCAACGTGTCCCAAATCTCTTGCACCTTTTCGAACTGCGCCGGAGTTGAGACGATCACGACCCGCGCCTCGGAGTGCTCCAGCATGTACTGCAGCTGCTCGCCGGTCAGCGTCGGGTACAGCGGCACGCTGACGATGCCCGCCGTCATCATGGCGAAGTCCGCGACCGCCCACTCCCAACGGTTCTCCGAAAGGATGGCGCAGCGGTCACCCGCGCCGATGCCGACTCTCTTGAGGTCGAGCTGCAGCTTACCGACGCGACGATACAGTTCTTGGGCGGAGATTGGCTGATATTTCCCGTCTGATTTTGTGAGGATAATATCCGGCTTACCGTACGAGACGGCGTGCCGGAATAGCCTTGCTAGCGTTTCGGCCATTCCTTCTACCTGCTGGCTCTGACGAATCGCAAATTACACACTGCCCGTACCACTGTAAACTGTTGAGTCTACTATGCGAAACGCTCCCGATCCCATCGACCGTTGGAAACAGGCTGCGGAGGCTCTAGGGATAGAGATTCCTGAGGAGCGCCTCAAGCTTGCCGCACCCGTCTTCGACGCCCTCTGGAAGGCCACTCGGGCGCCCTTACGGCGGGACCTATCGCTTGTCGAACCTGATTTTCAGTTCCGTCCCGACGGCCGGTAAACGCCAATGGAAGCCGCCCTCAAGAGCATTGCAGCACTCTCGCGCCTGATTGGCGCCGGAGAAATCTCGCCCGTCGAACTGACTCGACAGACCCTCGACCGTATCGAGCGGCTCGACTCGCAGTTGAACTCTTACATCACGACGACTGCCGATTTGGCGTTGCGTCAGGCTGAAGCCGCCGAGAGAGAGATTCACGCAGGCAACCGCCGCGGACCGCTCCACGGCATCCCCTACGCCCTCAAAGATCTGTTTTTTACCAAGGGGATCAAGACTACCGCCGGCTCCCGAGTTTTCGCCGACTTCGTTCCCAGCTACGACGCGACCGTAGTCGAAAAGCTCGCCGCGGCTGGAACTGTCCTGCTGGGCAAGACCGGGCTGCACGAGAACGCGTATGGGATCACCAGCAATAATCCCCACTTCGGCGCCGTCCGCAATCCTTGGGATACGAGTTGTATCCCCGGCGGTTCCAGCGGCGGATCCGCCGCAGCGTTGGCTGCTGGGCTGTGCAGCTTTTCGCTTGGTACGGATACAGGCGGCTCGATCCGCATCCCGGCGTCGTTCTGCGGCGTTGCCGGTCTGAAGCCGACATTCGGCCGAGTCAGCCGCTACGGGGTTTTCCCGCTCTCGCACACGCTCGACCACGTGGGACCATTCGCCTGGACCGCCGAAGACCTTTGGTACATCTTCGCTGCGATGGCCGGGCAAGACGCCCAGGACGAGAGCACGGTCGATCGGCCCCTTGCCGTTCCGCAGTTCAGCGCCGAACCTAGCCTCCATGGCCGAAAGATCGGCGTGCCCGCCAACTTTTACTTTGAGAATCTAGACCCGGAAGTGGAAGCGGCGACTCGCGCCGCGCTTGTCCAGATGGAGATGCTCGGGGCGGAACTCGTTGGAGTCACCGTTCCCGATATCGAGGAGTTCAATCTCATCGCACGACTGATCCAGATCGCCGAGGCGTCGTCCGTCCACGTCAATAATCTGGACTCGCGCCGCGAAGACTACGGCGACGACCAGCAAACCTTGCTCGACCAAGGCCGCTTCGTTACGGCTGTCGACTACCTCAACGCGCAGCGCCGCCGCCGCCAACTGAACCGCGAGTTCTACGAACTATTCGATCATTTGGACGCCTTGGCGGCGCCCGCCGTGGCGATCTTGCCCGCCAAGATCGGCCAAACTTCCGTCGTCGTCAACGGCGTCGAAGAAGACGTGCGCATGATGATCACGCGCAACGCGCGCGCCCTCAATATGACCGGCTTGCCGCTGCTCTCGCTGCCTTGCGGCCTGAGCGCAAGCGGCCTGCCCATCGGCATCCAACTGGTGGGCGCCCTATTCGACGAGAAGTCTGTCTTGGAAATTGGTCACGCCTACCAACTGGCGACCGATTGGCACGACCGCCGACCGCCGATGGCTATACGTTGACGCCGAAGAAGCCCTTGAGGCCGTAGGCAGCGACGATCGAGATCAATAGGAACCAGATCAGCCAGTGCAAGTGCCACGATCCGGTTTCGATTTCAGCCGCGGGGTAAGAGATCGAGACCCAGGAGATGTCCTGTGTGTCCAGACGATCTTCGCCTGCGTAAAGAAACGTCTCCCAAAACGACGCAGTTCTCATATGTGACGCATAGCCGACTACGTCCCCCGCCAGGATGTCCTTGGTCCACTTGCGACCGTCCCAGTCGAACTGCAGCACGCCTTCTCCGTTGCCCACGCCGCGAATACGCCAACTGAACTGCCCCTCGCTGAACGCTCTTACGGCCGGTGTATCGATGGCGACTACATCGGGCGCATCCATGCGTGGAGCCGCCGCGGTTGCCGCCAATCGCCCGGCAGCCTGAACAGTGACAATCGCGGTTTCGCCTGGCCGCAGCGGTGCGATGCCGTAGATGGCGTCCATGTGGACCAGCAGCAGGACCATCGGCACGGTCAGGAACAGCGCCGGCTTAAACATCAGACCCAAGTAGCGCATGTTGCTGGCGATGAGATTCCCCTGCGTCTTGAAGATGAGCGATGGATCGTCGCCATAGAGGCGCAATTCCAGCAGATAGGCCTGCATCTTCTTCTTGGCCCGCTCGATGCCCTTTTGGTCCGATGTGATCTTGAAGACCCACAGCATCAACAGGCCGACCGCCACCGAAAGCGGCACGAGGCTGACCAACGGATGCGCGTCTCCAAACAAGGCGACGTACCCCGTGATCGCGGCCCGGAGGAATGAATTGACTAGATCCAACTCCGTTTGGTCCTACTCGATGTAGCCCAGACCCTGGAGTTTCTTCAGAATCTCCTCGTCCGATTCGCCTTCTTCGATCTTTGCGAGTTCCTTCTCGAGCACGTGAACGATGAATTCTTGAGGAGAGGAGTATCCGGCCAGATCGGCGCACTTCTTGACGCGTTCTAACAGATCCTTTTCAAGTTTGATGGAGTTGGAAGAGCCGAGCATAATTTGTTCCGGCGGAGCGCCGGTGGCGCTGCTCAGCAGCCATTGTACGGGCTTGGCGAAGTTTCTGCCATTCAGCCGGCGGCAGCGAGCTTCCGTAGGCCCATTAGATCGCACAGTGCGGCCGCGATTATAGGCGCGGCGCAGCCATCTCCGTACGGGTTATGAACGCGTGACCTCCAGCGCAATTCGTCCCGGTCGTCGAGTAGCCTCGCGGCGGCGGCAACGATTTTTTCCGCCTCAGAGCCGACCAGAATCGACGTTCCGGCCTCGATCGCTTCAGGACGTTCCGTGCTCTCTCGCAGCACGAGCGCCGGCGTCCCGAGCGAGGGCGCCTCTTCTTGCACACCGCCGGAATCGGTCAGCGTCAGGTCCGAGCCCGCCAGTAGATCAATGAAATCGGGATAGTCTAGTGGCGGCAAAAGGCTGATGTTGGGCGTCGAGCTCAATCGGCTCAATACGACGCGCCTGACATCGGGGTTGGGGTGCAGCGGCCAAGCCACTTCCACGTCCGGGCGCTGCGCTAGTCTGTGCACGGCCTCGCAGATACCCTCAAGGCCGTGCCCAAAGTTCTCGCGCCGGTGAGCGGTGACGGTAATAAGCCGCTTGCCGCGGTCCCGCCAGGGCCAAGCGCGCCGCGTCGGCGATTGTCGCCGTGTCGCGCGCAGGCTCAGCAACGCATCGATGCCTGGATTCCCTGTGACGCGGATGGCCTCGGCGGCGACCCCTTCCGCCAGCAGATTATTCGCAGCCCATTCGGTAGCTGCCAGGTGCAATACCGCGAGGCGCGTGCTAAGACGCCGATTCATCTCTTCAGGGAACGGCGAATCCGGCCTATCCGTGCGCAAACCCGCCTCCACATGAGCGACCGGAATTCGCGAGTAAAAAGCCGCCAGAGCCCCGCAAAACGTCGATGTTGTATCGCCCTGAACGACGACCACGTCCGGTTGCCGGCGGCCGATGACAGCCTCCAATCCCGCTAAGATCCTCGACGCGGATGAAGCCAGACTTTGCCCCAGCCGCATCGACGCCAGATCGTCGTCCGGAACAATACCGAACGTCCGCAAGGACGCCGCCAACAGATCGCGGTGTTGGCCCGTGACGCAGACCCGCACCTGGAAGCCCGAGTCCGGCTTCTGCAGCTCAACAATGACGGGACCAAGTTTGATGGCCTCGGGACGGGTCCCGAGTATAACGAGCGCTCGCCTCATCGGCGTATCGCCGACCTACCTTATTGGAATACAAAGGCTTGCAGGGAACGACGGCCCGCGAGATCGCCCAGCCTAGCGGCCAGCGTAGGAGCCAAGCGGCTCAACGGGAACCAAGTCCCGTGTCGGGATTGTAGCCCGTCGCGCCGACGGGATCAAGCGCCGCTAAGCGGGAGTTTCGAGACGTTCTAAAGCTTGCCGGATGACCGACTCCAACTGCGAAGCCTCGAACGGCTTGCGAACGAACCCTACCGCGCCCAGCGAAAGCGCCTCTAGGACGGTCTTCTCGACGCCTTCAGTCGTCACCATGATGACTGGCTTGCCCTTGTGCTTAGTGTCGACGAGTGCGCGCAGAAACTCCATGCCGGACATGTTGGGCATGTTTACGTCACAGAAAATAATCGACACGTCATGCTTATCAAGTTCGGCAAGGGCCTCGAGCCCGTCGCCAGCCTCGTACACCTCTTTGAGAATATCCGTCGCAGCTTGGCGAATGCTACGGCCGATGATCTTGCGCATAACTGCTGAGTCGTCCACGATGAGGACATTGATTTCCATGGGCAGCTCCCGTCAAGATATTTATCGGCCTGAACCGGTGAAGAGTTGAGGGTTTGCGTCGGACAGGTCTGATAAACTTCGGGGTATTGTGCGCCCGTAGCTCAGCTGGATAGAGCGCTTGCCTCCGGAGCAAGAGGTCGCAGGTTCGAATCCTGCCGGGCGTACCATTTAATCCATTTGTTTTCAATGACCTGACTTCCACTCCCGGAAGTCGATTGGCTAGTTTTGCGCCGCATGGCGGACGGCGAAGGCGAGTACAGCTATGACGGCTCCCGTCGCCACAATACACAAGAGAAGTCGAGCTTCCGACTCGCGGTAGGCCTCGAATTGAGCCGCAAGTGATCGATCGCCAAGATTTTCGAATTCGCGGCGCCCGACAAACTGGGCAAATCGGGTCCGCCTGACGTTCTCAAAGTAGCCGGGTCGGGGGCGACCCAGCTCCTCATAGGTCGAAGGGTGGCGTGTGGCGAGTTCCTGAGCGAGGTCGCGTCCCCTGCGGATCGATCGAACCATCAGAAGAAACGATCCAATAAGCCAAATGAGGGCGACGAGTCCGACGGCATTCTCGGACTCCAACAGCCTGTCATACATCGCTCCTCCCGCTCGCTGAATCGAGCATTCTCAGGGCAGCTGCGGCGAGGCCGTTGTTTGGGAATCGCGGCAGACACTTTTCGTAATGCTGGTGCGAATATTCGACGCGCTCGATCTGGCTGTAGCAGAACGCTATGTTGACCATCACTATTTCACCGTAACCTACCGCCGATGGATGCTCGGCGCGATCTGGAGCCTTGTCTAGATAGCCTCTTGTATCGAAGCAAGGGCCCCTTGGCTAACGGGTCGCGTCAGGAATCGCGAGCTCAAACACAGACCGCGAGCGCGCCCACTAGTACGTGGAGGACCCACGCATGCCGGTTCGGCGGCCGTTGGGGACGGTTTGGGGGATCGATGGGCTGTAGTCCGGCAAGTTGACGAACTGACAAGCCGGAGCGCTCAGCTCGATGCTTCGGCGAACCTCTTTTGCGATGACCTGGCGAACGCCACTCCAAACATCTCGGCTACCATCGCGTTCGACAATGTGCCGAACCGCTGGGCCGACGCCCTGCCGAACAACCTGATTCACGCCGGTTCCTGCGCTCTGGCGCACCCCTTGCTTAGCACCTTGACGAGTGCCCTGCTTTACGGCTGGTTTAACGACTAGGGGACCTGCTAGGGGCCCTGCTGCAGCGCAGGCAGCTGATGCGAACAACACAAGAATGAGTTGGGTCATGCGCTTCATCGGCATCAGTATAACCCCAGTTCTGAGGATTGCCAAGCGCGTCAATTTCACCGGCTTCAGGCTAGACGAGAACCCCTTGGACAACTTCGCCCGCTACGTCAGTGAGGCGGAAGTCGCGGCCCTGGAAGCGGTATGTGAGCCGCTTGTGGTCGATGCCCAGCAGGTGCAGCATTGTGGCGTGGAAGTCGTTGACGTGCACGATGTCCTCGACGGCGTTGTAACCGAGGTCGTCGGTGGCGCCGTGGGAGTGGCCGGCACGGATGCCGCCGCCAGCCATCCACATCGAGAAACCCTTGATGTGATGGTCGCGGCCGGCCTTGGCGTACTCGCCTTGGTACATCGGCGTGCGACCGAACTCGCCGCCCCAAACGACAAGAGTGTCTTCGAGCATGCCGCGTTGCTTCAGGTCTTTGACGAGGGCGGCCGAGGCTTGATCGCAGTAGCGGGCGCTTTCGACGATGCCGTCTTTGATCGAACCGTGGTGGTCCCAACCGCGATGGTAAAGCTGGATGAAGCGCACGCCGCGTTCGGCGAGACGTCGAGCCAACAGGCAGTTGCGAGCGAACTGTCCCTCGCCGTACATCTCTCGGACGGACTCGGGCTCGCTAGAGAAATCGGTTAGTTCCGGTACCGCCATCTGCATGCGAAAGGCCAGTTCGTATTGGGAGATTCGAGTCTGGATCTCGGGGTCTTCCACCATCTGGTTTTGGAAGCGGTTGAGCTTGCCGACCGTATCGATCAACTCGCCCTGCATCTCGCGATTGACGCCCGCTGGGTTGCGAACGTAGTTAACCGGGTCTCCGGCGGAATTGAACTTAACGCCTTGGTGGACGCTAGGCAAGAAACCGCTGCTCCACTGGCGGGCTGCGATGGGTTGGGCCTGCGCGCCCCCTTCTGAAGTGAGCACCACAAAGCCGGGCAGGTTTTCAGCGTCGCTCCCTAGCCCGTAAACGATCCACGAGCCCATGGACGGCCTGCCCGAGACGCGGAAGCCGGTGTTCATCAGCGTGTGGGCAGTGTCGTGGTTAATCTGCTCGGTCACCATCGATCGGACGATGCAGATGTCGTCGGCGACGGAACCGATATGAGGCAACAGCGTGGACATGTGTTGCCCCGACTGGCCGTAGCGTTGGAAGGGATGTTGCGGTCCCAGAATGCGCAACTCCTTGCCTTGAAGTTGGGCGATCTGCTGGCCGGCCGTGACCGACTCGGGCATTGGTTCGCTGTCGAGTTTCGCCAGCATCGGCTTGTGGTCGAGCAGCTCAAGGTGCGACGGCCCTCCGGCCATGCACAGCACAATGACCCGCTTGATTTTGGAGCCGTGATCTGGAAAGCCGGAGATGCCGGGATCGGCGCCCTCAAGCATTTGCCCAAGCGCCAAAGAGCCGAGGCCCATGGAGGCACGGCCAAGAAAACTGCGGCGACTAGTGTGGTCGATCATCGCTTGTCTCCCCCTAATAACGCATGAGGAACTCGTGCTTGTTGAGCATCGCCCGAGCGACCATCGTCCAGGCTGCGAGTTCTGGCTTGTCTGCCGAGGACGGCAGCGGTGTGATGCCGATCACGAGCAACTCGGCGGCTCGCTCGGGCGCAGCTCTGAAGCGCTGCCGCTGGCTTTCAAGCAGCTCCAACAACGCGGTTCGTTCTTCATCGGATGCAGATCGCGAGAAGGCCGTCTGAAAGGCGAAGTCAATGCGTTTAGCGTCGTCGCTCGACGCCGGCAACATTCGAGCGGCGAAGGCCCGAGCCGCCTCAACGTAGCTGGGATCGTTGAGCAAGGCCAGCGATTGCAGTGGAGTGTTCGAGACGGCCCGTTCGGGGGTGCATTCCTCCCGTGCGGGAGCGTCGAAGGCCATCAGCGAAGGTTGCAAGAAAGTGCGTTGCCAATGCGTGTAAACGCCGCGGCGGAACTGGTTGGCGTCATAGTCGGGTTCGTACTCTCTCTTGGGGAAGTTTAGCTCGGCGTAATAACCCTTCGGCTGATACGGCTTCACGCTCGGTCCGCCCATTTGGGTGTTGAGGAGGCCGCTGATCTTAAGGGCTGAATCACGAACAAACTCCGCGTCGATCCGTAACATCGCCTGGCGGCCGTACAAGCGGTTGTAAGGGTCCTTTTCAAGCAATGCGGGCGAAGGTTCGCTCGAACGTTGATACGCGTCCGATAGCAGCATGGTGCGAAGCAGATGCTTGACGTCCCAACCAGATTCGACGAACTCGACGGCGAGCCAATCGAGCAGTTCCGGATGAACCGGGGGCTCTCCTTGGGAGCCCATGTCGCCGAGCGATTTTGAGAGCCCGACGCCGAAGAACATCCGCCACATGCGGTTGACGAATACTCTCGCAGTCAGGGGATTCTCCGCTGAAGCCAGCCACGTGCCTAAATCGAGGCGATTTAGTCTACGGCCGTCCTCCGGAATCTCTCCCAAGAAGGCTGGGGTCTGAGGACGAACAACCTCGCCGGCTTCGTTCATCCAGTCGCCGCGCGGCAGAATGCGCATCTCTCGGGGTTCGTCGACAGCGTGGGCGATGTGGCATTCGTCAGCCCTGTCCCACAGGCTGCGCAGGCTCCGGTCCAAGCGCCGAATCTCTTGCCAGTTGGAGTTGCCGGCGGTGATCTCGTTGAAGCGGTCTCCTTTGCCAGGCAGTTCGGGAAAATCGACTTCGGTTGCCGAAAGCCGAGTGAGCCCCGCGACCGCCCGGGCAGCACGACCGTTGTATGTGAGAGTCACGACGAGCGTGTCGGTCGGTTCCGCCTCCAGTGGCTGTTCGAGGACGTACATCGCCCGCCGGACGCCTTCCTTGCTGGGTTTTCCGGCCCAACCGGACTGCGGATTGTCTTCGAGCGTATCTCGCAGCAGCGAACCCTCTTCTTCGTTCTCCTGATCGGGAACGAGGTCGCGGAACAGCAGATTCAGGGCGTACTCTCCGCGTCCGCGTATTTGGGCGCGGATGCGGCTAAGGTAGAACTCGTCGAACCCCTTCGAGGGCAAGATCTCCACCAGCAGCGCGGACATGGTTTGGCCGCGCAGCGGGATTTCGAATACCTGGACGGACTCTCTGGGCTTTTCGTCGCCGACGATGCGGGTCTGGACGAGTCCTTCCTTCTTGATCTCGAGTTCGAGGCCTTCGCAGCCTTCAATGTCGGGGTCAGAGCAGTCGTCCCAGACCTTCGTGGGCTCTAATGGCGTCCAGGAGCCAGCAGCGGTCTTCAGGTAATCCTTGACGGCGCGCCGGTTAGCGCCTTTGTCGGGCAGCAAACCCTTGCCGTCGAGCCGCAACTTTTCCAGCCGCGCCTCAATGCGAGCCGCCTCTTCGCGATCGTTATCGCGCAGGATGCGGTGGCGGGGACCGTAGTTCCCGTCACGAGGGAACACTCCTACTTCTTCGATGTCCGCGAAGAACGCACCGATCTGATAGAACTCCTTGGTCAAGAAGGGATCGAACTTGTGGTCGTGGCATTCGGCGCACCCGAGTGTGGAGCCGAGCCAGACGGTGGCGGTCGTGCTCACCCGGTCAGAAGCGTACTTCGCGAGGTATTCCTTCGCCTGGGCGCCCCCTTCGGTCGTGAGGCGATTGAGCCGGTTGTAAGCGCTGGCGACCAACTGTTCGTCAGTGGGGTTCGGCATGAGGTCGCCGCCCAACTGCTCGCGCGTGAACTGGTCGAAGGGCTTATTTCCATTGAACGCCGCGATTACGTAGTCGCGATAAGGGTAGACATTGAACGGCACGTCGTTGTGGAAGCCTGTCGTGTCGGCGTAGCGCACCAGATCGAGCCAGGAGACGGCCATGCGTTCGCCGAAATGCGGCGAGGCGAGCAACTGGTCGACCAACTTTTCGTAGGCCTGTTGATCTTCGTTTTTGGCATAGCGCTCGACGAGTTCGGCGTCGGGAGGCAGACCGGTAAGGTCGAGGCTAAGGCGTCGCGCGAGTTGGCGCTTGCCCGCGCGGCCGACCGGGACTAGGCCCTCCTCGCGGAGCCGCTGCGTAACGAAGTGGTCGATAGCGGCTGAACCCGAGGGAGCGGCCGGACGTACTGGCGGTGTGTAGGCCCAGTGGCCTTGGTAGGGCGCACCTTGCTCGATCCAATTGATCAGCGTTTGTTTCTGCGATTCGCTGAGACTCTTGTTTGAATAGGCGGGCGGCATGCGCAGCATTTCCTGCTCATGCCCGATGCGCGCAACCAGCTTGGACTCTGCAACGTTGCCGGGGACGATCGCGCCTTTCTCAATAGCCGCCTCACGGATGTCGAGTCGCAAGCCGGATTGACGCTTGTTCGCGTCCGGTCCGTGACACAGAAAACAGTTGTTGGAAAGTATCGGCCGCACGTCGCGGTTAAACTGCACGGTCGCAGCGGTTTGGGCGCCAGCGATACAAGACGCCGCCAGCAGCCCGGCGGCGACACGAATGAGTACTCGAACAGAAAGTTGAATTTTGGGCCCGCCTGAAAGGGCATGGTAACCCCGATGTCGGCCAGCTGGCAAGTTGAGAGGCGGGGTAAGCGCGCTTCTTGGCTAGCGCAGGCGACCGTCGCGCACTAGCACTTTGTCGCCGACTTCAACGGTGGCCTCAGGGAAGAACAGCCAACGCGAATAACCTCCGCGTACCGCGCCGCCGAGTTCCTCGTTGTCGCCCAGGCTCATGCGGACAACTCCAGCGCCATAGCCAAAGTAGGGAATGATCTTGTCGCCGGGATTCCACAGCAGCCCAGGATGGAAACCAAGGCCGAGTTCGCGAAAGTGTCGCGCCGATTCCCCGCCTGAAGCTAGTTCAGCCGCAACGGCGGCCAAGTTTTCCTCGGCCGTGAAGCTCGTGATCTTGCCATCTTTGATCTCCAGCCGAATATTCTTCGCAATCACGCCCTGCATTCGGGCTTCCGGTACGACCAATACACCCTGAACCGTCTCCTCGAGCGGGGCCACGCGCAAGACTCCAGCCGGCAACTCGATTTCGCGGTCGATCCGAATCCGCGCGGACTCCATCCGTCGAGCCGAAGCGTCTCCGTCTTGCTTGTTGAATGGCCGATCACCGACGCGGAAGCGGATATCCGTGCCAGCCGGCGTTCGAACCCTTACCTCTCCCGATCGCAAGTTCCGGATCGCCCGATCTTGCGCATCCGCGATTGCCTTGTAGTCGACGTCAAGAGCTTCCGCGTACATGCGATCAAGCGCCTCGGAGTGTTCGCCCGCGAGACCGTCCGCCAAAACACTCCCTTTAGCCCAATGAAAGTGAATCTGTCTGTGCGTCCCGCCTTCGTCGAGCCACGCCGCCAAAGCTCTGCGTTCGGCTGGCGTGGTGGCGCGCAACTCCTCTCTTACGGGCAGCCAGATGTAGACGTCGACGGCTTCGAGTAGCTTCTTGTAGGCGGCTTCTTCGGCCTCGGAGTTGCCCGTCTCGGCCAAAATCGAAAAGGGCATGTACTCGACGGCAGCAAGGTCGATGGCCCCCGATTGACGAACCAATTTCCTAACGATCGGCGTGAGCTCTTCGAAGTAGCCGGGATCGAACCGCAGCATGACCCGCTCGCCGGGACTCAGCTCCAGCGCTCCGACCGCAACCTTCGCCATGGCCTCATAGTTGAGGCCGGATGACTCGGCGGCGCCAATCGGAGATACAAAAAGCAGCGCAACGAGAACTAAGTACTTCATCAAATCCCCTGGGTAAAGGGTACCGCTCCCCGCCAGAATCCTGCAGACGACACGCCTCTTACGTGGACGCCTAACAGCTTCCACTTGTTTTTCCGTGGCTCACGAACGGCTAGCGGTTCGCCAGCTTCACGCGGAAGACCGGTTTCTCTTTCTCTGCGGGCTCTTGTTCGTAGACCTGCTCGGTCTTGGCGGGGTCGTAGTCGCGCCAAAGCCATGTGAGAGCTTCAGGCAGCTTGGCGGCCCACAGCGCGGCGTGGTGAGTGCCGACGCCGAACTCGAAGCGAAAGTCGTAGTCGCGTAGCTTCAGCGAATTAGCTATCTGGATATTCTGCAAAGGCCAGCTACCGCCCCGGTTTTCGTTGTCGTTTGAGTTGTCGCTAACCCACACCCGCAGGTTCTTCTTATCTTGGAGTCGCACCCAGTGCGGATAAAGATGTCCCGCCTCGGGCTCGCCGTTGCGCAGAGCTAGAGGAACGAAAGTACCAATGTGTGTGGCCACCCGGCTGAACTCGTCGGGATGTCGCCACCCTGCGTTGAACGCGCAGATGCCGCCTGACGATTGGCCCTGGATCGCCCGGCTGTAAGCGTCCCGACGGATGTTGTACTTGGCGTAGAGCTCGGGCAGGATCTCATCGCGCAAGAAGCGCGGGTACTTATCGGAGACCGAGTCGTACTCGATCGAGCGCATCGCCTTGCCGTCTTTCATTCCCGGCGAGATGAACAGATGGATCATCACCGGCAGCTTGCCCTGATGGATGAGATTGTCGGTCACTTCTTGGACGCGATACAGACTCGGGCAGAGGTTGCATCCGTCTTCGGTGTTGCGACCGCTGAAGCGCTCTCCGTCCTGCCAGACCATCAACGCCGCCGCCTTCGAAGCGTCGTACTGCGCGGGCACGTAGACCCAGTAGTTGGTTTCCATGCCCTCGTAGATCTTGCTGGCGTGGGTTTGCTTCTCGGTCATCGTGCCGCGCGGCACATCGGGCTGCTGATAAGAATCGGGAGTATAGGACGGAATGTCGTTGGCGCCGCCGACCATCTTGCCGTCGACCACATAGTGGAACTTGTGGGCCGTGCCAGTCTGTAGCTTGCCAACGTAGAACCAGCTATTGGTCGAGCTGATACGCCGAAACGTACCGGTGACCGCCGCATCGTCGACATAGAGCTTCGGCTGAGACTCAGCTTCGAGCGCCCAGACGAAGTCAGGGCCGTTGCCGGCGATCGCCGTCGCCTTCTGGACGTTCTCCTCGCCCATCGCCGCAGTTAACTCGCTACGAAATGCCGCGGAGTTCGGCTGCGAGCGGGCCAACTCCATCAGACGGTCGATCACGGCGCGCTCCGTCGCGTAGGACGGAAGAATAGCTGCCAGCGCTAACAGGGCGAGGCGAAGAAATATAGGTCGCATGATTCAGGCCCTAGAGATTCGACAGGTAAGGCAAATCGCCGTTGCTGTCTGCGAACTGCTCGGCCGGGACGCCCATCTGGTGCATCATCGCTACGTGAAGGTTGGCCAACGGGGTTTCGTTAGCGTAGTTCACTTGACGGCCGAGATGGAACAGCCCGTTGCCGCGGCCCGTGATGACCAACGGTAAATCATCGTGATCGTGGTCACGGCTGAGGCCGCTGCCGTAGGTCACCATAATGTGGTCGAACAGCGTCCCGTCGCCGTCATCGGTCGCTTTCAGTTTGTCGATGAAATAGCTGAACTGCTCCACCTGATAGCGGTTGATGGCGATGCACTTCTCGATCTTTTCTTTGTCGCCGCCGTGGTGAGTCAACCCGTGATGGGAGTCGGCGATGCCGATCTCGCGGTACGCGCGGTTGCTTTGCTCGATGGCCATCAAGAAAGTAATGACGCGAGTTGAATCCGTCTGGAAGGCCGACGCCATCAGGTCGAACATCAGGCGCGTATGCTCCTGGTAGTTCTCCGGAATGCTCGACGGAGGCTTGTCCATTGTTGGCTTGACTTCGACGTTGCTCGCTTCTGTCCGTTGGATGCGCGTTTCAATGTCGCGCACAGCGTACAGGTACTCATCGAGCTTGCGCCGGTCGGTTGAGCCTAGCGAGTTCTGCAGGCGCTTCGCGTCACCGGCTAGCGAGTCGAGAACGCTGCGGCGATACTTTTCTTTCTTGGCGCGAACGGCAGGATCTTGCTCAAAATCTTCGCTGCCGAACAAGCGCTCAAACACCGCACGCGGCCGCACTTCAGGCGGGTTCGGCGCGGCAGGCGTGCGCCAGGAGATGCTGTTGCTGTAGGCGCAGCTATAGCCGTTATCGCAGTTGCCGCCTTGGATGCCCTCTTCACAGCCGAGTTCCAACGAGGCGAAGCGAGTCTTGCTGCCGACCTTATCGGCGATGTACTGGTCCATCGAGACGCCGGCTTGAATGTCTTTGCCGAAGGTCTTCTTGGGATGTGCGCCAGTCAGGTAGCTAGCCCCGGCGCGGCCGTGGTCTCCGGGACCGTCGCCCAAGGCCCGGCCTCCGTTGACGGTGAGGCCTCGCAGCACTGAGAAATCATTGCGGTATTTCTCAAGCGGTTCCAACGTCCGTGCGAGCGTTTGGGGCAGCGGCACGTCGCCGCCTTCCACATCCATGTTCCAAGCGGGGACTTGAATTCCGTTCGGGAAATAAAGGATCGCCGTACGAGCAGGGGACTTCGACGCGGCGCTCGAGAAGGCCGGCACCATGGCGTCGAGCAACGGTAGAGCCAACACACTTCCCAAGCCTCTTAGAAAGGTGCGCCGCGGCAGATGCTTCTTAAGAATGACGTTCATGGCTGTGCTCCAGCTAGCGTTCTCATTTGGAAAGGCGCGCTCTCGACGATCTCCATCACGAGTGCGGAAAACTTGTAATCGTGCGCACCGACTTGGGCGACGATATCGTCGACGGTAGGCTGATCATAACGCTCAAGTCCGCGACCCAAGGCGTAAGTCAGCATCTTCTCAGTGACGTTGCGCGTAAAAGCCCCAGATTGGTTCTTGAGCACCTGCTTGAGATCCTTTGCGCCCCGGAAAGATTTGCCATCCGGCAAGACGCCGGACGTGTCAATCAAGGCCTCTCCGTCGTGCGTGCGCCACGCGCCGACCGCGTCGTAACTCTCTAACCCAAAGCCGATCGGATCCATCAAATTGTGGCAAGGAGAGCAACTGGGGTCCTGGCGATGTTGCTGCAGGCGCTGACGCAGGGTCATCACTTCAGCCGCCTTGGACTCGTCCAGTGCGGGCACATTCGGCGGCGGCGGAGGAGGAGGCGTGCCGAGCAGATTCTCCAAAACCCACTTGCCGCGAACCGGGGGCGAAGTGCGCGTCGGATACGACGAGACAGTCATAATCGCGCCCTGCGTCAACACGCCGCCTCTTTGCACGCCGTCCACAGCGACCCGCTGAAACTCTTCGCCGTCGATTCCCGAAATACCGTAATGCCGCGCCAGAGGCCCATTGAGATAGGTGAAGGGTGCGTCGATGAAATCGAGAATGCTGTGGTCTTCGCGGACCATCTCTTTGACGAACAGGTTGGTCTCCCTGCGCATCGCATCCAGCAACTCGTCGTCCACGGTGGGGAAGCGCTCTGGGTCTGGCTTGGTGCGCCCGAGGTTACGCAGTTGGAGCCATTGAGCGGCCCAGTTGTCGGCGAGGTTCGCCGCCTTCGCATCGGTCAACATGCGCCGTACCTGCTGCTCTAACCCTGCGGGTGTATGCAGGGCGCCGGTCTTGGCAGCCCGGAAAAGCTCATCGTCCGGCATGCTGGCCCATAGGAAATAAGACAGCCGTGAGGCAAGTTCGTAGCCGCCGATTCGCTCGGCGTTTGGAACGTTAGCCGAGGCTGCTGACGCCCCGGGCTTGCCGTCCTGTTCGATGCGGAAGAGAAAATCAGGTGACGCCAGAATCGCTTCCAAAGCCAGACGCACGCCCTCTTCGACTGAGTCGCCCTCTTGCTGAACGAGATTTACGAGGCCCATCTTGACCTCGAGTTCGCTTTCGCTGACGGGGCGCCGGTAGGCCCGTTCCATCACGCTCTGGACGGCGGAACGAGCGCACTGTGCGCCGTGCTCGCCGGGATTGTGGCCACAAACGAACAGCTTGTGATAGCTGGCAGGCGGCTCCGTGCTGGGATTGAAGGGTCCGACGATGTCGAGGTAGTCAACAAACAGCGCCCGGCGCAGATCGGGATTAATGTTCTCCCGCGGATCGTCCAGGTTCGCCAGCTCCGGATAGGAAGCGCGTATCGTGTGTTCGCCGGCCGTCAAGTTGACGCGAATAGGGTATTCGCCGCGGTCGTAGCCAAACGCGCTGGCGCCTTCGACGATCGTTGAAAAGACTGGCTCGCCGTCGACCTGCATCAGCAACTGGCGCGGCGGGGCAGCCTTGCGGGCCGCTTCAAGCCTCGCCTGGAGTTCCTCGGGCGTCGCTTCGGGCCGAACGCGGGGCGGCGCAGCCGGGTTCGCAGCGCGCTCGGCGGCGCGGGCCGCGAAACGCTTGCTGCGCTCTTCGGCTCGCCGCTCCCGCTCTTCGGGCGTCAGCAGGTCCTCTTCCGAACGGAAGTTAGCGATGCGCAGGCGCAACTCATATTCGCCGTCCACAGGGAAATTCCAGGACCCGTACATGGCTCCCCGTAGGGAATAGGGGAGGTATGTGCCCGACGCCTCCACGCTCGCCGTATCGGCAGCATCAGGCGAGCGGCGGTTCAACAGTCGTATCAGCTTAGTTGGCTTATCGGGGACTGCAGCCCCAAAGATGGCCAGTTGCGATACCTCGCGAGCGGCCTGCAAATACTTTTCCATCAACATCGGCGAAACGGTCAGCACGTCTCCGATGTTGTCGAAGCCGTAACCGGAGTCGTCAACCGGGAACTGGTCGGCGGGCCGCACAGCCACGCCCAACAGATCGCGGATCGTGTTGTTGTATTCGACGCGATTCATGCGCCGCGCCGTCACCCGTCCCGCTTGAGGCTGATCGCCGAAGCCAGCCGCCGCCAGCGCCTCTTCGATCCATTGGGTCACAGCCTCGGCCTGCTCCTTGCCTGCCTCCGGAAGCCCGCCTGGCGGCATCTTGCCCGAGGCGACCTTCTCCAGAACCTTGTCCCAAAGCTCGGGTGATTCGGACACCGACGCCACGTGATGGAAGGTTGTCAGGTCAAGGCCAGCGGTCGTCAGCTTATCGTTGTGGCACGAATAGCAATAACTCGCCAGAAAGGGTTGGACAGTTTCGTCAAAGTCAGCGCCCTGGTTACGTTCCTGGCCGGGGAGGCCTTGTATCCAAACAAGCGAGGCCGCCGCTGCTAACGCGGGCAGCCAAATGGCCCAAGATCTCTTACCCACGGTCAAATCCCTCATGCATGATTCCCAGATGCATTCTACCCCGGTTCGCCCCGGCTTCCTAGCCTTCCCAGGCGCGCTCCCCTAGACCTTCCGGCCCGCCCTTCGTGAACGTGAGCGCGGTCATGAGCCCTCCCCCCCAAAGCGCCAAGAACCAACAGGTTCGATGCATCTGGCATCGGTCCGCTATGGCTGGGGCGAGTTTGCAATCCGATCCAGGCAAAAGTCCACGAAAGCCGCTTCGCCCGCCCGCCGTTCAATCGTCGCCTCATCGAGTCCCGCGAGGCGCCCGAGAATCCACTTCGCCCGGCGCGCATGCCCATCACTATCCCAACGTGCGATTTCCACCAATGGCTCCAGGCCTCGCGCTTTAACCTCGGCGAACACCGATGCGTCACGGGTCTGCGTGAGCCCGTATAACGCTCCGGAGGCCTTGTTTCTATCCGACCAAGTCCCCGAATAGAGGAGCTCGATGAACGACGCGGTAGGGATCAGAGCGGCCAGCTTGACGCCCGAGTTCCCCAGAACCAATAAGGCACGCGTCGCATTGTTTCGCACGGTCGGGTTCGGATCGGACATGGCGGCTCTCAACGCCCGGATCTGGGCGGCGGAGTGCTCCATGTAACCGGCGGCCGTCGCGGCGATACCCCTATGTCGTGCGTTGGCCGCGTCGGTTAACAGCGCCAAGATTTCGGGTCCATGCGCCAGCGCATATTCGCGAAGTTCTAACTGCAGCGCCCGCGACTCCGGGTCCGTTTGCAGTGCATAGCCGAGGGACTGGTCCTCGGTCACTCCGTCGCCGCCTCTTGTTACTGAAGCCTGCAAAGCCCCGTCGAGATCATTGGCAATCCGAATCAACTCAGGTGGTGCAACCAACGGTTCCTGCGGGGCCGCCGAGAACGCAATCGGCTTAGAGGTTGAACCAGGCAACCCGATGAATATCCATCGACCGCCTTCCGGCGTGCAGCACACGAATGCGACGTCCGTCGGCTGCTCTCCGAGGGCCCCTTCAATGGAATCGCGCAATCGCTGCAGATCATCTTCCGGCCACGCGTCGCCCTGACGTACCGGCAGCTCCGCTCGTACCGCGTCCAGATCCATGTCGCCGTAGCCAAAAAAATCGATTCCTGCGATCTGGAAATCGGCGCCACGGGCCAGCATCGCCGCCAACAGCATCAACACGACCCCGAAACTCCGCATGTGGTCATGCTACTAGAGTTCAGTCCGCGACCTTTCGGTCCTTCTATGGACGTTGACTCTCCTTCTAGGCGACACTAGTCGCCGCCATGTCCCTGCGTTTTCGCTGCTATCTCGTCGTTCTTCTATTCGCTTGTACTCCGTTCGCCCTCGCCCAAGGCGGACGCAGTTTCGCCGACGCAGGCAAGTCGGCCGTGCCCTACGACAAAACCTCCGTGCGGGCCCAAGTCTCCTGCGCTGGGTTGACGGCTCTGACCAACAACGATTACTCGGTTACATCAGCAACGCTCATCGAGGCGGCTGACGGTGCTCCCGAGTACTGCCGCGTCTTAGGCGTGATTCCTCCCGAGATTCGCTTTTCCGTCGACCTGCCCACCGACTGGAACCGCCGCCTCTATATGTACGGCAATGGCGGCTTCGCCGGCTCTCCGCCCGAAGCCCCCGCGCGTATCGCCGCCTCGCAGCGCGCCCTCAAACGCGGCTTCGCTACGACCTACACCGACACCGGTCACGACTCAACCGTCGAGCCGCTCGGCAGCTTTGCGCTCAACAATCTGCAAAAGGAAATCGACTACAGCTTCCGGGCTGTGCACCTGACGCTGCGGACTGCCAAAACCATCGCTGCTCACTACTACGACGCCCCGCCGAACTTCTCTTACTGGGACGGTTGCTCGACCGGAGGCCGCCAGGGCCTTATGTCCGCCCAACGGTTCCCCGACGACTTCGACGGAGTCCTTGCCGGCGCCCCCGTCCTCAACTTCAGCGGCACGATGATCTCTTACGCCTGGACTCAACAAGCGTTAACCAAAGCGCCCCTGTCGATCGCCAAAGTGGAACTGCTCGGTCGCAAGGTTTACGAACGCTGCGACAAGTTGGACGGCGTCACCGACGGCCTCATCGAAGACCCGCGCCAGTGCGACTTCGAACCTAGCCAGCACTTGAAGCAATGCGATGGCGCAACCGGGCCAGACTGCTTCAGCGCTCCCGAGGTCGCTGCGCTCTCTCTTTTCTACGCCGACGTGCGCGGTGGCGGCGAGACGCTTTTCCCCGGTTGGCCGCTCGGCGCCGAACCCGCGCCGCTCAGCGGTTCCAACTCCGCCAGCGGCTGGAATCGCTGGATTGTCAACGAGAACGGCCCGCCTATCGAGCAGGTCTTTGCCGAATCCTTCTTCCGCAACCTGGCCTTCCGCCCAGACGAGCCGGAATTCGATTGGCGCAAGTTCGACTTCAACAAAGACCCCCAGCGCATGAGCTTCATTCACTCGATTCTCGATGCGACCAATCCTGATCTCAGCGGGTTTCGCGACCGCGGCGGCAAGCTGCTCATGTACTTCGGTTGGGCCGACACTGCACTCAATCCGATGATGGGCATCAACTATTACGAAGATACGGTCAAAACAATGGGACCGCAAACGGACGACTTCTTCCGGCTCTACATGGTGCCCGGAATGTTCCACTGCGGCGGCGGGCTCGGCGTCGACCAGTTCGATGCCTTCACCCGCTTGGTCAACTGGGTTGAAGGCGGCGAGACGCCCGAACGAATCGACGCCGCCCGCGTTATCGACGGCAAGGTCGAACTGACCCGTCCGCTCTGCCCCTACCCGCAAGTGGCAAAATACAGCGGCTCAGGCGATCCGAACGCCGCCGCCAACTTCGCCTGCGCCGTGCCTTAGGCCGACTCAAGAATAATGTTGCCGTAAGCCGTCGGGTCGCCCGTGCGGATCAACCCGCTCGCCTGGGGCACGCGCTTCTTGAAATCGATGTGCGGCTCGCGCGTCACCTTGATGCCGCTGCATGCTGCATCGAATTTCTTGATCGTCTCCGCTGGGTTCGTCCTCAAGAACTCCTCCGCCTGCCAAATCTCGCCGATCTTGAAGTTCGGCTTGAGCAGATCCAGAACGTCGAGCACCATTGGGATTCCCGGCGTCAAAGAGATATCGACAACCTCGATTTCGGTCCAATGCGGAAAGGCCCAGTCCGCTATCACCAGCGTATTCGTATGGCGTATGCGAGCTAACAGGCTGAGAACGTGCGGGTTGATAATTCCTGTCTGGATCATGGTGTTGACTACACTTAGCGCGTCGCGATTCGTTTTGCCGCTTCATAGTGGAAGCGGGTGAAGCGGTACAACTCCGCTTCGAGAATCCGCTCCTGATCCGAGTGGGCTCCGAATCCCTTAGCGCGGTCTTCATCGTCGCCTAATGGGCCGATGCCGTAACACTGTACGCCCCGCTCTCTGAGCAAGGCCATATCGGTTGCTCCGTTGAGCATCGCAGGCAACGTGACCGCGCCTGGATAAAGCTCCTTCTGTAGCTCTTCTAGTACCTCGAAGGCAACCGTGTCAACCCTTGACGGTGCAACTGGACGGCGCGACATGGGGTACTGCTCAATCTTCACGCCCTCGCCGATCCGGCGCTGCAACTCGGCGAAGAACTCTTCGATGTTCTCGTCCGGAACGGCGCGAATATCGAGCGTCGCCTCCGCGTCCGCAGGGATGACATTCATGCGGTAGCCGGCCTGAATAATCGTGGGCGAGATCGAAGTTCGCAGCATCGAGTAGTGCGCAGGCTCGTTTAGCCGTAAGTACTCCTGAACCGCTGCCGAACGATCGGGGTGCGACAGGCCGTTGTAACGCGCCGCCGCATCGGGCTCGCTGATCGCTGCCAGGCGCTCGAAGTAGTAGCGCGTCGTATCGTTGAGCTTCATCGGCGTCTGCCAGGCTGCTGCTGCCGCGACGGCCTGCGAGATGCGCGCGATGGCGTTATTGTCCAGCGGCACCGAACCGTGCCCGGCAGTTCCTTGGGTTATCAGCTTCGCCCGGGCTGGAACTTTCTCGGCCGTGGCCACATTCATACTGACGATCTTGCCCGCCCGGCGCACCACTCCGCCGCCCTCGGCCAGGCAGTACTCCGCCTCGATCTCCGGGTAATGCTCCGCGACCATGTAGGCGATGCCGACCCGTATGTTGCCTTCTTCGCCGGATTCAGCCAAGAAAATGACGTCCCTGTCCAACTCAACACCGGCGCGCTTCAGCACCAGCATCGTCATCAACGACGCGGTGAGGTTGTCCTTGTCGTCGATCGTGCCGCGGCCGTAGATGTAGCCGCCTTCGCGTCCCGCCGAAAAAGGACCGAGGGTCGGCCACTTCGACGGCTCGACGTTCACCACATCGGTGTGCGACATGATCAGCAGAGGCCGCTTCGACCCGTTGCCCCTCAACCGCGCCACCAGATTGGGGCGACCGTCGTCCAGCGTGAAGGTCTGCACCGGAATCCCTTCCGCCTCCAATACGCTCTTGAGGTAATCGGCCGCGGGCTGCTCGCGGCCCGGCGGATCGGACGTATCCATTCTGACGAGCGCTTGGAAATGACGGAGTGTTTCCCCGTTCAACTCATCCCAATCGGGATCTGCCGCCGGGAGAGTTGCGGCGATGAAAAGTAAGAATAGTGTCCTGGTCAGCAAGTGCATGAGAGACCCTCTGTTGTTGGGGATTGTAGTGCACCCGGCTTGAGGCGCGTGCACCCATTCTCGCGCACCATGCAATCTGGCAGACTGGGAGGCGCCCATGTTCTCCCGGCGAGTGAAAACACTGATCACCAACTACCTCGCCTCGCGGGGTCTCTATATTACGCCCAGCTTGCAACGCAGCTCAGACCAGTGGAACGACATCGATAAGGCCCTGAGTCCACATCAGTTCCGCAACTTCGTGGACGTTGGCGCCAACGTCGGCGAGTCCGTCGAAGCGATGCTGCGCTTCCGGCCGGACGCTAGCATCTGGGCGATCGAGCCGAACGCCGCGGTCTATGAACAGCTCAGCGCGAAGTTCCAAGCAAACCCACGAGTCGATTGTTCTAACTTGGCGCTTGGCGCCGCAGAAGGGCGGGGGACTCTCCACGTCACGCGCACTCCAGCTACCTCGTTTCTCGAGCGGGCCGGCGGCACGCAGCCCGTTGCAACGGACGAGATTGTCGCCCAACAATCGGTTGAGGTAGAGACTCTTGATGCCTTTTGCCGCCGCAAGGGAATCGATCGCATCGACTACCTCAAGATCGACGCCGAAGGCTCGGACCTCGACGTCCTACTCGGCGCTCAACGCCTACTCAGCGACGGCAGCATCTACATGGTCGAGTGCGAATGCGGCATGCACCCCGGCAACAAGGTCCACGTACCATTTGAGACGATCAAGGCCCATCTTGAAGCGCGCAACTACCGCGTCTTCGGCCTCTACGAACAGTCGTCCGAGTGGCTGGAACGCAAGCCCTTCCTGCGCCGCGTCAACGCCCTATTCTTGCTTGACGCCTGAGAGCTAGCCGCCGTAAGTGCTGTAGACTTCGCTGGTTCCGTCCTCACTGAACAGCAGGACAGAGTAGCGCTCAACGTACGAGCCGTTCTCCATGCCCGGGGAACCGACCGGCATGCCGGGGACCGCAAGGCCCTTCGCCTGGGGCTTCTCGGCGAGTAGGCGTTTGATGTCCGCCGCCGGGACGTGCCCTTCGATGGCATAGCCGGCGATGGATCCGGTGTGGCAACTGCGCAGATTGTCGGGCACTCCAAGCCTGCGGCCTTCGCTGACGATATCGTTCACGTCGTGGATTTCCACGACGAATCCGTTGGACGTCAAATGCTTCACCCAATTTCCGCAGCAGCCGCAAGTCGAAGTCTTGTAGACAACCATGTGCGTTTCGGCCTGCGCTGAGCCGCATGCGGCAAACAGCGATGTTCCAAGAATCGAATGGAGAAACTGTTTTCTGTTCATGCGGCGTCCCTACTATTGATTATCGCTCGGAGTCAGCCGGATGACGGCGTCAGGATTGTTGAGCAGGGCGTAGATAGCTCCGTCGGGTCCGACTTTAATGTCGCGGACGCGGCCGTGATTCTTCATGATCAGCTCTTCGCTTTCTACACTGCGGTCACCGAGAGTCAGCAGTTTGATCTCTTCTAGGACCATCGCGCCGACTAAAAGTTTGTTCTTCCATTTCGGAAAAAGATTGCCGGTATAAAATTCCAACGGCCCCAGGCCCGGCGAAGGCTTCCAATACTTGATCGGTTGCTCCATGCCGTCTTTCTCGGTAAGGTCTGAGACTATTGAGCCGTCATAGTTGAGGCCGTAGGTGATTACCGGCCAGCCGTAATTCTTTCCTTTCTCCAGAATGTTCAATTCATCGCCGCCCATCGGCCCGTGCTCAACAGCCCAGATATCGCCGGTCAGCGGATGGCTGCCGATGCCCTGCACATTACGGTTGCCGATAGTGAAGATCGCTTCGAGCGCGCCGGGCGTACCGACGTAAGGATTGTCGGCGGGAATCGAGCCGTCGGGATTGACTCGGTAGACCTTGCCGGCCGGCTTGCTCAGCTGCTGAACTTCGTCGTTGCGTCCGATGTCGCCGATCGAGAAATACAAACGGCCTTCCCCGTCGAACATCATCCGGCAGCCCCAGCGCAAGCCCTTGGCGAAATGCAAATCGTCGGGCACGGTGAAGACAGTCTCTTGCTCGACCCAGCGGTGATCCGAGACGCGCCCGCGAATCACGCGAGTCATGGCGGGCGTATCGTTAGTCGTCTCGTCGCCTAGGGCGTGGACGTAGCTGATGTAGACCCAGCCGTTATTGGCGTAGTTCGGGTCGAGCGCCACATCGGTCATGCCCGACTCGCCGTACTGCACCGTCACGGGGATGCCCGCGATCGGCTCGGGGTCCAGCTTGCCGTCGATCAGCCAACGCAGCCCGCCGCGCAGTTCGGTGATCAGCGCACGGCGGTCATCGACAAACTCAATCCCCCAGGGGGCCGAACCAAGTTCGTCGCTTTGCGCCAGCGTTTCCACTCGGATCGAATAGTCGGAAGACTGCAACGACGTCGGAATGGTTTTAGTCACTGCCGGCGCGGTCTGCCTGGCGATGATGAAGTCAACGACCGAGTGAACTTGGTCGGCGGTCATCACCCGCGCCCAAGGCGGCATTTCCGTCCCGGCGACGCCATACATCACCGTGCGGTACATCGCGTCGCGGTCGCCGCCGTAGCGCCAATCGGTCTTACGCAGCGGCGTGTACTGGGCGCCTTCGAGGTTCGCGCCATGGCAGCCGGCGCAGTTCTTGACGTAGAGCTCCTCAGGCGTTTGGGCGTAAGTCGCAACGGCTAAGAACAAGGTGAGGATGACGATTCTCATGGCTTCGGGCGCAGTCTATCACGGCATCACCTAAGTTTGCCCCATCGAAGCGTCACGCAACGGCCCTGGCCCAGGGACAACCGCTAGCGGCCGAAAGCCCGCCGCAGGCGCAGCCGTTGCGTTTGGTTCATAACTAGCAACAACGCGGACGTTGTGCTGAGGGCGACGATTGCCAACGAGCCCAGCAGCATGTGGTTGAAGTCGAATCCGAGCCGAAACAGGCCGCCGATCAAGATCGGACTGGCGGCCGCGCCAAGGATGCTCCAAGAAGAAGCAACGCTGCGGATGCGTCCGAGGTGTTCGACGCCGTAGAGTTCGGCCCAAAGGGCAGATCCGATGTTGGAGTTCGCTCCCGCCGTCATGCCGATAAGCATGAGGTAAGGGAACGCCGTCAACGGTGAACTCGCCCAATAAAACAGGGCTACCGCAGCGCCGAGCGGCATTAAGAAAAACGGAAACAGACCAACCGCGGAGAAGCGATCAATCAGCCCGCCGATGGCGATCGACGATAACGCGCGGCTGACCGCGAAGGCGGAAAACGCGACCGCCACCCAACTCGGATCCCAGCCCTTCCACTCGGCCAGCGGCACCTGATAGAGAAACAGTCCAGTGAAGACGAAGGACGGCGCGAGCAAGACGGGAATCGCCAAATAGGTATTGAGGTCGCGACCGAAGGTATTCTCGAGGAGCGCTTGCGGCGCCGCAGTTGCTGAAGCGGGCGGAGCGGCTTCTGTCTGGCCGTCGACGTTGGACAACAAGCCGAGCGCGAGCGGCAGAATCAGAATGATCGCCCCTGCCGAGACGATCTGCCAAACCGCCGTCCAGGGCAGGAACTGCAACCCGAGCGTGCAAGCCAAAGGCAGCACAGCTTCGCCGAGCGGGTAGCCGAGACCGGCGACGCCGAGAGCCTTACCGCGGCTGGCGGCGAACTCGCGGGCCATCACAGTTTGCGAAATGTGTCCGAGCAGGCCCTGTCCCGAGAGCCGCAAACCGACGATGCCTAGGGCCAGGAAGGCCACATGCGGCGCGGTGGAAACCGTCAGCGCGGCTACGGCCAGGCCGACGATTGTGAAGGCCGTGTAGCGCTTGAGGTCGAGCCGGTCGATGTGTGAGCCGAGCCGCGGCAAGCACAGCGCGCTCAACAGCGTGCAGCCGCCGTAGAGAATGCCGAAGTCGCCCTTGGTGAGGTCGAAATCGGCCATGAAATACGGCAAGAACAGCGAGATGAAGAACGTCTGCCCAAAGCTCGACGACAGCGCCATGACCAGGCCGAAGGACAGTATGGTCCGGTAGCTCGCCAGAAATCGGAAATAACCGCTCATCTAGATTCAGGGTGCGGGAAAGACGGGCTCGATCAGACCTGCGATGCAGATCGACCAGACCGGCAACCGGGTTACTCATCAAAACTTTCGGGAAGGCGGGTCGAGACGGGGACCCTAAACTGTGCCGAACAAATCTTTAACCGCCTGTTTTTAGGGTACGCGGGGTCGAGGCCGGCGTCAAGGCCCAAATCCGTCGGTAAGGATTAGGGCGAGGGCGCGGTAGGGGTGAGCGAAGGTGTCGGGAGGGCCG
>JAQCLD010000022.1 GCA_027592785.1 Acidobacteriota bacterium
AGTGTGCCCCAAAACATTTCCCTCCAAACATGTTTATTTGTACAATCTTCAGGCGGTCAAAGAACTAGGCTCACGTTGACGCCAGCCGACAGAGCCTGGTCCGCCCGCGCTGTTTGACCATAGAGGGCTAAGTTTGAGGTGGGCGACCAAACCAGATCGGCTCCGACAACCGCCATCTCATCGAAGACAGATCGCGGAAACGGCACTCCGTGAACGATCACCGTCCATTCATCGAACAAGTTCAACTGTTTCAACTTTTCTAACTCGGCCAGTGACGTAGAGTCCGTACCCTCGGCCAAATGGACTAGGAACGCATCCAACAGGCCGGCTTGGCCAGCCTGAGCAAGTTGCGCGGCGATTGGAGCAAACTCCGGTTCGGTAATGTTTTGGGCCGTTCGGAAGACGGCGCCTGCGCCCAAGTTGGCGGATTCAGCGTTGCGAATCAGCATGTTCGTGACGCCGTTCGCGTTGATGCTGCCTTCGATCGTTGTCGTCCCGCCAACTAGAGCCTTGATCTCGCTGTATTTGGAAGCTTCGATTGCCAGGCCGAAAAGCTGAGAGTTGGTCAGTAAGTGACGCGGATACTCAACATAAGGGTTAAAGTCAGCTCGACCGATGTTGAACGGCAGCGGCACGTTGACGCCCAAGAACGGAGTCAGATCCACGGCATTGTCGTCCGGTTGCCACTCGTACCGATTGTTGTAGTTCTGTTCGATAGGAACGTGCGGCAAGCTTCCGTACAGCGTGTGATTGTGGATATTGATCAGGCCCGGAAAGATCAGTCCGTCTGTTTCGACTACGGTCGCGTCATCAACGTTGGACGAGAAGTCCATGACCGTTTTGCCGCGCCGTTTAGCAACCGCAATGATCTCTTGTATCTGTCCGTCCCTGATAAGGATGGCTCCTTGAGGGATGATCGCGTCCCGACCCGTCATCGTTACGACGGTCCCTGTGAGGATCAGATCTTCCGCCAATAAGGGAAGCGTCGTACCCGCGAAAAAGATGAGAATCGTTGCTAAACAGCGCATTGTTATCCCTCCACTCCTAGCCAAGCGGCAGCTTGGCCTGATCGCTTCGATGCGTACCGCGCCCGACGCGTGACGGCAGCGCGCCGACCCACGGGGACAATGGTGCTTGAGGAAGCGAGTTGCGTATTACTTGATAGCAAACTTTGGGGGGAGAGCCGATTATACAAATCGTTCTCGCCAAATACAACAGGAAAGTGGTCCAGAAAAGGCGGAGCCCTGTGGCTTTGGGGCGCCCAAAGCCTAGAGTGACAGCCTAGAGTCACCCGGTACGAAACTCAAATATCATGACAAATCATGATTTGTCATGATAAACTCCCTTCAGCCCCTTCATGTCCCAATCCCGCCAAAAGTTCGCCACCCAAGTCGACCCCGACATCCTCGCCTCGGTCCGCCAAATTGCCGAGCAGGAAGGCCGCCAACTGCAAGCCCTCGTGGACGAAGCGCTGGCCGACCTCATCGAAAAACGCAAGCACGGCAAGCCGCGCCAACACGTCATGGCGTCCTACCTCGCCAGCCACGAAAGGTACGGCGAGCTCTACAAGAAGCTCGCTAAATGACGGACTACCTCACGCTCATCGAAGTCCTCGCCATTCACGCCGACCAGATCGAACGCTACGGCGGGACAGACGGCATCCGCGACATGGGCGTACTCGAAGCGGCACTCTACCGTCCGCAAACCGGCTACTACGCCGACCTCATCGAGCAGGCCGCGGCCCTATGGGAAAGTCTCGCCCAAAACCATCCCTTCATCGACGGCAACAAGCGCACCGCATTCGCCGCGACCTACACCTTCTTAGCGATCAACGGCGCGCAGCTCACAGCGAGCGCCAACAAGACCTACACCTTCATCTCTTCGATGCACGACTCCGGCACGTTCACCTTCGACAAGCTCGAGAAGTGGCTGAGGCGCAACGTCAAGATTAAGTAGCGACTATGCCGGACACCGACGTGTAGAGGCATGTCGAGGGCCATCCACATTCGCATCCTCAGAATATTCACCGCACGATCTGTGGAGAATGCGTCCGCTGACCGCCGCGAACAACCGGACCGCATCTGTGAAATTGCGCCTACGCCGCGCGGCATCCCTAAACTAGTCTCCTAGTGAAAGTCTGCATCGTCGGCGCCTCCGGAAAACTCGGCCAGTACATGCTCCAGCACTGCCTCGACCACAATTACGAAGTCGTCGGCGTCTGCCGCGAACAGAGCATCGCCAAACTCGACCGCTTCAAGGATCGCGTCACGATCATCCCCGGTAAGACCAACGACCGTGAAGTCATCCGCCGCGCTGTTGAAGGCTGCGACGGCGTCCTCGCCGTGCTAGTCCCCTGGGGCGTCCAAAAATACTCGTCAGGCACAGCCCAAGCCGTCCTCGACTACGCCCCGCCCGGCGCGCGCCTCATCTTCTCCTGCGGCTGGCACATCACCCGCGACGGTAGAGACGTCTACTCCCGACTCTTCAAGACACTTGTGGCGACCGTCGGCTGGCTCGCCCGTCTCCTCCGTTTCGTCGAACTCGACGACCAAGTCGAAGCCTGCCGCCGCATCTTCTCCAGCGACACGCGATGGACCGTCGTCCGCGGCAGCGACCTCGAAGAAGGCGAGAGCCAAGGCCTCCCTGTCTGGAGCCATCACGTCGGCGACCCGATCCTCAAGAGCAACCTCACCCGCCGCATTGACTTCGCCCTGTTCATGGTCGAAGCTCTGACCAACGAGGGCCTCATCCACGAAGCCCCCGCCATCGTCGGCCGCCAAACGCCCTCGGCGCTAGAACACGCCTCTCAGCCGCTATAATATTGATTCGATGGCTCAAATCGCGCCTTCCATCCTGTCGGCCGACTTCGCTCGTCTGGGCGAGGACGTCGCCGCTGTTGAGCGCGCCGGCGTCAAGATGATCCACGTCGATGTCATGGACGGGCATTTCGTCCCCAACATCTCCATCGGCGTGCCCGTCGTCGCCTCGCTGCGCAAGGCCACGGACCTCTTTCTCGACTGCCATCTGATGATCGAAAACCCGGATGCCTACACGCCCGCCTTCATCGCGGCGGGAGCCCAGAACGTCACCATCCACCAGGAAGCAACGCGCCATTTGCACCGCAGCCTACAGCTCATCAAAGACCACGGAGCCCAAGCAGGCGTGGCTCTCAACCCCGCGACCCCAGTCGAAACCATCGACCACGTCCTCGACCTAGTCGACTTGGTTTTAGTGATGAGCGTCAACCCCGGTTTTGGCGGACAGAAGTTCTTGCCGCTGGCGCTATCGAAAATCGAACAGCTCGCCGAACTGCGCCAGGCGCTGGGGCTGAGCTTCAAGATCGAAGTCGACGGCGGCGTCGACTCAAGCAACATCGCCGATCTAACCCGCGCGGGCTGCGATATTTTTGTCGCAGGTTCCAGCATATTTGGAACCCCTGACGCCGCCCAAGCCGTAGAATCTCTAAAGGAGCGCATCGCAAGCGCTCACGTCGTCCACGTCTAGCAACAATCCTATGACTCGCAAATCACTTGGACTCGCTTTTGTCACGATCTTGGCGCTTGTCGGTTGCGGCCGCAATCCATACGACAACCCGATCGCTACTAACTCGCAACAGCCCGACAAGGTGCTGTTCGACCAATCGGTCGGCTACATCGAGAAGAAGCGCTTCGACGTGGCACGTCTGCAGCTCCAGACGCTGATCAATACCTACCCAGACAGCGAATATATCGCTAAGTCGAAGCTGGCCATTGCCGACAGCTGGTATCAGCAGGGCGGCAGCAGCTCCTTGGCGCAGGCTGAGGCCGAATACGACGATTTCATCACCTTCTTCCCGTCCATGGAAGAGTCTGCCGAGGCCCAGAAGCGTATCTGCGCAATTCACTACGACCAGATGGTCAAGCCGGACCGTGACAATACGCACGCGATCCGCGCCGACCAAGAGTGCCGCCAGTTGATCCTGCAGTGGCCGAACAGCATTTTCCGTGAGGAGACCGAACAGAAGCTGCGCGACGTGCAAGAGGTCATTGCCGAGGCGGAGTATCGCGTCGGCACTTACTACACCGGCAAAGGCAGCTACCGCGCCGGCGCCAATCGCCTGCAGACGCTGACTGAGCACTATCCACTGTTCAGCAACAGCGACGATGCGCTCTGGAGGTTAGGCGAGACCTACGAGAGCATGGGTGAGGAGTACACCGAGCAGATGGTGGACGCCTACACCAAGATCGTCCGCGACTACCCGCTCAGCACGTTTGTCGACGCGGCCAAGGCGAAGTTGTCCGATCTGAACCGCTCGGTTCCCACCGCGGATCCGGAGCGTTTTGAGCTTCACAAGTACAATGTGGAGAATCGGGTGTACAAGGGGTTTTGGGCTAAGTCCCTTGGAATCTTCGGCTCAGCGCCCGACGTGAGAATGGCTGCAAAAATGGGAGAACCCGTGAGCACGACGCTCATGCCGGCGACGCCTCCAGGCATCCGCACCAGCACCGGGGTCGCCGTCGGTCAGCCCAGCGCCGACGTCGGAGTCCAAACGATCGACGGTCCGAGCGCCATCGACACCGAACCCGACGCTCGCCAGAACCAACCGGCTCCGTAGAATTAAACTGGCCACTACCACAACACGTACTAGGACTTCCGGGTTACACTAGCTACGGACGCGCCGGGGTCACGAATTGACCCGCGGAGGGGCGCTCGGAGCCTTTGCTGTGAGCCTCATACTGATTGCGGACGACAATCCCCATGCCCATCGGATGGGCCGTCAGATCCTCAGCCAAGAGGGCTACGAGGTCGCCACGACTTCGGATGGCGACGAAACGCTCCAGTACCTTGCGGAAAACGAGCCAGATTTAGTTCTGGTCGATACACGGATGCCGGGGCCGTCAGGTTTCGAGATCTGCCGCCGCATCAAGAGGCATCCGAAGCTCAACCACGTCAAGGTAGTTTTGCTCGCCGGCCCCTTGGAGCCATTCGACCCGGCCCACGCCGAAGCGGCCGGCTCGGACGGGGTGCTGCACAAGCCGCTCGACGCCTACTCGCTGATCGACACGGTCAAATCGCTGATAGGCGAATCTCGGGCTAAAGAAACGGGCCAGGACGCCGAGCCTGTAGCGTCGCTGCGCGTTCTAGACCGGTCGACCGCTCCGGCGGAACTGTCCGAAGCGCCGGAACCTGGCGCTCAGTATTCAGCGGAAGGCAGCGGCGATCTCGATCCGTTCGGGGCCGCCGTCCAAGCCGCGCTCAGCGACGATCAGGACGAAGAACTCCAGGAAGAGGCGGTCCGCGAGGCAGTGAAAGAAGTATTAACTGCTGCAATGCCCACATTGGTTGATACACTCACACAAAGAGTTCTGGAAAGAATCAAGCAACTCTAAGTATCAATGGCTGGTCAAAACTCCTTCGATATCGTTTCTCAGATCGAGATTCCTGAAGTCCAAAACGCCGTCGAGCAAGCAAGCAAAGAAGTCTTGACTCGCTTCGATCTCAAGACGACGAATAGCTCCATCGAACTCGACTCCGCCGCGCCCAAACTAACCCTGCGCAGCCAAGACGAGTACACGCTCAAGCAAGTCGTCGACGTGCTTGAATCGAAACTCGTCCGACGCAAAGTGCCGCTCAAGAGCTTGGTCTACGGTAAGGTGCAGCCGGCGCACAACGCCAGCGTCCTGCAAGAAGTCGAGTTGCAGCAAGGCATCCCGGTCGAGAAGGGCCGCGAGATCGTCAAGCGCATTAAGGATCTGAAGCTGAAGAAGATTCAGGCTTCGATCCAGGGCGATCAAGTTCGCGTCACCGGCCCGAGCCGAGACGATCTGCAAGCGGCTATGACGGCGCTCAAGGATCAGGACTTCGGCATCGACATGCAGTTCACTAACTATCGATCCAACTAAATACTCGACATGGCTCGCATTCTCGAATCCGTTTTCATTGACGGCCCAGCTGGAAAGCTGGAGGCCCTACACGAGGGCCCAGAGGACGGCGTTGCCATCGAACGCGTAGCCGTTGTCTGCCATCCCCATCCGCTACACGGCGGGACGATTCACAACAAGGTTGTTTTTCGACTCGCGCGCGGCATTCGCAATACCGGCTCGGCTGTGATTCGCTTCAACTTTCGCGGCGCCGGACTGAGCGAAGGAACGCATGATGACGGCAGAGGCGAGCAGGACGATGTTCGCGCCGCGGTCGCCTTCGCCAGGGAGCGCTATCCGGACCTGCCGGTCATCGGTTCGGGGTTCTCGTTCGGCTCAAACATCGGTCTGCGCGTCGCTGCAAAGGACGGCGGTTTTGAGCGCTTTATCGCGGCGGGACTGCCTGCCAATCGCGGCGGCTTCGAGTTTCTGGCGAAGTGCGAAGTCCCGAAGATCTTCATTCACTCAACAAACGACGAACACGGCTCGCGCGAAAACATGCAGAAGGTTTTTGATGCAGCTGCTGAGCCGAAGTTACTGGAGTGGGTGGACGCCAGCGATCACTTCTTCGTCGACCGGCTCGAACAGTTCGAGCAGAAAGTCATCGCAGCCGTTTTGCACGACTTCATTCCAGAGTAGCGATTGAAAGGCTATAATCCTCGTCGAAATTTCTATTTCGGGGAGGAACTGATGAACATTCGAACGTGGATCCGCGCGGCCCTACTGGCCTCGATTTTCTTGGCCGGGCAATCGTCCTCGGCGACTGCGCAGGTTTTCGATGCCGATTGCTTCGCCGGCACGTGCAACGGCTCGAAAGGAATCCCAGAGTGCCCGGACGGCTTCGACGAGGTCGGCTTCGTCCTCTACGCCAACAGCAGGGCAGATGCCGGCGGTTCTTGCTAAACGGTCGTCTCGTGTACGAATCTCAATCGAGAAAATGTCGAGATTAGCTGCCGCTTTCACCACGGCTTTAACGCCATCCGGCCAGGGGGACCGAAAGAAGCGCTTTGCGCGTCCTACACACCGAATGTTGGGCCGGGCGACACAACGGAATGCGCGACGGACTCGTCTGGAGCGCCGCTGTTCCAGGCCGCGGGAATCTTTTTGGGCGGGGATGCGGACTGTCCCGTGTTCGAAGGAAAGGGACTGGTGTGCGTGAAGGGCGGCAAGAGCGATCGCGTGCTGTGTACGGCGCATTTGGCTTGCGAAAACGGGACGGTTCTGGAGAATCTCAACGTCGTATCGAGCAAACCGGGCAGAACGGACACCAAGAAGTCGAAGGACTAGCGACCGGACGCCGTGAAAGAATCACCGCTCGTGCACGCACCATCGTCTTGTGCGGAAAAACGGACGTCCCCAGGGACTGGCTTGGATTTTCGAGCCTCACGAAATTGGCCTCTTAGCAGCGAACGCTGTCCGCGAAACTCCGTGCCTGTCCTCCTCTTGAGTTGCCTGCGCGCCGGAATTATTCTTCATAGCTTCCCGCCTCCATTCCCCTTGACATCTAGGTATCGTTGCGGCATTCTCACCTAGACGGCTAGGGTTATGGCGAGACGCGACAAACTTCAAGGCTCATTAGACCTGCTCATCCTCCGAACGCTGCGCGGAGAACCGCAGCACGGCTACGGCATTACGTCGCAGATCCAGGCCTGGTCAGACGGCGAGTTGGAGGTGGAAGAGGGTTCGCTCTACCCTGCGCTGCACCGACTGGAGCGCGATGAACTACTGACCGCGGAGTGGCGTGAAACCGAGGCTGGCCGCCGCGCGAAGTACTACAAGCTGACGCGTAAGGGCCGCAAGCATCTCGAAGCAGAACTGAAGCGTTGGGGGCGCCTGTCCTCAGCGATCGCCCTGTTTCTTGAGCGGAGCGATGCATGAGTTTTCTCAGGCGCATCCGTAAACTCGGCCGCCTCAACGAAGAGATCGACGAAGAACTACGCTTCCATCTGGAAGAGAAAGAGCGGCGCCTGATCGCCGATGGTCTCTCGCCCGACGAGGCTCGCCGCGAAGCGCGCAAATCGTTCGGCTCCCCCGCGGCAGTCCGCGAGTACACGCGCGATGCTTGGGTCTTTCGCTGGGCCGATGACCTTTGGCGGGATTTGAAGTTCGCCGCCCGCAGCCTACGCCGAAGCCCTGGGTTCGCCGCAATTGCAGTTGTCACACTCGCGCTGGGTATCGGGGCCGCGACGGCGGTTTTCAGCATCGTCTATGGCGTGATGTTGAGACCGTTGCCGTTCGACGCACCCCACGACGTCGCTGAAGTGTATCGGAGCAATGAGAACTGGACCTTCGGGATGCGAGAGGGCGGAACGGCGGTGCAGATCGAACGCTGGAAGGCGAACGCCCGAAGTGTAGAGCAAGTCGCAGAATACGCGATGGTTCGCCACTTCTTGACTGGCGCGGCCGATCCCGACGTTTCCTGGGGACTCCGGGTCGCTCCGGAGTTCTTTGACCTGCTCGGAGTCGCGGCCCGAGTCGGGCGCACTTTCGGCAAGGACGACTACTCGGGCGATGGCCGGGTCCTGGTCGTCAGTGACCGATTCTGGAGGACGCAGTTCCATTCCGACCCCGAAGTTGTCGGACGCGAAATCCGACTCGACGACATCGCTTTCACCATTGTCGGCGTGCTGCCGCCCCGCGTAAGGTACCCGTTCTTTCAGGGGCAAGTTCCGGGACTCGTGATCGAGACTTGGGAGCCGATGATCGCAAGAGGAGACGGCAACGTGCTTGTCCGCTTGGCCCGCGGAGCAAGCTGGAAACGGGTAAACACCGAGCTGGGGATGATGCTGGACGAAGACGCGGGAACTAGCGCATACACAGTTCCGATAGACGACGCCCTCGAGGTAACGCGCCGGCCCTTGAGTGTCCTGCTATCGGCGGTGTTTCTCATCTTGCTGCTTGCTTGCATGCATGTCTCAACTTTGTTGCTTGCCCGAGGAGTCTCCCGCGAAAAGGACGTCTCATTGCGCGCCGCGCTTGGGGCGGGCCGCTTGCAGTTATTGCGGCAACATCTCATCGAGACTTCGTTGCTTGCCGGTGCGGCGGGTGTTTGCGGAGTATTGCTATCAACGCAGCTCATCCGCTGGCTCGTGCCGCTATTCCCGCACGGCATTCCACGCTCGGAAGAGATCGACATCGACCCGGCCTCTTTGCTCTTTTGCTTGAGCGTCTCGACGGCCACGGCCCTTGCATCGGGATCGCTGGCGGCGTGGAAATCCAGCTTCTCCAACATCAGAGAGGGACTCGCCGCCTCGGCCGTGTCAATGGCTTCGCCGCGACATGCTAGGTTGCTAGACGGCTTGTTGGCCAGCGAGATCGCACTATGCGTCGTCTTGCTTGTGGGCGCGGGCTTATTCTTGCAAAGCACAGCCCGACTGTTAGCAATCGATTCCGGTTTCCAAGCGAATGGCGTGCTCACGTTTCGGTTAATGCTGAATGACAACCTATATGGCGACTGGCGTCGAGCCGAGGCTGTGCAAGAGCGTTTGCTGGACCGGCTGCGGGCCCTGCCAGGAGTTGAGTCTGCCGATTTATCCATGCTGCTCCCCTTGTCAGGACGCAGCACTCGTTCGCCACTGTTGATCGAAGGTCAAGACCCCTCGACGCAGGGCCTGTTAGCAGACGTTAACGTCATAACTCCGGGCTACTTCTCAACTATAGGGCTGCGCCTGTTGAGCGGCCGTCCATTCACGGAGCAAGACGCGTCATACGGGACAGGAACTGTTGTCCTAAGTCGTTCGACGGCAGAGAGCCTCTGGCCAGGGCAGGACCCGCTTGGCAAACGTCTTCGCAGCACGATGACGGGCGAAGATTGGCGCGAAGTCGTCGGCGTCGTCGACAACGTCAAACACTTCCAGCTCAACGAGGAACCGCTTCCGAAGGTGTTCATCCCGTACGCGCAGGCTCAACAACCTTTCCTTCATCGCATGATGTCGTCGCTGTCGTTCATATCGATTCGTACAGGGACCTCTCCGGTACAGTTGGCAGGCGCGGTGCGAGCGGCAGTGCATGAAGTGGATCCCGATCAGCCCGTAGTCGAGTTGAAACCGCTTGAGCAACTTGTACTCGACTCGGTGGCGCAAGACCGAATGCAGGGCTCGGTGCTGTCGTTGCTGGCTGGCCTGGCACTCGTGGTTGCCGCAATCGGGCTCTATGGTGTGGTGAATTATGCCGTGCAACAACGGACGCGGGAACTTGGGCTCCGCCTGGCCCTCGGCGCGGAAACGAAACAGCTGGCGCGCGCCGTGATCGCCCGCAGCATGGGAACGGCAGCGATTGGGTCGCTCGTCGGTGTGGCAGCGGCAGGGGTACTGGCGCGAACGTTGGAGCTGGGCTTGTACGAGATTCACCCGCTCGACCCGCTGACTTACGTCGCCGTCGTCGCCCTGATCTCGACCGTGGCGTTCGCCGCGTGCCTCGTTCCGGCGCGGCGGGCGACGAAAATCGAGCCAATGGCAGCGTTGCGGCACGATTGAGCGGCGATTCTGAGGGCGAAACCTCACGCCTCGCTAGGCGCGTAATGCGCAGGCGTGTCATAATATCGTTCCGTCGGGCTCCGTTTAGGCGGCCTTCGACGCGGGCGTCTCGAACGCCCAAAAGATATTGAAGTTGGAAGTTTCAGCAGGAGGCCCCTTTCCCATGACGCGAAAAGAATTTCTCGCAGCTCCGATGTTGGCAGCTGCGGCTGCAGCTGCCGCCAGCGCGGCTCCGGCAGGAGACTCGAATTACAAGCCAAAGCGCATCAACAGGGCGGTTGAGTTGCTCGCCGACAAGCAGCCCATCTATTACGCCGGCGGCAGCGGCGGCTACGAAGAAGGAAAAAAGTTAGGCGGCCCCAACGGTACTCACGCTGACTACCTCAACTACGAAATGGAGCACGGCCCGCTCGACTTCACGGCGCTGCGCGGCTTCATGCAGGGCCTCGTTGACGCGGGTCCGACCAAATCAGGCCACCGCACGCCAGCTGTGGTTTGCACCCTGCCGGTGCTCGGCACAACCGCAGCCCACATGGAGGCCAACTTCTGGGTTGTCCAACAGACGATCGCCTGCGGTGTTCACGGCATTCTGCTGTGTCACGCCCGCGATCCCGAGGCTGTCGCCTGGATGGTACGCGCCTGCCGCTATCCGCGTGCGAAACCGGCTAACGACTTCATCGGCGAAGGCCTGCTGGGAAATGGCAGCCAAGGATATGCGTCGCGCATTTGGGGCGTGACGGCGGCTGAGTACATGGCCAAGGCTGATCCCTGGCCGCTCAACCCGAACGGCGAGTTCATGCTGGGCATCAAGGTGGAAGACCGGCATGCTCTCGCGGCCGCCGACTTAGTCACAGGTGTCCCCGGTCTCGCTTTCGCCGAGTGGGGCCCTGGCGACATGGGCATCTCGCTGGACTTGCCCGACGGTCACGTCGGCAATGACCAGTTGCACCCGATGATGCGCGAGGCGCGCGGCAAGGTACTGGCAGCGTGCAAGAGGAACGGTCTGGCCTTCCTCAACACCGTCCGTGAAAACGACGTGACGGCGATGATCGACGAGGGCGTAATGGTCGGCGCGGGCGCAAGTGCCGCAACCGCCGACAAGGGCCGTAAACACACCAACCGTAAGATGCCCTGGTAGTTTTCTAGACAGCTTGCGAACCGAAGGGGCGGCCATGAGGCCGCCCCTTCTTTATTCGCGCCCTACTTTGTTCGTCGAGTCCTTGCTGCGGCGGCGTCTGGCGAAGAAGAGCTGCACTCCGCGCACAATCAGGGACACAGCCAGCCAAAACAGCAGAGCCACCAGGGGATAGGCGATCCCCTTGGGGTACTTCCAGAACACGACGGCCAAGGCCAGCAAGAGCAAGCCGCTGAGCGCCATGATCTTGGCTTCCACCGGCCCGAGAGCGCGCCGGTCACCGACCGCGGCGGTCACGACGTTGCCGATACGCATCGCACCGGCCGCGGCTCGTCCGGCGCTGCCGGCCATGCTGCGCCCGCGCCGGGGAACCTTCTGCCCGTCGGGCGGACGCGGTCGACGGCGATCGTCGAGTACGATCTCTGTCGCCTTGTCCACGTCGTCCAAGAACATCTGCTCCATTTCCCGTGCGATTCCCGCGTCTTCGATGATGGCGTCCAGTTCGCAATTACCCAGCCAACTGGTGATGTTCAGGTTGGTCGAGCCGACTCGAGCCCAGCGGCTATCGGCGACGCCTGTCTTGGCGTGCAGCATCGGGCCGTTCCACTCATAGATGCGGACGCCGCCTTCGAGCAACGGCCGGTAACCGGCACGGATGAAGGGCGTCATGATGGGCACATCGCTGGTTCCCGGCAGCAGCAAGCGGACGTCCACGCCGTCTTTCGCCGCTGCGCGCAGCGCCTGCACATAGGTCGTCGTGCCCGAGAAGTAGGCGTCGGTTAGCCACAAGCGTTCGCGGGCGAGAGCGGCCACGAGTTGATCAATTCGCAACATGCCAGCGGTGTTGGGCACGCTGGCGACGATTCTCATGGCCACATCGCCCGCGGGGGTGACGGCCAGAGGCGCTGGGCTGTCCTCCTCCGGATGCGGCGCGCCGGTCATTTCCCAGGTCTGCTCGAAAGCCCGTTCGATGTCGGCGACGATGGGCCCCTGCACCTCTACGCCGGTATCCCGCCAGGGATCGATCTGTTTGCTGGGATCGCCTTCCCATATCTATCCTACGCAGAGCCCCATGACGAAGGCTGTCTCGCCGTCAACGGAAATCATTTTGCGGTGATCCCGCGACATCCAACCGAAAGGGCTATCGAGCCGCGGAGGATTGAAGCAGCGGACATCGACGCCCGCCTCCCGTAGCCGACGCCAATAGCGACGCGAGCCCTTGCCCAGGCAACCCAGCCAATCGTAAATCAGCCGCACCTGGACGCCGTGCCGTGCGCGTTCGATCAAGGCGTCGGCAAAAAGTTGGCCCGTGGAATCGTCATAGACGATGTAGTTTTCGAAGTGGATGGTGCGCTGCGCCGAGGCGATCGACTCAAGCCAACGCGGGTAGTTCTCGCCTGCATCCCGCAACAGCCGGACCCGGTTGCCTAAGACGAGCGGCGCACCGGATGCGCGGGCAAACGCCTGGCCGGCAAGCTCGCGAACAAACGGTGACCGGTCTTGCTCTTCCCACGCTTGCGCTGCACTCACTACGACGAACTTCCTTGCCCGCTTAGGATACGTGAATTCGCGTATCGCACTGCCGACGGCGAACGGCACGCTTACTGCTAAGTTAAGGGACCCATGAGCGAACAACTCAGAATCATCAGCCTGAACCTGCTGCGCATCGTCACAGGACTGCTGTTCGTGCCGCACGGCTACCAGAAGCTCTTCGCCGACCAGCCGCCGGAGCTAACCTCGACCCTCGGCATCGCCGGAATCCTGGAACTCTTCGGCGGAACGCTGATCGTCCTGGGCCTGCGTACTCGTACCATCGCCTTCTTGCTTTCAGGTCAAATGGCGGTGGCCTTCTGGACCGCGCACGCCCCACGCAGCCCCTGGCCCATCGCCAACGGCGGCGAGTTGGCCGTACTGTTCTGCTTTATCTTCCTGTTCCTTTCCGCACACGGCGGCAGCAAGTGGTCCATCGACGGCCTACTGCAGAAGCGCAAACGGTAAGCAACCGACGGATCTCTTGTCAGACTCGACGCAGTGGTCGAGTGGCCCGCACGGCATCAGCGAACTGATGGCGCGGCAGTGGAGAGCAACTTCCACGACTTCCCGCTGGTGCGAATGGCGCAGTCGCCGCCCGAGATCGAAGTGCACTTCCTCAAGACCGACAATCCCGTGACCGGCCTCGGCGAGCCGGCGCTGACGCCGGTTCTTCCCGCAGTGTGCAACGCGATTTTCGCGGCCACGGGCGTTCGGGTTCGCTCTTTGCCGCTCGCAAAGCACGGTTTTAGCTGGGCCTAGCTGGTGTGGCCTTGGGTGGAATCATCACACCGACTCGTCTCACGAATACCGCTGGGAGGCCCTATCGGGTAGAATGCGTAGGCTGTGAGCGGCGCTTGCCTGCTCCGCCGATCACTAGGAGATATTCAGCATTATGAGAAAGACTTTGATTGTCCTCGCTGCCGCGCTATTCACTGTCGCGATGCAGCCCGCCATCGCTCAAGACACGAGCATGAGCTTCTTCATCACGAGCGCGGGTCCCGGCGACGGCGCCAATCTAGGCGGCCTGGCCGGCGCTGACGCCCACTGCCAGTCGCTTGCCGCCGCGGCCGGCCAAGGCAGCAAGACCTGGCGCGCCTATCTGAGCACCAGCACCGTCAACGCGAAAGACCGTATCGGCTCGGGCCCCTGGTATAACGCCAAAGGCCTCAAGGTAGCCGAGAACATCGCCGACTTGCACAGTTCCAACAACGAGCTGAACTTGGACAACTCGCTGAGCGAGAAGGGCATGAAGAATAACGGCCGCAGCGACACGCCCAACCAGCACGACATGCTGACCGGCACGCAGCTCGACGGCACGCACTTCACCGACGGCGAAGATCACACCTGCGGCGACTGGACCAAGAACGGTGAGGGCAGCGCTCAGGTCGGTCACCACGACCGCACCGGCGGCGGAGCCAACCCGACGTCCTGGCACTCGGCCCATGGATCGCGCGGCTGCAGCCAGGCCAACCTGGTCGCCACCGGCGGCAACGGCCACTACTACTGCTTCGCTACGAACTAAGAGCAGTTGGATTTCAGAGCGCCCGCATCCGTCCGCCCAGGACGGTGCGGGCGTTCTTGCATCTGCCTTGGCGATTGAGGGCGACTACCGCTAGACTGGCCTCGATGCGCTACTGCCGGATTCTCACGTTACGATTTCTTCTATTGGCAACTGTGATTGCCGGCGCCTCCTGCGGGTCCGGCGGCCAGAACAACGAAGAGCAAGCTCAATCGAAACCCAACGTCATTTTCGTCCTCGTCGACGATATGGGCTGGGGCGACGTTGGCGCCTTCTGGCAAAACCAACGCAAGGCCAACAATGACCGCAGCGAGCCCTGGCAGCTGACTCCGTCCCTCGACGAACTTGCCGCCGGCGGCGTGATGCTGACCAGCCACTACACCGCGGCGCCTGTCTGTGCGCCCTCGCGCGCTTCTTTGCTTCTTGGAGTCAGTCAAGGACACGCCAACGTTCGCGACAACCAGTTCGACAAAGAGCTTCAGGACAACTACACGCTGGGGACTGTCTTACGGGGAGCCGGCTATCACACAGCCACCATCGGTAAGTGGGGACTGCAAGGCGGAGACAGTGCGACTCCGGGCCCCGACTGGCCGGCGCACCCCGCCAATCGTGGATTCGATTACTACCTGGGTTACATGCGTCACCGCGATGGACACGAGCACTACCCCAAAGAGGGAATCTACCGAGGGAGCAAAGAGGTCTGGGAAAACAAGACCAACATCGCCGACGATCTCGACAAGGCCTACACGGCGGATCTCTGGACCGCGGCAGCCAAGCGATATATCACCGAAAAAGCGCAGGCGACAGAACAGTCCCCGTTCTTCCTCTATCTGGCCTACGACACCCCCCACGCTGTTCTCGAGTTGCCTACACAGGCCTACCCCGAAGGCGGCGGCCTCAACGGCGGGCTGCGGTGGACAGGCCGGCCCGGCCAGATGATCAACACCGCCTCTGGAACGGTCGACAGCTACGTCTATCCCGAGTACAAGACGGCAACCTACGACCACGACAACAACCCGGCCACGCCGGAAGTCAACTGGCCCGAGACCTATCAGCGCTATGCCTCCGCCTGCCGTAGAATCGACGACGGCGTCGGCGATCTTGTGACGCTGCTCAAGGACCTGGGCATCTACGAAAACACGCTGATCGTATTTACTTCAGATAACGGTCCGTCCGAAGAGGATTATCTGCCTGAAGGCAGATCGGTCAAGAATACGCCTGACTTCTTCAACAGCTTTGGCCCCTTTGACGGCATCAAGCGCGACCTCTGGGAAGGCGGCGTGCGTGAACCTACAATCGTCAGCTGGCCTGGGCGCATTGCGGGGAATCGGGTCATCGACGAGCCCAGCGCCATGTACGACTGGATGGCCACCTTCGCCGAAGCAGTGGGAATCCCGGCACCGGCGCGCACCGATGGCGTCTCCCTGTTGCCGCTGCTGACAGGCGACCGGGATTCAGTGGAACATCCCGTCTATGTGGAGTACTTCGAGAGCCGCAGGACGCCTAGCTACACGGAGTTCCTGGGTTCACATGCCGGCCGTCAGCGCAGCCAGATGCAGATGATTCGCATGGGCGATTTCTCCGGCGTGCGCTATGACATCCAATCGGCCGATGACGATTTTGAGATTTACAACGTAGTCCAGGATCCGCAAGAAGCCGACAATTTGACCAGCAATTCCGCCTACCAGGAAATGCAGGATCAGATGAAGCGGAAGGTGCTGCAGATCCGGCGTCCGGACCCTGGGGCGCCGCGTCCCTATGACTCCGCACTCATACCGGCCATCGAGGCGCAACCGCTGGAGACCGGCTTGCGGTGGAGCGCTTACGAGGGATCTTTCCCCTGGGTCTCGGACGTAGCGGGCCTAACGCCAAGCTCCCAAGGGTCTGCCGATCTGCCTGATGCGTCGGTGATGAAGCAAGCGGGCATGTTGCTCTACGAGGGCGTAATCCGGGTTCCCGAGGACGGCGAGTATGAGTTTTCCGCTCAGGGAGACGGGCCGTTTATTGTGCGGCTGCATGAGGCGCTGCTTGCCGATGCGAGCTACGGTTACCAACCTGGGCAACAGGTCTCGGCAACCGCGATGCTCCAAGCCGGCTCGCATCCGGTGCGAATCTACTTGCTGAAGAAGACCGCACGGGAGCAGGACTTCGAGATTCAATGGCACGCTCCCGGCGCGTCCATGGCCAAGATGTCTGCCGCGGATTTCTTTCACGAATAGGCCGCTTGGAGTAGACTGACCTCGATGCGATTCCCCAAGTTGGCTTTTGTACTCGCCGGGGCGGCGCTCGCCGCTGTGAGTCTTATCAGTGCCGAAGAGATCTTTGAAGGACGGCGTTCGGTCGTTCTCCAGGGCGGAGACGCACGCCTTGTCGTCGACATTCTGGGCGGCTCGATCGTCTCGTTCGAACTCAACGAGCAAGGGCTCAATCCCTTGCGATGGGCCAACGACGGACCCACGGACAAGCCTCGCCAGATGAGCCACTTCTTGTGCCTCGACCGCTGGGGCGCGCCCTCCGACGCCGAGCTGGCTAACGGTATGCCGTTCCACGGCGAAGCCGGCTTGGTTGAGTGGCAAGTCATGGAGCAGAGCCCGACGACGGCGACGATGAAGGCGACTTTACCGTTGGCCGGACTCGATGTCGAGCGAACCGTTCGATTGGCGCCGGAGGGTTCCTGGTTCCAGGTGCGCGAAGCCGTCACCAACCAGAACAAACTCGGCCGCGTTTACAACATGGTTCAACATCCGAGCATTGGGCCTCCGTTCCTCGACGAAGGCGTCGTGGTGGACTCGAATGCGACCAAGGGATTCGCGCGGGGCGGCTCGATGCCCAACCCGGAGGAGCCCTCCGCCCTTTGGCCCCTGGCGCCGCGCCCCGACGGAACAACGACGAATGTACGGCACTTGATCAACGACAACAATCCCGACGTCGTCTCTTACGCGATCGACGAACAACTGGGCTGGGTGACGGCATCTAACGCGGAGAATGGTCTGTTGATCGGCTACGTCTGGGAAACCGCCGACTACCCCTGGCTCAACATCTGGCGGCGCCTCGATAACGGCGTCCCGACTGCCCGCGGCCTGGAGTTCGGCACCACCGGGTTGCACGAACCGTATCCCACGTTGGTGAAAAAGGGAACGATTTTCGACCGCCCCATCTATCAGTTTCTCGACGCTTCCGAGACGCAGGTGCGCTCCTATATCGGCTTCCTTGCTGAGATTCCGCCAGGCTACCAGGGCGTCGACGACCTAGTATTCGAAAACGGCACGCTGACGCTCATCGAGCGCGGCGGCGACTCGCAGATCCGACTGTCGATGCCTAATTCCATCAGCCGCTAGCCCTGACTTTGCGCGGCGCGCCAAGCCTCCAGGCGCTCAACTGAGACGAACGGGTAAAACTTGCGGGCTCCGTCATGGTCCAGCGCGTCTACGACCTCGATCGACACGCCCACGCCAGGCTCTAGCCGTTCCCGCAAAGCAGCTTCAAGTTGGTCGAATGACCGCTCGCCCGAGCGCAAGAGGAGCCTGACACGAAAGGCGCCTCTTTGCTCCTGCGTGATTTGGAAGCGCCTCACTTCGAGGCCACTCGCTTCCACGACTTCGCCCAACGTATAACCATGAACTAGCTGTCCGCTGGGCAGTCTGAAGCGATCCACTATGCGGCCCTCGATCGACCGCAGCGATTGGTAGGGATCACTCGCTCGCCCCAGCACAACCCGATCTCCCAAGCGGTAGCGGATAAACGGCATGGCGAACGAATGCAGTGCGGTGACAATGAGTTCACCTGATGCCCCCGGCTGCGCCGGACGCCCATCTTCTTGGACAACTTCGACGAAAACCGACTCGCCGCATACGCGGTACTCATCGTTTCCGGGCGGTTGCATGGCGATGAACACGACTTCATGGCTGCCGAAGCGATCGGCGACTGGCGCGCCGAAGCCCTGCTCGATTCGTCGGCGCGTCGGCGCGGTCATCATTTCAGCTCCGGTCGTGACGAGCGGGACATTTAGGCGTCGTCTGTCTTCGGCGGTTAGATCGTCGGCCAGAGAACTGAGAATCCCCGGCGGACCGCTGATTACCTGCGGACGAAAACGCTCAAGCGTATCGACGATCTCAGCCTTCGGCAATCGCCAATCGATCAACACACGCGGCAGGAGCCCCAGTCGCTCGTGAAGTTCCCGGCGGCCCCCACCGCGTAGCGTGGCTGGGTCCAAATGATCGATCACGGCGCGCCTGCAGCGTAGGCCAAACCCAAACTCCTCGAAGGCGCGCGCCCGAAGCGCCAGAAGCAACTGCTCTTCCGCTCTGGTTCGCCACACGGTCAACGGCGCCCCGGTCGAACCGCTGGTCGTCACAGCGCGCAGAGTGTTCAACCGAACGCCTGCGGCACAAATATCGTGCGGCGCTAGGAACTGAATATCGTCGCGTGACGTGGCAGGCAAAAGCGCCAGATCAGCAACGCTGCGGATATCGCTCGGCCGAACGCCGGCTGCATCGAATCGGCGTCGATAATACGGGACGCGATCGTAGGCGTGCCGCAGCAAATCGTGTAGGCAGGCAAATTGATATCGAGCGATCTCGGCGCTCGACCGAGACCCGAGCCTCCGGTAGCCCTGGAGCGCTCTCCACTGTCGCGTCATCCTTCGAACCCAGCCGCCATGAAGTCCGCTAGCGAAGAAAGATCGGCAAGCTCCGCGTCAGGTTGAACGGGACCGACGAGCGGACGCCCGCTGCGATTGATCCAAATGGTTCGGATGCCGACGCGCTTTGCGCCAGCGATATCCCCCTCAAGGCTGTCGCCAATCATGACCGCATCCGACGGAGAGACGGCCATTTCTCGAAGCGCATGGTCGAAGATCTCTCTCGACGGCTTCCCTGCTCCGACCGCGGCAGACGCAACTAGCCGCTCGAAGTGTTGTTCGATTCCGAGACGACGCAGTTTGGAAAATTGCGGAGCCGTCATGCCGTTGGTGATGACCGCCATTCTGCTGCGCTTGCTGAGCCGGACGATGGCAGACTCGACTTCGGGGAAAAGCATGAGGGCTTCGCTCATGGCCTCGCTAAAAGCAGCTCCGACTTCGTTCACGATCCGCTCGTCAGTAACTCCGTGGCGGCCAAGCGCAATAGTCCAGACATCAGCGCGGAAGCTTGCCGCCGAACGCGCGATCTCTCGCTCCACCACGGAGTCGCCAATTTCGTCGCACCAAAGAACATCACGACCGCCGAACCGGCAGCGGCGCAGGAGTTCGGCAAACGGCGCCCGATCGCAAACCTCTTGAGCAAGCGTCGGAAGACTCGAAGCGAACTCGATTTCGTCGATCTGCGCGTGTTCGGCGGCAAAGCGGGCGGCCGCATTGTAAGCTCGCTCGAAGGCCTGCTCCTGTGCGACGAGCGTTTCGTCTAGATCGAAAAAGACGACGGGCCTCATGGGACAACCGGCTCAACGGGCTCGAGCTGACTCGCACAACGACAAATCGCCGCGACGATGCCGTCCGCCGTGGCCTTCCAGGTTCGCTCGCGTGCCGCCTGCACCCCTGCCGCTCCCAGTGTCTGGGCCAATGCCGGGCGCCCAAGCAAGGTCTGCAGCGCTCGGCCCAAGTTGTCAGGCGAGCCTGGTGGGACGAGCAAGCCGGTAACTCCGTTCTTGACCACCGAGGCTAAGCCTCCGACGTTGGACGCCACCACCGGCCTACCGCAAGCCTGCGCTTCAGACGCAACCATTCCGTAACTCTCATAGTGCGACGGTACGACGCATATGTCCGCCGCACCGTAGTACAGCGGCAACTCATCGTGCGAGACGCTTCCAGTGAACAGGACACGCCCCGCCAGGCCAAGCTCTTGGGCTACGCTCTCCAGGCGGCGAACTTCGGCACTGCCCTTCTCCCCGCCGATGACGAGCAGCGTGGGGCGATCGCCGGGCTCCATCGTCGAAAGCGCGTCCAGCAGAACCTCGAAGCCCTTGAGCGGCGTGGTACGGCCAACCGTCACCAGGTACCGCCGATCATTCGCAAGCCCAAGGAGACGACGGCAATCAGATTGATCCAATGGACGGAACCGAGCATGATCCACGCCAGGCTCGGCGATGGTGATCTTATTCGGGTCCGCCGCGCAATGTTCGATGAGCATGTCGCGCTCGTGCTCGCCTGCTGCGATGATTCGCTGGGCTTCAGCGGCAACTTGGCGTTCACCGTTGATCCGCTCGGGCGCTGCAGCTTCGTTGCAGTAGGCTTGCTGCTTGGCTAGCGCAACGGTATGGAAACTGGCTACGTGCGGCACACGCCACTTGCGACTCAATTGATTGCCAGCAAGCCCAGAAAGCCAATAGTGGCTTAAGACGGCATCGTAGCCGCGTCGTTCGTTTGCCGCGTACTTAATGGTTCGTTCGACGAACGCTCCCACAGCGCCATGTAGCGCCTCCTTGTTCGCCCCCGATAGACCGATCGGCAAGGCGATCAGCCGCACGCGGTTGGACATTTCGATAATCTCGGGGCGATCCTCGCGGCTTCTAGTGAAGACGTCCACGGCGATGCCGCTGGACGCCAGTGCCGTCGCCGTCTCGCGGACGTAGACATTCATTCCGCCGGAATCCCCTATACCCGGCGGGTCGAGCGGCGACGTATGGTAAGAGATGACCGCGATATGAGATAGCGCCATGGTGCAGCGGCCAGCGCCGATGTTAGAAACATTAGAACACGTACCTCAAACAGCTTTGGCCGTGTGCGCTCACCCCGACGACGTGGAAATATGCGCGGGCGCTACCCTCGCCAAATGGATCGACAACGGCTGCCTAGTCGTTCTCGTCGTTTGTAGCGATGGCGCAGCGGGAAGCGCCGTGGATAACGTCAGCCGATCCCATGTAGCTGCAGCACGACGACGGGAACAAGAGTCCGCCGCCGAACTTCTTGGCGTCCGGCATCTTGAGATGCTGGGACTACCCGACGGTGGCCTGGAAGACACTCCGGATCTCCGCGGCGAGATTGTTCGCGCCATTCGCCAGTACCAACCAGAAACGATTCTCACTCATGACCCACACACGCGTGATCGATTCGTCCACCGCGACCATCGCATCGTCGGTATGGCGGTGCAGGATGCGATCTACCCCTATGCCCGCGACCCACTCCACTTTCCGCAGCATTCGCGGGATGGACTCAAGCCCCACAAGGTAAAAGAACTGTTGATGTGGGAATCCGACGCGCCTAACGTAGTCGTCGATGTCACAGGATCTGTCAGTAAGCAAGCGGCGTGTCTCTCGCAACATCAAAGCCAACTCGCCGGGCTGATCGGCGATCTGAGCGCCCTGGAATGGCTGAGTGAACGCAGCAGCGCTGCGGCCGCCAACCGCGCGTTCGCGAACGGCGAAACCTATCGGCGGATCGCGGCCCCCGAGTAACTCGGCTCCGCTGATCTGTGCTTCTGCTACGATGCGGCTGCCATGTTTAGGTACACCGCCTCCACTGCAGCCGCTTTCGCTACTTTGATCCTCGCCTGCGCGCCGTGGGCCGTTTCGCAACAGAGCGTCGATCAAGCCCAGGTCGATGCCTGGATGACGGAGCTTTCCAACTGGGGACGCTGGGGCGCCGATGACCAGCGCGGCACGATCAACCTGATCACCCCGGCGAAGCGCAAGCAGGCTATCGCCTTGGTTCGCGACGGCATCTCCGTTTCGTTGGCCCGCGATGTCGAGAAGGCCGCCGCGCCGGACAATAACCGCCCCTTCGGCCACGTCATGCTGGCAACCGGAGCCAATCCCGGCGGCGGCCAGTTTGTCAGCGACGAATATTCCGTCGGCTACCACGGCGTGGCGCATACGCACATGGACGCTCTGGCGCACATGTCCTACCAAGGCAAGAGCTACAACGGATTTCCGATGGCCGAGGTCGGCGAACAGGGCACGCCGCATCTCGACGTCACCAACTTCAAGCAAGGCATTCTCACCAAGGGAATCTTGATGGACATTCCGCGCCTAAAGAACGTCGACTGGCTGAAACCTGGCACGCCCATCTACCCCGAAGACCTTGCCGCATGGGAGCAGGAATCAGGCGTGAAAGTTGAGCCGGGCGACGTAGTCTTCATCTACACCGGACGCTGGAAGCGCCGTGACGCGCAAGAGCCTTGGGCGGGAACGTTCGCGGGCCTGCACGCCTCGGCGGCGAAGTGGCTGCATGAACGCGACATCGCCATGCTGGGGTCAGACAGCGCCGGCGATGTGATGCCGTCCGGCGTGGAAGGCGTGCGTCAGCCGATTCACCAGATGATCCTGGTCGCCATGGGCACGCCGATCTTCGATAACTGCGACCTCGAAGCGCTGGCTGCCGAGTGCCGTAGGCGGAACCGCTGGGAATTCATGCTGACGGCCGCTCCGATCCCCGTCGGCCAGGGCACCGGCTCACCGCTCAACCCGATCGCGACGTTCTAACTATTGCGGGCTCAGCAGCCGTCTGGGCAGCTTGGCGACCACCGTGAAATGCGGGTCGACAACGTTGGCCACTTCGTACTCCAGCGCGTGTCCCATCAATAGCGATGAACCTCGCTCGTCGAAGCCGTACTCGGTCATCAGCCAGCGTTGCAGTTCCGTGGTGGCGTGCTGCAAGGCTTGCAGCAGAGGCCGCGCACTGCCAAGCACCATGATGTATTCGTCCGTCTCCAGACGCGGCCAGCTGATCGACTTGCCCTTAATCAAATCGACGGTGAACTCGACATCCATCGAAATCTCCAGCGCGTTGCCGACAACTTCGCCGGCCCCCTGCCGTGCGTGGCCGTCGCCGATGAATAACAAGGCGCCAGGTTCAGAAACGGGCAGCATCAACGTTACGCCCGCGGTCATGCCGTTGTAATCCATGTTGCCGCCGAACTCGCCCGGCGTGCTGGTGGCCACGGCTTCCTGGCGCGGCGGCGCCACTGCGATGCAGCCCAGCATGGGACGCAGCGGTACCTCAATGCCGCGCGGCATGATTGTTTCGGAGGCCACTCGCGCCACGCCTTTCGCCTTATCGATGTTCCACGTCTCGGTGGTCTGCTCAAGCTGGCTCTGATTGCGCAACGCCGCAGGGTCAACCGTGTAGGGAGCCAACAAGCTGCTCGACCAAGCGGTAGCGCGATTTGGCTCGATCTTCTCCAACCGAACAACGAGCACATCCCCTGGCTCTGCGCCCTCCACATAGAACGGCCCCGTTTCAGGGTTCGAGCGTCGCCCGACTTGTTTGTTCTCGGAGTCGAAGCCGCGCGCGTCGATGGTCTTGGTGATGACCCTATCGCCCGGCTTGATCGTCAACACCGGCTCGTGCGCGAACGAGAAGGTGTTGTGATAGACGGTCGGCTCAAACCGATGCGTCTCGGCCTGGGCGGACGCAATGACTAGAAGGGCGAGGACGGCGCTGAAGTTGTGCGATGCCATGCGCTGAATTGTAGCCGAATCCATCCCGCTCGCCGCGCTTGCCCCAAGTCTGAGTCCAATACGCCGGCGAGGGGCTTCTTCGGTACAATCCTCCAAGCGTGACGATCGGCTCCACCATCAGCCACTACCGCATCGTCGAGAAGCTCGGCGAGGGCGGCATGGGCGTCGTCTACAAGGCCGAGGACACCAAACTCGAACGCACTGTCGCGCTCAAATTTCTGGCTCAGCACTTGCTCAACGATGAGGAAGCGAAGGCTCGGTTCCTGCGTGAAGCAAAGGCCGCCGCCGCGCTTGACCACCCCAACATCTGCACCGTCTACGAGATCGGCGAAGCGGACGGCAAGACCTTTATCTCGATGGCCTTCATCGAGGGCGAGACATTAGAAGATCGCATCGCGAAGGGACCGCTGTCCATCAAAGATACGCTCGACATCGCCCGCCAAGTCGCTGACGGATTGCAGGCCGCACATGAGAAAGCCGTCGTCCATCGAGACATCAAGCCAGCCAACATCGTGGTCGACGCCAAAGGCCGCGCCACCATCATGGATTTCGGCCTGGCCCGCTTGACTGAAGCGTAACGGCTCACCAAAGTGGATACCGCCATGGGCACGGTGGCCTACATGTCTCCCGAGCAAGCCCAAGGCATGGAGGTGGATCACCGCAGCGATGTTTGGTCCCTCGGCTGCGTCTTCTACGAGATGGTCGCGGGTCAGCGGCCGTTCCAAGGACAGTACGACCAAGCGCTGCTCTACGAGATCGTTCATGAAGAAGTGGCGCCGCTCACGTCCATTCGAGCGGGCGTGCCTATGGAGTTGGAATTCATCGTCGGCAAGTGTCTGGCGAAAGATGCCGCCGACCGCTACCAGCAGGCCAGCGACATCGCCGTGGATTTGCGCACGCTCAGCGAGAAGCTACGCTCGGGCCGCTCGGCGATTCTGCGAACGTCAAACCTGACTACTGGTGTCCCGGCGCCCATGGCAGCGGCCCACACGGTTAATCCGGCTGAAGCGTTGCCGCCTGATGCCGTCGTGATGAAACGCAGCAGCAAGCGAGCGCTGCAGGCCCTGGCGATCGCGACGACACTGGCCTTTCTCGGCGTGCTGGCGGTCCTCTTCACTCAGGCCTCGCCCGAGCGGGCCGTAACGCGATTTTCGTTCGTTCCTGACAGCCTCGCTGAGGCGCACATCTCCCCGGACGGCAAATACATCCTGTATGCGGCCGGGACCGATGGCGAAGGCAGCCTCTGGCTGCGATCACTCAGCAACGAGTCCGCGCGTGAACTCCCGGGGACGGAAGGAGCAATAGACGGCTTTTGGTCACCTGATAGTTTGGAGATCGGCTTCGTGACAAGTGGTTGGGAGTTAAAGCGAGTCTCGATTGACCGCGGCAGTCCGATCAAGCTCTGTGAGTTGCCGGCACGTACCAACTTCTATGGCGGAACGTGGAGCCCTGACGGCGAGCGTATCGTGTTTTCCTCTGGTCTCCAGTTGTATGGGATCGCCTCCCGCGGCGGCCAGCCACAGTTGCTATTCGATGCCAGCGGCGAGCCTCGACCCGTATCTCGCGACCCTCATTTTTTGCCGACCAGCGGCGGCCCCCCGGGGCTTGTCTATTCCGCGGCGAACACCCCCGCTGATCGACGGGTGGCGGTGTTGAACCTCGAGACTGGTGAACGGCGTGAGCTTGGTCCGGGCACCGGTCCGGTCTACTCGCAGGACGGTTACTTGATTCACGGAGCGGCTAATGCCGATGAACCCGGATTATGGGCGCTGCCTTTTTCTCTGGGCACGCTGGAGTCGACTGGGGACGCATTCCCCATCAGCACAGCCGGTTTCACGCCGTCAGTCTCACGCGACAGCACGTTGGCCTATCGCGACCAGGCTGAAGTCGGCGCGCTTGAGACCCTGGTTTGGCGCAGTCGTGCGGGCGAGTTGCTGCAGACGGTCAGCCAACCGCAGGCGCCGATCGGTCAGCCCGCCCTCTCGCCTGACGGCCAACAGGTCGCTGTGAGGTCAGGCGAGAGCGGCAACTTTGACATCTGGGTTCACGATCTGACCCGCTCCACCAAGACGCGGCTGACGTTTGAAGACGTGGCCGAGGCCGATCCGGCGTGGTCGCCCTCTGGACAGGAGATCGTTTACCGGATCGCAGGGTTACCGGAGCGCATCATGCGCCGTGCCGCTGACGGCACAGGCGAGGCCGTTGCGCTGGTGGAGGCCGAAGGTCAGCTGAACAATCCCGACTGGTCGCGCGACGGACGCTATCTGCTCTACGAGGGGAACCACGAGGGGGCGACGCGATCCGATATCCGTTATATCGATTTAGGGACCGACGGCGCCGCCAGCGAATCCGTCACGTTTCTCGGCTCGCCCGCCAGCGAGAGGTATCCGAAGCTCTCGCCGGACGGCCGCTTTCTGGCTTATCAGTCCGACGAATCAGGCAGCCCTGAGATCTACGTGCGACCGTTCCCTAGTGGCGACGGCAAGTGGCAGGCATCGGTGAACGGCGGGACGGCGCCCCGTTGGCGGAGCGACGGCAGGGAGTTGTACTACACCGAGGGCTCCAACACGCTGATGTCGGTCTCCGTCTCGACCGAATCGGCTTTCACTCCAGGGCAGCCGCAACCGTTGTTTGAGGCCCGTTGCCTGGGCTCGACGAGTGCGGGCTATGGGGGCTACGACGTCTCCGCCGACGGCCAACGCTTCGTGACCATCGTGCCTGTAGAAGCAGAGGGCGAAGAGACCGCACCGCCGGCCATCCGCATCGTCCAAAATTGGTACGAAGAGTTTCGCAACCGCGAACAGGATTGATCGCATGAAGATATTACGGTTTGCACTCATTGTTCTATTCGCCATTGCTCTACCAGGGCAATCCCCTGCCCCGGAAGCGCCGATCATCCAAATCGTTGCCGACTACAACGCGGCTCGCGACAGTCAAGATCCCAAAGCGATCGAACGGCTTTTCGTCGACGACGCCGATCAACTGGTCTCGAACGTGGTCTGGCGGCACGGCAAAGATACGCTCGTCCAGGGCATGCTGGCCAGTTCCGCCGGCAACCCAGGCGACCGTACGCTTACCGTCGAAACAGTCCGCTTCGTGACCAGCGACGTCGCCTTGGCGGATGCGCGCTATGAGATTGCCGGCGCCCAAGGCGTCCGCAAGATGTGGTCGACCTTCCTGGTGGTCAAGACAGCCAACGGCTGGCGCATCGCCGCCATCCGCAACATGCTACCGGCTCAGTAACGAACCGGGGTCACGCGCCGCCTTAAACTATGGCAACCGGGGCCGCTTAAGCATGACTAGCCAAATTCGGCTGCTCCTCGCAGTGTCGTTGCTGTTGTCGGGCGCCAACGCCCAAGAAGAGCCGCTGGTCTTTCGTGGCGGCACGACGCTCGTCGAGTTCACTGTCATCGCCCTTGACGGCGAGGGCGATCCGGTCACCGATCTCAGCCCGCAAGAGCTTTCAGTTCGCGAAAAAGGCCGCCCTCGCGAGTTGGCGTTCTTCCGCTTCGAGGGCGGCGAGCAAGAGGAAACGCCAGTTCAACTTCCGGCCGGATCCTTCACCAACCGTCCCGAGCTGTCTCCCGGCCCGCCGCGAAACGTCACGGCCATCCTGCTCGATTCGCTCAATACGCAGCCGGAAGATCAGATCTACGCCCGCGCCCAAGTGATGCGATTCATGCGCGAGTTGGCCCCCGACACGCGGGTGGCACTCTACTTGCTCGGCCGCGATCTGCAGGTGCTGCACGACTTCACCGACGACCCAGCATCCCTGCGAGACAGCATCGCCAAAGCCGACACGCGCCTGCAGATGCAAATGCACGACGACGTGGAGACGATGGCGATCGACGCTCAAGCCTTTATCGACTCGTTGCCGGCGGACATCCAAGCCTCGGTCATCCCTTCGCAAACCGCACTGATCGAACTCGCTCAGATGGCCAATCAGCAATCGAGCGAGCGCCGCACGCGGCAGACGCTAGCGTCACTCGAGACGTTGGGCGACCACCTGGCGGGCATCCCCGGACGCAAGAGCCTGGTCTGGATCTCCGGCGGCATTCAGATGCTGTCGATCACTGGCCAAATGGGCAATGGTCCACGAGGCGGCATCAAGTCCTACGAAGATTGGATGCGTGCCACCGGTCAGAAGCTCGCCACGCAAGGCGTCGCGCTGTACGCGGTCGATGCGCGCGGTAATCATGGTTCCTCTACTAGTGGGGGCTACGAGGCGAAACGCGTCCGGACGATGACTCGCGACAGGGGCAGGCCGGGCATCTTCGAAGAGCAAATGCAAGCTTCGGCAATCAGCAACGATCCGCTGCCTGCGATGGAAAAGATTGCCGGCATCACCGGCGGACGCGCCATCTTCCACACCAATGACATGACGCGCGGCATCACCGCCGTGGCCTCCGACGTCAAAGGAACGTATTCGCTGGGGTTTTATACCGTCGATGACCCTGACGGCAAATGGCGTCCGATTGACGTCAAGGTCTCTCGCGACGGCGTGAAGCTGCGGTATAGCCAGGGCTATCTTGCGGCAGCGCCAACAAAAACCGCGCGGCCCTGGACGGATCAAGATTGGAATACGGCGATCACCAGTCCGGTCAGCGCGACTACGCTGGCCATCGACGCGCGAGGCGCTCTAGCCTCTCGCGGGGACGTTCAAGAAGTTTCGCTGACGGTTCAGTTCGCCCCGCAAAGTCTGCATTTTCAGGCAGCGAAGACCGATCTGCGACTGGCTTTCGTCGAGCTCGCCTTAGTCGATAAAGCCGCGAACGGCGCCTTCAGCGTCAAGCTGCAACAGCTGCAGTTGCCCTACAACCGAGAGCATCCCGATAAACCGTTTCAAGTTCATCACTCGTGGACGTTAGCGCCGGGAACCGATACCGTCCGGGTCATCGTGCATGACCAGCTGACCGGCCAGTTCGGCACGCTCGACCTTCCGATGGCGCAGCTTCCGCGGCAAGCAGCGCAGTAGCGTCCACTTTTTACCGGAGCTACGCTATGGGCATGATGCGCTTCGCCTCGATCGTCGCCCTTTGCGCGGCCCTTTCCCCGGCACAAACGCTCGACATCTACACCATCGACGTCGAGGGCGGCAAAGCCGTGTTGACCGTCTCGCCTTCGGGCGAATCGATGCTGGTCGACGCCGGTTGGCCTGAGTTCCGCCAGCGCACTGTGTCAACCGGACGCATTGTCGAAGCAGCCAAAGCCGCCGGCCTGACGAAGATCGACTATCTGCTCATCTCGCACTACGACATCGACCACATCGGCGACGTGCCCGCCCTCGCCAACGCTTTCCCCATCGGCCACATCCTCGATCACGGCGACATGCACCCCAGCATGGGCGAGCGCAACCAGCAGATCTTTCGCGCCTATGCCGCCGTGCGCGAGAAGATCGGCCACACTACGCTAAAACCCGGCGACAAGCTGCCCATCAAGGGCATCGACGTCACCGTGCTCACCTCCGCCGGCGAACATATTCACGCGCCGATCAACGGCGGCGGCACTGCGAATCCGCTGTGCGCGCAGTATCCTCAGATCCCCGTTCGCGCCACTGACTACGAAGACGACTACTCGGTCGGCCTGCTCTACAAGTGGGGCGACTTCACGATGGTCGATCTCGCCGACCTCGAAGCCCATCACACCCGCGGGCTGGTCTGTCCCGCGAATCTCATCGGCGCAGTTGATGTCTATCACGTCAACGTCCACGGACAGTTCAAAGGCATCGCCCCTGAGTTCGTCAACGCCATACAGGCCCCGGTGATGATCCTCGGCAACGGTGCGCGCAAAGGCGCTGACGCCGAAACCTGGCTCGTCCTCAGCTCCGCCCCCGGCCTCATCGACATCTGGCAAGTCCACGAGTCGCTCAACGCCGGCGAAGGCAAGAACCCTCCAGCCAAGTTCCTGGGCAACATCGAACCTTACGACGGCTTCAACTGGATCAAACTGTCGGTCCACGCCGACGGCACATTCACCGTCAGCAACCCACGCAACCACTTCTCCAAAACCTACCGCCGCTAGCGCCGCTAGCGCCGCTAGCGCGGAGCCATGCTCGCCTTCGCGAGGTGTAGCCCTTCGGGGGGCAGGCCACTTTCGCGCGTCACCCCAATTTGGCGTAGAGTATATCTGTGCCCCGGCGACTCTCTCTAGTTCTCTTCCTCTTCGGTTTATCCGCCGCGCTCTCCGCTCAAACTGCCAGTCGCTTCGTCGGCTCCGCGGCTTGTGCAACCTGCCACCAGAGCACCTACGACAGTTGGAAGACGACGCTGATGGCCAACGTCCTCACCGACGCCAAAGCCCATCCCGAGGCCATCCTCGGCGATTTCTCGACGCCGAACGAGCTGGTCACTTTCAAGCCTGAAGACGTTGCCTTCACTTACGGCAGCAAATGGAAGCAGCGTTACTTTACGAAGATAGGCGACGACTACTTTGTCTTCCCGGTGCAGTGGGACGTTACGAATAAGGTCTGGCGGCGCTACTACGTGCAGCCCGGCACTGACTGGTGGGCCGAGCATTATCCCGCTGATCAAATGCAGCGCCCGACGGGACCGACCTGCGACGGCTGCCACTCGACGAACTATGACATCACGACGAAACAGCCCACCGAGTGGAACGTCGGCTGCGAGAAGTGCCACGGCCCGGGCAGCGCACACGTCGCCGCGCCTTCAGCTTTGAATATTGTGAATCCTTCGCGGCTCTATTTCGTGCGCGGAACCGATGTCTGCATCCAGTGCCATTCGCAAGGACAGCCTAAAGAGATACCCATCAACGGAGTCTACTATGACTGGCCTGTCGGCTATCAACCCGGCGACCGTCTGAGCGAAACCTGGCTGCTCGAAGAGCACAAACTCGGCGAGGAATCGTTTACGCACTTCGGCGACGGCTCCGCACACAAGAACCGCATGCAGGGTAACGACTTCGTCCAAAGCGCGATGTATACGAAGGGTGTCCGCTGTTGGTCGTGCCATAACGTACACGGTACGGAGCACAACGCGGACACGATCAAGTCCGGGAATGCGCTTTGTCTTACCTGCCACGGTCCTGACTCTCCGGCTGGACCTCGCGGGACGCTCGCCGAGCACACCCACCACGCGGCCAACAGCACCGGCAGCGAGTGTACGGCGTGCCACATGCCCAAGATCGCCCGGACTGTTGCGGACATTAACGTGCGCAGCCATACGTTCAAGTTCATTCCGCCGGCGGCGACGGAGCACTACAACGTGCCGAATCCTTGCACGAGTTGCCACTCGAGCGAGACGAATGAGTGGGCGGCGGAACACCTGGGGCAGTGGGAAAACGTGTCGCCCTGGCGCGTTGCGCCGTAGCTGGGGATGGACCTCCGGCTGGAGGTTGATGGGGTGAGGGGTGAGGCGGTTCGAGGTTCTAAGTACCGTCGCCCCGGCGAACACCCCAGCTGAGGCGTCCGCCGGAACGACGGGAGGATTTCCTTCCACGCGGGAAATCGGAGATGTCTTTGGGTCGACCCTAGTTTCTGTATCGCACTTACGCTGCCGCTCTTCTGGCTTGGCGGCTCGCCCAGGCTCCTGTATCCTGCATGCCGGAAGCGCTGACCAAAGCCCGACCAGCCAGCGCCTTTCTGCTTTAAGGTTTAGCAGGGTGTGTCAAGGGTTTTGGGTGGGGTCTTGGGCTAAGTGATTGATTTGGTTGGGAGAAATAATTCTCGATTTCTGGATTCGAATCCGATTAGCTTAGTAGGGAAGGCCGGGGGCGCTAATGGAGAAGAAGAACATCGGAAGCTCATTCGACAGTTGGCTCCAGGAGGAGGGTATCCAGGAGCAAGTTGCGGACGTGGCAATCAGGCGAGTGCGGGCACGTCGGGTCGAAGCGGCTGAGGAGAGAGAAGAAAGCCCGACCAAGAGGTCGGATCCGATTGACGATGAAGCACCTCCACGGCCTGGTCACTTTCCCAGTTCATAGGGCGATCGCTTGGCCCCTACACGAAGCCCCAGCAGATCGTGCCTTCGTGGTGTAGTTCCAAGATCCAACGCTCTGACTCGCGAATGACGTAGGTATCAAAGGACGCTTCAAACAACTCTCCGCCTATCGATACCGCATCCTTGAGCCGCATCTCGACAGTAGGGCATGCCCCGTCCGACCATGTGACTTTCACCAGGGATTCAACAACGATCGACGAGGCCGCTCGCCGAAACGCTTCGAGCGCATCGCTCGATTCGTCAGACCATTCTTCGCACTCGAAGTGACTTGCCGAAGACCATTGGATCTGGGAACCCGCGAATCCTAAATTCGAATTCATCCAGTCAGTCAGTTCGCGATCCTCATCGGTGCCGGGCAGGATCAACCGATGAGGAATGCCACGTTCTTGGAGCGTCTTGAGCACCCCGGGTATCGGCTCTTTGGAATCTACCTGATCACGGGTCATGGATTGTCACATACCAGCCTAAAATAGGATACATGGCAACAGCCGCACCGACCCTTCCTGAATGAGTTAGGCCGTTTTGGTTCTTATGGGGGCCGGTATATGCCTGAAATTCTGGTTGCTCCGCTCGAGCAGCTGGAGGCGGTGTACCGCGAGGCCAAAAAGGACCTGGAGTTTCATGCCGAGCTGGCCCAGCTCAACAAGAACTTCTCCGGGCGGCCAACAGCGCTGTATTTCTGCGAGCGACTGAGCTGCAAGAAGCAACCGTCGCGGTCAGTAGTCAGGTGCGGCTGGAGCTAGTGTAGAGGGTGCGCCAAATGTTCTGGCTCAACATTGTTTTCCCGCACGGTGGTTGCAAGCTCAAAGAGAGTGGGAAGCAACTCTGCGAGGTACCAGGGATAGACTTCTTCGGTTGCTGGGAGCATGACGTTCCACCAGAGAGTAGTTTCGATGACTTCTCCGATGTCTGGGTTAGCACGCCAGTTTGCTATCGCGCCCACCGTCGGATTTCTGAATTGTCAGGCCACAACTGCGTCTAGATCTTCACACACATCGAAGTTTTTCCTGCCCGCGAAGACTGGCCACGCGTTCTGGAATCGGCCCTCAAGTACGTGGTATCCAAAGGAGCCGTAGCCTCTTGGTGCGGGGCCTGGGACTTGACTATGGCGAACCCCTGCCTCGATGGTTCAACTCTTTATGCCGCCTACTCCACAAGAACTGGTCTCATAGGGAACACATCCCTTCGCGAGGCGGATTACAAGTCAGTTACTGAAACCGAACTGGCTCCCCTACAGGCCTATATCGATGCCAGAATCGACTGCGGCGAAGACGGCACCAGCGGCAGCAATCTTCGCTAGCGCCAGGCGCCGCGCAAGCGGCCTAAAATGGGGAGATGGCTACAGCCGCACCGACCCTCCCTGATGAGTTAGGCCGTTTTGGCCCGTATGGGGGCCGGTATATGCCGGAAATTCTCGTTGCGCCGTTGGAGCAGTTGGAGGCGGTGTACCGCGAGGCGAAGGACGATCCCGCGTTCCACGCCGAGCTGGCCCAGCTCAACAAGAACTTCTCCGGGCGCCCCACCGCGCTCTACTACTGCAAGCGCCTCAGTGAACAACTCGGCGGTGCGGAAATCTGGCTCAAGCGCGAAGACCTGCTGCACACCGGCGCGCACAAGATCAACAACTCGCTGGGACAAGCCCTCCTGGCCCGCCGCATGGGCAAGAAGCGCATCATCGCCGAGACTGGCGCGGGGCAACACGGCGTGGCCACCGCCACCGTCTGCGCCCTGTTCGGCCTCGAGTGCCGCATCTACATGGGTTCGGAAGACATGCGCCGCCAGTCGCTCAACGTCTTCCGCATGAGGTTGCTGGGCGCCGAAGTCGTCGGCGTCGACACCGGCAGCGCCACGCTCAAGGACGCCATCTCGGAAGCCATGCGCGACTGGGTCGCCAGCTTCGCCGAGACGCATTTCCTGCTGGGTTCGGCGTTGGGCCCTCACCCCTACCCGATGATCGTGCGCGACTTTCAGCGCGTCATCGGCCTCGAAGCTCGCGAACAGTTCCTCGAAGCCAACGGCAAACTCCCCGATCTACTGATCGCCTGCGTCGGCGGCGGCAGCAACTCCATCGGCCTTTTCCATCCCTTCCTCGCAGACAAAGACGTCCGCATGGTCGGCGTTGAAGCTGGCGGACGCGGCGAGAAACTCGGCGACCATGCCGCGCGGTTTTCCGGCGGCGCTCCCGGCGTTCTGCAAGGCACGTACAGCTATCTACTACAGGACGACGACGGTCAAATCGCATTGACCCATTCGATTTCCGCGGGACTCGACTACGCCTCTGTTGGACCCGAACACGCTTGGCTCCGCGACCAAGGGCGCGCAGAATACGTCAACTGCCTCGACCAAGACGCCCTCGAAGCCGTACGCCTTCTCTCGCGCACCGAGGGCATCATCCCGGCAATGGAATCCGCCCACGCCATCGCCGAAGCCGTCAAGCGCGCGCCCGAGGCCAAAGGCCAAAAGTTCCTGGTCAACCTCTCCGGCCGCGGCGACAAGGACATCGGCATCTTCCGCGAAAACATGCCCGACCTTGAAGGTTAGTGAGCGAAACGGTCATCCTAGTAGGCTCAACCGTCCGAACCAAAAGCATGAATCGTATCGACCTCGCCTTTGAGCGGCTGCGCCGAGAAAACATGCGCGGCCTGATCGCCTACCTCACAGCCGGCGATCCCTCGCCCGACCGTACGGTGGAACTCGTGCTCGCACTCGAACGCGGCGGCGCCGACATCATCGAACTCGGCGTGCCCTTCTCGGACCCCACCGCGGACGGCCCGGTCATCCAGCGCGCCAGCGACCGTGCTCTCAAGGCCGGTACGACCTTCGTCAAAGTTCTCGACATGATCCGCGAGCTGCGCAAGCGCTCCCAGATTCCCATCGTCGTCTTCAGCTATCTAAACCCGATCCTGCGTTACGGCTTTGAAAGATTCGCGACCGATGCCGCCGCGGCGGGCGCCGACGGAGCGCTGCTGACCGACCTCAACGTCGAGGCCGCCGAGCCCTACCTGAGCGAAATGCAGTCCCACGACCTCATGCCCGTCTTTCTCGTTTCGCAAACGACTTCGCCTGACCGCCTACAACAAGTAGCGAAAGCCTCGGGCGGCTTCTTATACTTGGTTTCCACGGCGGGCGTGACCGGGGTGCGGGACACCATCGCCAGCGGCGCGTTGCCTCTGGTCGAACGCGCTCGGGCGGCAACGGATTTACCATTGGCTCTGGGCTTCGGTTTGTCAAAGAAAGAGCACATGCAAGCCATCGCGCCGTATGCTGATGCGGCCATCGTCGGCAGCGCCTTTATGCGTGTCGTCGAAGAGACTCAAGGGGCGCTAGACTTGCCGCAGCGGCTGGAATCGCTGGCCGCCGAGTTGAAGAGCGGCTTAGCTGCGCAGAGCTGAGGGATCGTCGCATGAAGGATATTTCTGGTTGGCGGGAAGAAATTGATCGAATCGATCGCGAGATCGTCGTGCTCCTCAATAAGAGGGCCGAAGCTGTTCTCCAACTCGCTCCGTTGAAGAAACAAGCGAATCGCGCCGTGCACGACCCCGAACGCGAAGCGCACGTGCATGAGAACCTGAACAATGCAAACACCGGTCCCATCCCCAACGAGTCGCTCCACAACGTATTCGAAACTGTGATGGCCGAGATGCGCGCTCTGCAACAGCAGCTCATCGGCAAGTAGCCGGGGACCTCGGCCTGGCATGTCCATTCAAACCGTCAGCATCGTCGGCGTGGGCCTGATCGGCGGTTCATTTGGCCTGGCCCTCAAGAAGCGCGGTTTCACCGGACGCATCATCGGCGTCAGTTCGCCCGCCACTATCAAGAAGGCTCTCGCTCGCGGGGCCATCGACGAATCCGCCGCGCTCAAAGACGCTGCTGCGCAATCTGACCTCGTCTTTCTGTCCACGCCCGTGCCGCAGATCATCGAAGATCTGCCGCGCATCGCCGCCGTCGCCAAAGACGGGGCACTGGTCACTGACGCTGGCAGCGCTAAGGCCGCCATCGTCGACACCGCTAGCCAAGTCTTCCACCGCAAGGCCGTTTTCATCGGCGGACACCCCATGGCCGGCAAAGAGGGTCGCGGCGTCGAGATCGCCGATGCCGATCTGTTCGTCAACTCCGTCTGGGCGCTGACGCCAGCCGATCCCGCCCTGCTGGAGTTGCCCGCCGCCGTCGAATTCACACAGCTGATCGCTAAGATCGGAGCCCGTCAGAAGGTCATGGGTCCCTCCGAGCACGACCGCGTCGTCGCCTGGACCTCGCACCTTCCCCAACTGCTTTCCACCGCGCTGGCCCGCTCGGTGGGCGATCAAGTCGACGAAACCAGCCTAGAGGTCGCCGGCGGCGGCTTGCGCGACATGACCCGTCTAGCTGAAAGCCCTTACGAGATATGGGAAGGCATCATCGCGGCCAACGGCGGTGAGATCCGCCGCGCTCTCGACGTTTTTATCGACGAGCTCGACTCCGTCCGCTCCGCCCTGGGTACGCCCGAGATGGAAGACGCCTTCCGCCAAGCCGGCGAGGCCGCCCGCAAGATCCGCAAGGGCCGCCAGTGATACCCTGGAGACTGTTTCACAGTAAGGGAGAACTAGGTTTTGGCACGTAAGCCCGTCATCGCTGGTAATTGGAAGATGTTTAAGACGGTCGAAGAGACCGTGCGCTTCTTCGACGAATTCAAGCCGCTGGTCGCCGGCGCGGACCACTGCGAAGTCCTGCTCTGCACGCCTTTCCCCGTCCTGACTGCCGCAGTCGAAACCGTTCGCGGCACGGGTATCGCGATCGGCGCGCAGAATCTCTACTGGGAGAAACAAGGCGCCTTCACCGGCGAAGTTTCCGCGCCCATGATTAAGGCCGCCGGCTGTTCCCACGTCCTCGTCGGACACAGCGAGCGCCGCCAGTACTTTGGCGAAACGGACGCCACCGTCCTCAAGCGCACCCTGGCCGCTCTCGAAGAGGGCTTAACGCCGGTCGTTTGCATCGGCGAAACCCTCGACGAACGCGAGTCCGGCGCCACGGAAGCTGTTCTTGCGACACAGTTTACGGACGGTGTGGGATCTTTGACCCCCGACCAGTTCTCTCGTATAATCATTGCTTACGAGCCGGTCTGGGCTATTGGTACAGGCCGCACCGCCACTCCCGAGATCGCCGAAGAGGCGCATCGCTTCATCCGTCAGAAAGTCGCCGAGAAATTCGGCGCCGGACTGGCTGGCGGCATGCGAATTCTCTACGGCGGCAGCGTCAAGCCTGACAACGTCAACAGCTTGATGTCCTGCGAGAACATCGATGGAGGCCTGGTGGGCGGAGCAAGCCTCAAGCCAGAAGACTTCGCGAAGATAGTGCACTTCGCCGATCAGCCAGCTTAAGGCGAAACAGAAATGATTTACTTTCTAACGACCGTCCACGTGATCATCTGTTTGTTCTTGATCATCGTGGTGCTCTTGCAAAGCGGCAAAGCCGCCGACCTCGCCGGCTCCTTCGGCGGCATGGGCTCGCAGACGGCCTTTGGCCCGCGCGGCGCTACGACGATGTTGTCCAAGGCCACCGCGATCGCAGCGGCCTTGTTCATGATCGTCTCGATTTGGTTGGGCGTCGAGCAAGGCTACGTGCGCGGCGGAGCCGGCGGCAGCGGAAGCGTCATTGAAAGCAGCGGCGTCGCTGGCGAAACGGCGCCCGTCCCTGCAGCCGCACAACCTCTGCCCGCAGGCGCCAGCGTCGACATCACGCCGGTCACTCCAGCGGAAACGCCCCCGGCTCAATAAACTAGCCCGCGATCAAAGCAGACCCTGCAGCGCCGCCTTCAGCTGCGCTTGGTATTGCAGTGTGATTCGCGGCAACATCAGCAGCAGCGGCGCGGCGAACACCCAACTGCGTCCACGCAACGCCAACAACGCGAGCAGCAGCAACAACGGCGACATCGTGCGCCCCGCTGCGTAGGCCGACGTCCAGATATCGAGTCGTCCCAGCATCGAGTCGAAAAGCGCGAAGAGGATCGCCGTCAACTCCAGCAACCCAAGAGAACGTTTCCAGGCCAAATAGCCGGCTAAAGCGAATGCCAACCACATGCCTGCGTTGGCAACCTCTTCCAACGCCGCAGCCGTCTGCAGCCAAGCGGAAAGCGGCGGGATTCCCGAGCCCACAAAGGTGCGTTCAACGATGCCGCTCAACGGATAGGAGGCGTACCAGTCCGTGCCATCTGCCCAAGTCTGGCTGCGCACATAACCCCACCAGGCAATCGTCGGCCCTGCCGTTGCCGCACTGAGTATCATCGCTCGCCGGTAGCGCCGCAGCGCTGCATGCACAAACCATCCCGCCGTCAGAATAATCCCCGTCTCGCGCACCAGCGGCGCAACAATCAGCACTGCATACAGCGCCGCCCGGTTCGGCGACGTCGCATATAAGGTGAAGGCCACGCAAAGCGCTGCCAGCGGCAAGTCGATCGTCATGCGATCCAGCGACACCAACACCGCCGGGACCAACAGGAACGTCAATCCCCAAGCCGCGTGCCTGCCTTGCAATTCGGCATAACGCGCCAACCAGTACGTCCCCAGCAAGACGAACGCAAGCTGAATCGCGACGTACATATAGTCGATGTATTCGTCATTGCCCGCCGCCAACATCCAGGCCAGCGCCGGCACGCCGATGCGCCGCCAGCGCAACGATAGATTGTCGATGTGCTCCGCAAAACCCCGCCGCATCAGCGGGTCATGCGCAAGCAGATGATAGAACTGTGCGTCGTACCCGGCCGGATCATCGACGCGCCGCGTATGAGCTTCAAGTTCGCTCGGCAGCGTGGACTCAGCGCCCGTGTAGAACAGTCCGCTGTAGTCGCCGTCGTAAGCGCCGGCAATGTTGATCGTCAACCAAGCTGCGGCGACAAGACCGGCGACCGTCGCGGCTAGCACTGCCGCACGTGGGACCTGGCGCATCGGCCCATTATCCCATGGCGCCCAGACGGCCTCTGATACGATCGGATCTGTGTCGCGGCTTCCATTACTACTCGCGGCCCTGCTGCTTTTCGGCTGCAGCAGCTCCGCGTCGCTGGAACCGGTCGAGGCCACACCCTCCGCCGAGCCCCCCGCCCTGCCGCTATCGGTCGTGCACGTCGCCGATCCGCGCATCGTGGATCAGTTGGTTGACGGCTTCCACCAACTCGAGGGCGGCGCCTGGCGCTGGACCGAGCAACGTTTCGCCGTGCGTCTCGAACCGCCGCCGCCGGAGCCCTTCCACAGCCCTACGTTGAAGCTCGTTTTTAGCGTCCCCGAAATCACGATCGCCGCTCTCGGCAGCGTCACCGTCACGGCAACTCTCGAAGGCGTCGAACTCGGTTCCAAGACCATCTCAGAACCCCGCGAAAACATCGTCTTCGCCAGCAACGTCCCTCCGAGGCTCATCGGAACCAAGCCGCTGCTAGCGGAGTTTTCGCTCGACAAGGCTGTGCCGCCAAGGGAACAAGACATGCGCGAACTCGGCATCATCGCGATTTCAGTCGCGCTACGCTAGGCTCACTCCACCCAGGCGTAATATCCTTCTTGGTCCATCGGCAGCTTTTGAATCGTGGTCGATCGCCAGTCTTCAAGCGGCGGCGCGCCCGCGTTCTCGAAATACCGATGCAAACGCCCGCGCAGCGCCAATACCTGGTCGCGATACTGCGCCGCGCCGATGCGGTTCGTCTTCTCGCCCGGGTCCACTTCGAGGTCAAACAACTCGTCGCCCCAGCCATCGGCCCGCTCGACCAGCTTCAGATGCTCGGTCCGTATCGAGCGCACATTGGCGAACTCGAAGTACAACTCTTTCGGCCACTGCGGTCGCTCGCCGCGCAGAAACGGCGCGTAGCTGCGGCCGACCCGCTGTTTGTCCGGCGCGGCGTCGATGCCCAAATAATCCAGCAGCGTCGGGAAGAAGTCATAAGACGAAACCATTGGCTCCGCCGTCGCCGCCGCCTCGATCGCCCCCGCATGCGACCAAATCAGCGGAACCCTTATCGACTGCTCATACATATTGAACGGGAACGTGCCGTTGCCCTTGCCCCAGAACCTGTGATGGCCGCAGTTGTAGCCGTGATCGGCCGTGAAAATCACCACCGTATTGTCGGCGACGCCCAGTTCCTCCAATTTGTCGACAATGCGGCCGACGTTCGCATCGACGCCGGTGATCAGCGCCGAGTAGCCCAGCTTCGAATCGCGGTTGCCGCGGTGCTTATCGTGCTGATTCCGCCGTTGCGGATGACCCGGCTCATCGTCCGGGAAACACGAGAAATCCGAATCCTTATAGGGCTCACGATACTTCTCCGGCTGATAGTTGAACGGGTCGTGCGGCGCGAAGAATGGCACAACCAAACAGAACGGGTTCTCGTGATGCTCATCGAGAAAGCGCAACGCCGAGTCGCCCACAAAATCCGTCTTGTACCCCGTGTTCTTAACGCTCTTGCCGTTGTCGAAAAACTCAACGTCCTTGTACGGCCCTGACCCGCCCGGCGCGGTCACCCAATAGTCGAAGCCCGCCTGCGCTTCGGTGTCATTGCCCAGGTGCCACTTACCCACCAGCCCGCACATATAGCCGTTCGCCTTAAGCACCTCGGCGAACGTTGTATGCCCTTCGAGAAAGCGATGGCTCGTCGGCCCAGCACTGTCGGCGATGGTCAGAAAATCCTGTACGCCATGATGCGACGGCAGCTTGCCGCTAAAGAACGTCGCCCGGCTCGGCGAGCACACCGGCGTACAAGCGAACGCTTGTTGAAAGGTAATACCCCGGCTGGCCAAGCGATCGATATTCGGCGTCTGCATCTCAGCGCAGCCCGCCGAGCCCAACGCCCAAGCGCCATGATCGTCGGTCATGATGAACACGACGTTTGGCTTGGGACGACTCTGCGCCTGCAGCGCGGCGGCGCCGCTGGCGGCGGCCATGCCATTCAGAAAAGTACGGCGACTCACGGGCGTCGAGACAGTGTTTTGATTGCTCATGGGTTAGGTTCATAGCCTACACCGTCGGGGACAACCGCGGCCAATACCCTGGCAGCTGCCGGCGTTTGGTTGAGTGGGCATCAAGCCAAAGGCCGGACCCCTCGCGAAGTCCGGCCCCGGTTGCGACGAATTGCCCGCGACAGCGGCTTCCGGCCGCCGCGCGTTCACGCCCTAGTTTTAGTGCAAGTCGAAGCGGTCCAAGGTCATCACCTTGGTCCACGCCTTGACGAAGTCCGCGGCGAACTTCTGTTGTCCGTCGGCCGCGGCATAGACTTCCGCAATAGCGCGTAACTCGGCACTCGAACCGAACATCAAGTCGACCGGGGTCGCTGTCCACTTGAGTTCGCCGGTTGCGCGGTCACGTCCCTCGTAAGCGCCCTCCGAAGTGGAAGACTTGCTCCACTTGTTGGACATGTCGAGCAGATTGACGAAGAAGTCATTCGTCAGGGTTCCGGGGCGATCGGTAAATACCCCGTGCTTCGACTCTCCCACATTGGCGTTGAGGGCCCGCATGCCGCCGACAAGAGCGGTCATCTCGGGAACGCTCAGAGTCAGCAGGTTGGCCCGGTCGATCATCCGCTGCACCGGCGATAGGCCCTGGCCGTCGCCGAAGTAGTTGCGGAAGCCGTCCGCTTTCGGCTCGAGATAGGCGAAGGAGTCAACCTCGGTTTGCGCCTGCGTGGCGTCCGTGCGGCCCGGGGTGAAGGGAACGGTCACGTTGAGGCCGGCATCCTGGGCCGCTTTCTCGATCGCCGCGGCGCCGCCGAGTACAATCAGGTCGGCAAGAGAGATCTGCCGCCCGCGCGCCCGCGTGCCGTTGAAGTCCTGCTGGATGGTTTCCAAGCGTCCCAGCACTCGGCCCAACTCAGCCGGGTTGTTGACCGCCCAATCCTTCTGCGGCTCCAGACGAATGCGCGCTCCGTTCGCGCCGCCGCGCATGTCGGTGCCGCGGAATGAAGCAGCTGAGGCCCAGGCCGTGCGGACCAACTCAGGGACCGTCAGGCCCGATTCGAGGATCTGCGCCTTCAGCCTTGCTACGTCTCTGGCGTTGACCAGCGGATGATCGGCTGCGGGGAGCGGGTCCTGCCAAATCAGGTCTTCGCTGGGAACCTCGGGGCCGAGATAGCGAGAGCGCGGTCCCATGTCGCGATGCGTCAGCTTGAACCACGCCTTGGCAAACGCCAGGGCGAATGCGTCGGGGTCCTTCTGAAACCGCATGGAGATCTCCCGGTAAGCCGGGTCGAACTTGAGCGCCAGGTCCGTCGTGAACATCATCGGCGCATGCCGCTTCGTTTGGTCGTGCGCATCCGGCACCGTTCTTGCCGCTGCGCCCCCTGCAGGAATCCATTGGGTGGCGCCGGCGGGACTCTTGGTCTGCTCCCACTCGTACTCGAGTAAATTTTCAAGGTACTCCGTGCTCCACCAAGTCGGGGTGGCCGACCAGGCGCCTTCGAGGCCGCTGGTAACCGTGTCGACGCCGTTGCCGCTGCCGCACTTGTTCTCCCAACCCAGTCCTTGCTGTTCGAGAGCGCCGCCTCCGGGCGCAGGGCCCACGCAATCGGCGGGCTTGTGAGCGCCATGCGCTTTGCCGAAGGTGTGGCCGCCGGCGATCAGCGCAACTGTCTCCTCGTCGTTCATCGCCATACGTCCGAAGGTGTCGCGGATATCCTTGGCAGCCGCCAATGGATCGGGATTGCCGTTCGGGCCCTCGGGATTGACGTAGATCAGACCCATCTGGACGGCGGCCAGCGGATTCTCCAGTTTGCGGTCGCCGCTATAGCGTTCGTCAGCAAGCCACTCTTGCTCGGGGCCCCAATAAACCATGTCCGGTTCCCAGTCGTCTTCGCGTCCGCCAGCGAAGCCATAAGGCTTGAAGTCCATGGACTCCAGCGAGACATTGCCGGCGAGAACGATCAGATCGGCCCAGGAGATGTTCCGGCCATATTTCTGCTTCACCGGCCACAACAGCCGCCGTGCTTTGTCGAGGCTGGCGTTGTCCGGCCAGCTATTGAGCGGGTCGAAGCGTTGCTGTCCGCCGCCGGCGCCTCCACGACCGTCCATCACACGGTAGGTGCCGGCGCTATGCCAGGCCATGCGGATGAAGAACGGACCATAGTGCCCGTAGTCGGCTGGCCACCAATCCTGCGACGTCGTGAGAACCTCGTTCAGGTCCGCCTTGACGGCATTGAGGTCGAGCGATCCAAAAGCCGCAGCGTAGTCGAATCGCGCGCCCAGCGGATTCGACTCGGCGGCATGCTGCCGCAGCGGCGATAGATCGATCTGGTCCGGCCACCAAAACTGGTTGGACTTCGGCTCTTGCGCGCTGGCGATATCAGTTAGGGCCAACGGCAGCGCAACGACCGCGAGAGCGGCGAAGAGCAGCGTCGTGAGTGTCTTCTTCATATTCTTCAGTGTTCTCCTTGGTGGAACGGAAAGTCGGTTGGGCTGTCGTCGTAGGTATGGATCACGCACCGGGCGAAGCGTTTCGAACTCCGCCCCTTTGTTGACTCACGGCAGCGCAACTTGTCCCCTGCACCCTTTGACTGACAACACGAACCCCGCGACAATATTCCCCAGTAGACGGAATTTTTTGGCGGTGCCGTTGTTGTCATTTCAGAGTCCGAACGATTTGAAGGAGACGCACCAGGCCATGCTTGCCTGTCACGACTCGCTGTTCCGCTATGGACGGGCGCTTAGCGGGGACCAAGCGGAAGCCGAGGAACTCGTGCAGGAAAGCTACCGCAGAGCTCTCGGCGCCGCGCGCAAACCCTCACCAGGGGCGCCAGAAGAGGTGCGCCGCTGGATGTTCGTGATCTTGAGAAACGTCTGGAAGAACGACCTGAGAGCGCGTGCCCACGAGGACGTCCTGGAAGCAGCCGGGGAGTTGAAAACTGCTCCCGAGCATTCGCCGGAGAACACTTTGTTGAGGCGGGCGCTGCAGATTGAAGTGCGCAGCGCGTTGGATTCGCTCAGCGAGGCGCACCGTGAAATTATCGTTTTGCGAGACATAGAAGGTTTGGCGTACGAACAGATCGCCCAAGTTCTCGAATGCCCGGCAGGCACCGTAATGAGCCGCCTGGCGAGGGCTCGGACACGGCTGCGGGAGATCTTGTCACAAGTCGTCGGGCGAGAGTCCCGGCGGGAGGCCCATCAATGATGACCTGCGGCGAAGTTCGCGAGGCGATGCATCGCTATCTAGACGGTGAGCTCGCCGAGCGCGAAGTCACAGGTTTCGAGTCGCATCTGCTCGATTGCGCGGCCTGTCGAACCGAGCACAGCCATTGGCAAGAAGCGGTGGACGCCGTGCGCGGGGCCCGCGAGGCGTATCGGCCGTCGGAGCGTTCAGAGCGTCTAGTGCGCGAGCTGATGTACCAGGCGGAGCAACAGGCCGAACGGGCCGAGCACTCTTGGCAGTGGTGGCGTGCAGCGGCGGCGGTGGTCCTGACGGCCGGCGCTCTTGGGGGTTGGTTGGCGGGTTGGTTCGAGGGCGACGGCGGGTCCTTTCGGGTCTACGCTGCGGAGTCCCACCTGCGGTACGCTCGTGGCCGCTTGAACTTGGACGCGAGTTCCGGAGAGCCGGCGGTGCTTTCATCTTGGCTGGAAGATAACCTGCCGTTCCATTTGGAACTTCCTGCTTATCCGCAAGCGACGCCGGGCGACAACGCGTACGAGTTGGTCGGCGCCCGCTTGCTGCGTCATGAGGACGACGACGTCGCCTTCCTTTCCTACACCATGCGCGACAAGCCGGTTTCGCTGTTGGTCGCTTCTGCCGGCGGCCGCGAGCCGGTCGCCGGCGAGATCTACCGTTCTGGCGAACTCGACTTCCACTTCTACTCGGTCGAGGGGCTGAAGTTGATCAGTTGGGTGGACAACGGGCTTAGCTACGTCATCGTCTCCGACGTTGATGCTGCAGGGGGCGAGTCCTGCGTCGTTTGCCACGGCAATAGCGCCGAGCGGCGCAAGTTCGAGGGGCTTGAGCCGGCCCGCTGACCCTCGATCCTAACCCGTCCAATGTACGGCCTACCAAGCTTTGCGGCCGCTCAGGCCTTCATGGCCTGTTTCAGGCAGTCGTTTCTTCGATGCGGGGCGGAACCAATGGGTCAGGCCACCATCATGGACTGCGGCTAGCACCCATGGTGGTGGCAGTGATCAGTAGCCTTTGTTGCGATCCACGACGTTGCGCAGCGGCTTGCCGGCCTCGTAGTCGAGAATCTGAGCGGCGATATCGTCGGAGATCGCCTCGGGGTCGCTGTCAGCGGCATTATGCGGTGTGACCGTGACCTTGGGATGTCCCCAAAAAGGGGTCGAGGCCCCTAGCGGCTCCTCGTGGAAGACGTCGAGAGTGGCAGCGCCCAACGTCCCGTCGTTAAGGCACGAGATGATATCGGCCTCGACCTGCAGACCGCCGCGGCCTGCGTTGATCAGCACCGGGGAGCCGAGCGCGCCGTCGCGGGCGAGCCTCTGAAACAGGTCGCGGTTGAGGATGCCTTGGGTGTCGGGGGTCAGTGGGACAAGTGCTACCAGAATATCCGTACGGCCGAGGAACTCGTTAAGCTCGCCTTGGCCTGCGTAGGACCGGATGCCCGGCACGGTCTTGCGCGCGCGGCTCCAGCCGGCCACCTGAAAACCGATGCGATGAAGAACCTCCGCTGCGTCCTGGCCAAGTTCGCCAAGGCCCAGGATGCCGACGCGGACCGCAGCTGCCGCCGGCTGTTCGTCGGCCTCCCAGACGCATCGTGCCTGGGCGTCGTCGAGCGCACGCTGGCGACGGTGGTGCATCAGGCAGTGCAGCACGACGTACTCTGTCATCCGCTTTCTGAGGTCCTGGTTGACGATGCGCACGAGCGGCACGTTCGGCAGCGTTCGGTCCTGCAGCAGAGCGTCGACGCCGGCACCCAGGTTGAAGATTACCTCCAGGCCTTTGCAGCGCGCGAGGAAGCCGTGTGTCGGCTTCCAGACGGCCGCGTAGCGGAAAACTTCGACGACGGCATCCTGCTCATTGGCGATGACGATGCGGCGCCCGGAAAGACGCTCCGAGAAGCGGTGCAGCCAGGACTCAGGGGCCCAGTTTTGTCCGGCGCCATTGATAACGAGGAGGAGTGACATGGTGCGCTTTCTCTCTGGGCTCACCTTCTCTTCATTCAGTTCGTCGCCAGCGTGGCGACAGTGCCCGCCAAGGTCAACAAGCTAGTGAACTCAAGGACCTTCTTGGGAACCAATCAGATCTGAGCGTCTGCAAACGGGCCCTAAACGAACCCGTCCTAGCCTTGGATCCGACGTCAGCGCTTGCCGAAGACTTCCTTGAGGAGTGGAGTGATCTGCGCTGCCGGATCGGTGCGGATCTTCTTCTCTTCCTCGCCGAGCACATGAAACAGGCCGTCCAGAGTCTTTGCAACCACGTAGTCGGTGATGTCGAAACTCTGACTGCGTCCGAACGGCAGCGACTGAACGCCGCCAGCGAGTTGCTTGTACTGCTGCACAACCCCGGTTTCTTCCATGGCTGATTCCACCGTAGGCCTGAAAGACGCTGTGAGACTGTCCGAAGTCTTCCCCTTGAAGTACTCTGTCGCCGCGGTATCCCCACCGGTTAAGATCTTGCGGGCATCGTCGAATGTCATCTGCATCAGTGCATCCTTGAAAATGCTGCGGGCAGCGGGTGCAGCTTTCTCGGCAGCTCGGTTCATGCTGAGTTCGAACTCGTCCAGCTTAGGCCCCATTCCGGCCATTCGCAATCCCCTCTGGGCGGTTTGCAGCTTCTCAGGCAGCAGAATCTTAATGGCCTCGTTCTTAAGGAAGCCGTCCGTGGTTCCGGTGAGGTCCACGGTGTGGTCGGTACCGATCTGTAGCGCCTCCTTGAGTCCAGACGCGCTTTTCGAGTCGGTTGGCGCCCCGCGGTCACCGAGACCTTTGAGAACTTTCCCGAACTGGGCGTTGGCCGGCAGCGCCAGTGCGGCTGCCAAGATGAAGAGGCTGAGGTTACGTAACATAGCGAAGTTTATATTAGCGGGCGTGTCGTTGTCGTGCGGCGAGGACTAGCGCGGCGACCCAATCAAGGCGGGATACTTGCGGCTGGCTTTCGACTTCGCCTGGCCGTTCTATTGGGCAATGCTAGCCGGCTCAAACGGTCGATGCAACGCAAGCGTCAAGACATTCCCGTCCGCGTCTATCGCGCGGTCCTGCGGGCGGATCGTGTATATTGAGATGGCTGCTCGGTTATGTTTGGCAGTACGGCGATCTCGATTCAGGGAGCTTTGCGGACTCTGCGAAACGCTTCTCGTCGATTTGCCGAACGAAGAGAGAACCTTCCTAACTGACAGCAAGATTGAGAAAGCTCTGCGGGAAGAATGCCTTTGCGGTCAGCAGACTTTCAGTTACTTAATTCGTAATTTGTGGGAACAGAAAATGAGATTAATTGAAAGATCGACGATTGGCATCAGCTGCGGATCTGGCGTTAGCGAGACCCGCTTGCGACAACTCTCGGGAAACGCAGCGATAGTTCTGGCAACGTTATTGGCAATCTTCTTGGTTGGCTTTACTCCCACTCTGGTTGCACAGGACACAACCGCGCTCAAGGTCCAGACTGACGTTGATTGGTGGCATCCCCCGCAAGGTAAGCTTGTCGGCGATGTTAGCGCGGTTGCCGTCGGTCCAGATGGATCGGTATGGGTATTGCACCGCCCCAGATCTCTGCCTGAGCAAGACCGCGCAAATGCTGCACCACCTGTGCTTAAGTACGATCCGGATGGTCGGTTCCTCGCCGGCTACGGTGGTCCTGGGAACGGCTATGATTGGCCGCAGGTCGAACACAGCCTCGCGCTCGATGCGCAGGGGCATTTCTGGGTATCGGGAAGTTTCCACAACGATCCCACGCGGGCCGACGATGCCATTCTTGAATTCACTGGGGACGGACACTTTGTCAAGCAAATCGGCGTCCAAGGCGCAAGCAAAGGCGATTCCGATACCAAGAATGTCAGGGCGGCATCGGACATATACGTCAATGATGCAACTAGTGAGGTCTACGTCTCCGACGGATACGCGAATCACCGCGTCGTCGTGTTTGACCGGGCTAGCGGTGACTTCAAACGTATGTGGGGCGCCTTCGGTAGTCAGCCGCCTGTCCTGCCTCCGGCCGGCGGAACGACGGGAAGCGCGACCGGCAACGAAGATGTGCCTTTTTTTGAAGGCTTGCATGGCATCGAAGTCTCTGGAGACGGGCTCGTCTATGTTGCTGACCGGCTCCATCAGAGGATCCAAGTTTTCGCGCTTGATGGTAAGTACCAGAAGCAATTTTCAGTCGGCGTAGGGCAGGAATCGCCTCAGACCGCATCCGGAATCGCTTTTTCGGCCGACCCCGCACAACGGTATCTGTTCGTTTCGGACTTCGGGAACTCTCGGGTGCTAGTCTTCGATCGGAAATCCCACGAGCAGCTTGTTTCCATCGGAGGCGGTGATAGTGACGTCCAAGTCGAGATGGGCGGGCCTCACCTCATCGCAAGTGGCCGCGACGGCTCACTCTATGTCGCGGAAGTCCGGGGTCGAAAGGTACTTCGCCTCACATTCAGCGAATAACAATGAGCCAAGACACAGAGTCGCCGCCCCCTGTGAGAACTGGCAGCGATGCGGCTTGACGGCAAGAGGTGGATATGAGCGTCTTCACTCTTCGGATCAACGGTCACAGCAGGACAGTTGACGTTGATCCAGCAACACCCCTGCTATATGTCCTCAGCGACGAGGCGGGACTAAGAGGACCCAAATTCGGTTGCGGACTGGGGCAGTGCGGCGCTTGCACGGTGCATGTCAATGGGCAGGCGATCCGCTCTTGCATTACGCCGCTGGAGCGTGTGTCAGACGGCGAGATCACGACGCTCGAGGGGCTGGGGACGTCGGATAATCCGCACCCCCTACAACAAGCGTTTATCGACGAACAGGCGGCTCAGTGCGGGTTCTGCGTGAACGGCGTGATCATGACTGCCAAGGCCTACCTCGATCGCAACCCGAACGCGACCCGAGCGCAAATCCGAGATGCACTCTCGAACGTTCTTTGCCGTTGCTTCACGAACTCCAGGATGTTGCGGGCGATTTATCGCTACGCCGAGGAGGCGAGATGAAGCGCCCTTCCGTCTCGCCCAAGCTGTGCGCCGACGCCGAGGCGGCGCTTGGCCAGGCCGGACTCTCGCGGCGTGAACTTCTTAAGACCTCGGGCGCGTTGATCGTCGGCTTCTGCATGGGAGCGCCGAAGGTGTTGCGGGGCCAAGTGCCGCTTTCGCCGCCGCTAGGCCAGCTGGATTCATGGATCACTGTCGCGGCGGACGGGCGCATCATCGCCTACACCGGAAAAGAGGAACTCGGTCAGGGGATCGCCACAGCGCAACAGCAGCTTGTCGCGGAAGAGCTGGCGGTTCCCTTTGATCGGGTGACCTTGTTGTCTTGCGACACGGCACTGACCCCGGACCAGGGGCACACTTCCGGCAGCCAATCGCATCCAACAAACTTCAACGGCAACAATTTGGCGCAGGCGGCAGCGACGGCTCGGGAAGAATTGATCCGCATAGCTGCGGGCCGCTTGGGAGTTCCCAGCGATCAGCTGACAGCAGCTAATGGCGTAGTGCGGTCGAATACCGACTCGTCCGCGAGTGTGACCTACGCCGAGCTGCTGGGGGGCCGAGTCTTTAATCGCGAAGTGAGCCCAACGGCACGGAGGAAGGCCCCGAGTGAATGGACCGTCTTAGGTCAATCGATCCCGCTCCCGGATATGTCAAGGGCGGAGTAAAAATAGACCAGGGCGGCGCCGGAAAACTAGACCAGCTTGGAGTGGAACGGC